>NZ_JBFAIS010000012.1:0-251337 GCF_040654795.1 Streptomyces sp. NPDC050617 | reverse complement strand
TACGGGCACGGACGGCCCGTAGGTGATCAGCGTCGCGGACGTACCGGACCGGCGCACGGCCGCCCGGCCGATCGGACACCGGCGCACAGCCCCGGCACGGCCTTCACACAGCCCGCACACAGCTCCGGGCTCACATCTGGAGGCTCACATCCCGGCGATGAGCTTCTCCACCCGGTCGTCCACCGACCGGAAGGGGTCCTTGCACAGCACCGTGCGCTGCGCCTGGTCATTGAGCTTGAGATGCACCCAGTCGACGGTGAAGTCCCGGCGCTGCTCCTGCGCACGGCGGATGAAGTCCCCGCGCAGCCGCGCGCGAGTGGTCTGCGGAGGCACGGACTTGCCCTCGAAGATCTTCAAGTCGTCGCACACCCGAGCCGCCTGGCCACGCCGCTCCATCAGGTAGTACAGGCCCCGACGACGGTGGATGTCGTGGTACGCGAGATCTATCTGGGCCACCCGCGGATGCGACATGGTGATGTTGTTCTTCGCGCGGTAGCGCTCGATCAGCTGGTACTTCATCACCCAGTCGATCTCCGTGGAGATCCGGTCCAGATCCTCCTCCTGGATGGCGTCCAGGGTCCGGCCCCACAGCTCCAGGACCCGCTCCACCGTGCCCGTACGAATCCCGCGGCGCTCGCAGAAGTCGACGGCCTTCTCGTAGTACTCGCGCTGGACGTCGAGCGCGGACGCCTCCCGCCCGCTGGCGAGGCGCACCTTGCGCTGCCCCGTGATGTCGTGACTGACCTCCCGGATGGCCCGGATCGGGTTCTCCAGAGTGAGATCGCGCATCACCGTGCCCGCCTCGATCATGCGCAGCACGAGATCCGTCGCACCGACCTTCAGGAGCATGGTCGTCTCGGACATGTTGGAGTCGCCGACGATGACATGCAGCCGGCGATAACGCTCCGCGTCGGCATGCGGCTCATCACGCGTGTTGATGATGGGGCGCGAACGGGTCGTCGCGGAACTGACACCCTCCCAGATGTGCTCCGCCCGCTGACTGACGCAGTAGACCGCGCCGCGCGGCGTCTGGAGCACCTTGCCCGCGCCGCACAGCAACTGCCGCGTGACGAGGAACGGAATGAGGATGTCCGCGAGCCGGGAGAACTCCCCGTGCCGCGCGACCAGGTAGTTCTCGTGGCAGCCGTAGGAGTTGCCCGCCGAGTCGGTGTTGTTCTTGAAGAGATAGACGTCGCCCGCGATCCCCTCCTCGTGCAGGCGGCGTTCGGCATCGACGAGCAGCCCTTCGAGAATGCGCTCACCCGCCTTGTCGTGGGTGACGAGCTCGGTCACATTGTCGCACTCGGGAGTCGCGTATTCCGGGTGCGAGCCCACATCGAGGTACAGACGGGCGCCGTTCCGCAGGAAGACATTGCTGCTGCGGCCCCAGGAGACAACTCGGCGGAAGAGGTAGCGCGCCACTTCGTCAGGTGACAGTCGGCGCTGTCCCCTGAACGTGCACGTGACGCCGTACTCGTTCTCCAGCCCGAAAATGCGGCGGTCCATGACTGAACATTACGCCTGACGGCCAGCTCTGAAACCGGGTTCGACAACTGCGTTTCGATCATTTTCCGCCCCCCGTTCAACTACCGGAAGACCACCGACGGCCGGAAGGAAGCGCCGGGCCACGACAAGCACCGCCAACGCCGCACACCCCCCGAAGCCCGCGACCGAGAACCCCGCCCCGGCCCCGCCCCGCTCCACAGCCGGCCCCACCACCGCCCCGCCGATCGCCGCCCCCACCCCGAAACTCGTCACCAGCCACGAGAACGCCTCCGTAACCGTGCCACGCGGCGCGTGCCGATCCACGACGACGAACGCACACGCCAGCGCCGGCGCCAGAAACACGCCCGCCAACACCGTCAACGCCGTCATCGCGACAACCCCCGGCACCAGCGCCAGCGGCAGATAACCGACGGCCAACGCCGCCACCAACAGCCGCAACCGGCCCTCCGGAGCCCCCGGCCACTGCCGCGCCCCATACACCACACCGCCGACCAGCGCACCGACACCCAGCCCGGACAGCAGATAACTGGCCACCAGCCCGCCGCCATGCCCCTCCGCGTACGAAACCGCCGCCACCGCTATCGACCCGAGCGCGACACCGACGAAGAAGAACGACCCCAGCAGCACAAGGAGCCCCGGCGAACGCAGCGCACCGAGCCAGTGCGCCTCGCGCGGCGCACTGCGCCACCGCCGCGACGGCGGCGACACCACCACGGACAACGCGCCCGCGACCCCCAGCGCGTTGACCACCAGCAGCGCCGCCGCCGGCGACCAGGCCGCCACCAGCAGCGTCACCAGCAACGGCCCCACCGCGAACATCACCTCCTGCGCCACCGCGTCCAGCGCGTACGCGGCGTGAATACGGTCATCCCGCTTCAGGACACTCGGCCACAGCGCACGCAGCCCGCCCTCCAACGGCGGCGTGAAGAACCCCGCGAGAAGCATCGCGGCGAACACCACCGGCAGCGGACTCAACCCGCAAGCCGTGAACACGGCCACGCACAGCGCGGAGAGCACCGAGGCGGGAAGCATCACCCTGGGCTGCCCGTACAGATCCACGGCCCGGCCCAGCAGCGGCTGACCGACGGCGTTCCCCACCCCGTAGACAGCCGTCAGCGCCCCCGCCAAGCCGTAACCACCGCCCTCGGCACGCGCGAACAACACGATCGCCAACGTGGCCGTGGCGTTCGGCAACCGCCCCACGAGCGTGCCGCACAGCAGCCGCGCAGCATGCCGCGTCCGCAGCAGATCCCCATAGCCCGCAGCCATCGCCCGCCCCTTCGCGCCCCGGTCCACTCCCGAGGTGTTACGTATAATGTGCGGGGCTACACCTATCATGAGCACCGACCGCCGGTCCACCCCGATAGAGTCCCAAACGGACCGAACGGGAACAGAGGAGCGGCATCAGTGATAGGCGAGGGCGGCGCACCACACAGCCACGGCGACCAGGCGACAAACCCCCCGACCACCGCCCCCCGACCCACCGGCGACCGCACCACCAGCCGCGACGTGGCACGCGCCGCCGGCGTCTCACAAGCCACCGTCTCCCTCGTCCTCGGCGACAAATGGCGCGGCCGCGTCTCCGAACGCACAGCCGCATCCGTACGCGCATCAGCCCGCGAACTCGGCTACCGCCCCAACCTCGCCGCACGCAACCTCCGACTCGGCCGCACCAGAACCGTGCTCCTCGTCGTCCCCGCCCTCACCAACGAATTCTTCGCCCGCGTCCACGCCGGCGCCGCCCGCGCCGCCCGCCAACACAGCGTCGGCGTCCTGCTCTACCCCTCACCCGACGGCATCGGCCCCGCCCGCGACCCCTTCGACTCCGCACGCGCCGCCGTCGACGGAGTGATCGCCTCCTCCATGGCCGCGGACGCACTGACCGCCATCCGCGACGGCGGACTGCCACTCGTCATGCTCGACAGCGACCCACTGCGCTCCGACTCCGCCGCCACCGTCAACCTCGACATCGCCGCCGGCATGCGACACGTGGCCGAACACCTGCTCACCCTCGGCCACCGCCGCTTCGCACACATCGCGGCCCGCATCGACTCCTGGACCTTCGCCGTACGCGCCGAAGCCCTCGCCGCCACCCTCCACCGCACCCCGGACGCCACCGTACGAACCGAACCCGCGGCCCTCGGCGTCGCGCAGGGCCGACTCGCCGCCGAACGCGCCCTCAGCGGACCCGGACCACGGCCGACCGCACTGGTCTGCGACGACGACCTACTGGCGGCAGGCGCCTGCAAAGCCGCCCGCCGACTCGGACTGCGCGTCCCGGACGACGTGTCGGTGACCGGCTTCGACGACCTCTCCCTGGCAACCGCCGTCGAACCCGAACTGACGACAGTACGGCTACCCGCCGAAGCAGTCGGCGAGGCCGGCATGAAAGCCCTCATCGCAGTACTCGACGGCCACACACCCGAACCGACAGAACTCCACGGCGAACTGGTCGTACGCGACTCCACCGCCGCACCACGGGCCGACGCGTAAAAAAACAACGTGCCCGTGACAGACCGCACAGCCCGCCACGGGCACGAACAACCGACAGCCGCCGGCTACTGCTACTCCTCGGCGTCCGAACCCTCCGCGGCATCATCGGACTCCGCGACGGAACCCTCACCATCCGCCAGCAACCGCGTCAACTGACCACCCAGCAACCGCTTGAACTTCCGCTGCTGCGGCCGCGTACGATCCAAGATCGCCACTTCCAGCTGCTCGGCGGTAAGCGTGCGCTCCCCACCGTTGTTGTCACGCGACAGAGACTCCACAGCGAGCTTCAGCGCCTCACCCAGCGTCATACCGTCCACATGACGCTGATCGAGATAACTGCTGATCTGATCCGCGTTCCCGCCGACCGCGACCGAACCATGCTCGTCCACGATCGAACCATCATGCGGCAACCGGTAGATCTGATCATCCTCCGGCCCCTCCCCGGCCTCCGCGACAATCAGCTCGACCTCATACGGCTTCTCGGCCGCACTGGAGAAAATGGTGCCCAGAGCCTGGGCATACACATTGGCGAGACCACGGGCCGTCACATCGTGCCGGTCATACGTATAGCCGCGCAGATCCGCATAGCGCACACCGGCGATCCGCAGATTCTCGAACTCGTTGTACTTGCCGACCGCCGCGAAAGCGATCCGGTCATAGATCTCGCTGACCTTGTGCAGCGCACGGGACGGGTTCTCGGCGACGAAGACAATGCCGTCGGCATACTGGAGCACGACAACGCTGCGGCCGCGCGCAATGCCCTTGCGGGCGTACTCGGCGCGGTCGGCCATGGCCTGCTGGGGTGAGACATAGAACGGCGTCGACACCGGCTATCCGTCCCTTTCTGTCAGTGGCTGGGATACCGCCCAGCGGCGGCGGGGGAACATGCGGGCAGATCCGCGAGACTAGAGCAGCCCGGCCCGCGGGCCGTCCGGCTCCTGCAGCCGCTGCTCATGGATCGCACGGACGGCCTCGGACGCCTCCCCCTCGGTCAGCCTCCGGAACCCCTCGTCAGTGATCACGGTGAGAACGGGGTAGATGCGACGCGCCAGATCCGGCCCACCGGTCGCCGAATCGTCATCGGCGGCGTCGTACAGCGCCTGAGTGACGAGCGTGATGGCCTGGCTCTCCGTCAGGTTGTCCCGGTAGAGCTTCTTCAGCGCGCCCCGCGCGAACACCGAGCCCGAGCCGATCGCCGCGAAACCGTACTCCTCGGAGCGCCCGCCGGTGACGTCGTAGGAGAAGATCCGGCCCTTCCCACGGCCCACATCCCAGCCCGCGAAGAGCGGCACCACGGCGAGGCCCTGCATAGCCATGCCGAGATTGCTGCGGATCATGGTCGAGAGACGGTTGGCCTTGCCCTCCAACGAAAGAGTCGCACCCTCCACCTTCTCGAAGTGCTCCAGCTCCAGCTGGAAGAGCTTGACCATCTCCACAGCCAGCCCGGCCGTACCGGCGATGCCGACGGCCGAGTACTCGTCGGCCGGGAAGACCTTCTGCACGTCGCGCTGCGCGATGATATTGCCCATCGTCGCCCGCCGGTCACCGGCGAGCACCACACCGCCGGGGAACGTCGCACCCACGATGGTCGTGCCATGCGGCAACTCGACGGCCCCCTGCACGGCCGGCAGCTCCCGGTTCCCCGGCAGCAGCTCCGGAGAGTGCTCGGTCAGGAAATCCATGAACGAGGACGAGCCAGGCGTCAGGAAGGCAGCCGGTAGACGCCCTGAGCTACGAGTGTTGGCTTCCACGCGTTTCCTTCCAGGTATGCGATGGCCCGACGCAAGGTGTCGGGATCGTCTCCCAACTTGCCGATGGCCGAATTGCAGTTGAAGCACAGTACGCCACGGACCTTACCCGTCTGATGGCAGTGATCCACATGCACGGCTGGAGCATTGAGACAGATCACGCAGATTCCCATTTGGGAGGCGATTATCTCGTCACGCTCCGCCTCGGTCATGCCGTACTGACGCTTCAGGTGTGCTTCCCGCCCCTGAACGGCCCGACACGCCTTGCAGCGCGTCGACAGGCCGTCCGAGGCAGTCGCGTTGCGGTGCCACTCGCTGTGGGGCTTGATCTCGCCGCAAGAGCGACAGAGCTTGCACCCGTCGGTCACATCCACTTTCTCGCGGACAGTCTTGCCGCGAGCTTCCTGGCGTCGCTTGTAGTACTCAGCCGCGCATTCACGGCAATTGGCCTGGAGGCCGTCCGGCCGCGACCTATTAGCCGCGAATGCGCTGGCAGGGAGTGTCTGCTGACAGGCCGAGCATTTCCTCCCGACGCCGAATTCGGACATTCCTCACTGTCCGCCCTTTTGTACAAAACTCCGGACGAAATCCTCGGCATTTTCCTCCAAGACGTCGTCGATTTCGTCCAGGACGGAGTCCACGTCGTCCGACAGCTTCTCCTGCCGCTCCTTGAGGTCCTCCGCAGCCTGCGCGTCCTGCGCCTGCTCCTCGACCTCCTCGGTGGAACGCGTCGCCTTCTGCTGTCCGCCGCCGGTGTCCTTGGTCGCCATCTACCTCACCCCGCTCGGTTCGATGCACTTGATCAGACCCTACAAGCAGGGTCCGACATTGGCCCTTTACTTCCCCAACGTCCGGGAACCACCTCGATGATTCCCATACGCCGGCCTTTTCAGCCCCGGTTCAGCCCCCGGACAGCACCCGGACGAGGTCCTCCGCCGTGCGGCACCGGTCCAGGAGCTCCTTGACGTGGTTGCGGGTGCCGCGCAGGGGCTCCAGGGTGGGAACACGCTGGAGGGAGTCGCGGCCGGGGAGGTCGAAGATGACCGAGTCCCAGGAGGCCGCGGCGACGTCGTCGGCGTACTGCTCCAGGCAGCGGCCGCGGAAGTACGCGCGGGTGTCCTCCGGCGGCTTCGTACGGGCCCTCTCGACGTCGCCCTCGTCCAGCAGCCGCTTCATCCTGCCGCGTGCCGCGAGGCGGTTGTAGAGGCCCTTGTCGGGCCGTACGTCCGCGTACTGGAGGTCCACCAGCTGCAGCCGGGCGGCGTCCCAGTCCAGGCCGTCGCGGCGGCGGTAGCCCTCCAGGAGCTCGCGCTTGGCGACCCAGTCCAGCTCGCCCGCCAGGCTCATGGGGTCGTGCTCCAGCCGGTTCAGCACGTCCTCCCAGCGGGTGAGGACGTCCCTGGTCTGCTCGTCGGCGTCCACGCCGTAGCGGTCCTCGACGTATTTGCGGGCCAGCTCGAAGTACTCCATTTGGAGCTGTACGGCGGTGAGCGTCCGGCCGCTGCGCAGCGTGATCAGGTGTTGCAGGGAGGTGTCGTGCGAGACCTGGTGGAGGGTGCGTACGGGCTGGTCGATGGCGAGGTCGGCGGCGATGAAGCCGTCTTCGATCATCGACAGGACGAGTGCGGTGGTGCCGAGCTTGAGGTAGGTGGAGATCTCGGAGAGGTTGGCGTCGCCGATGATGACGTGCAGTCGGCGGTAGCGCTCGGCGTCGGCGTGCGGCTCGTCGCGGGTGTTGATGATGGGGCGTTTGAGGGTGGTCTCCAGGCCGACCTCGACTTCGAAGTAGTCGGCGCGCTGGCTGAGCTGGAATCCCTGTTCGTGGCCGTCCTGGCCGACGCCGACGCGTCCGGCGCCGGTGACGACCTGGCGGGAGACGAAGAACGGTGTCAGGTGGCGCACGATGTCCGAGAAGGGGGTGTCCCGCTTCATCAGGTAGTTCTCGTGTGTGCCGTAGGAGGCGCCTTTGTTGTCGGTGTTGTTCTTGTAGAGGTGGATGGGCTGGGCGCCGGGGAGGCCGGCCGCGCGCTCGGCGGCTTCCGCCATGATGCGTTCTCCGGCTTTGTCCCAGAGGACGGCGTCGCGGGGGTTGGTGACCTCGGGGGAGCTGTATTCGGGGTGGGCGTGGTCCACGTACAGCCGCGCGCCGTTGGTGAGGATGACGTTGGCGAGGCCGATGTCCTCGTCGGTCAGCTGGCTGGAGTCGGCGGATTCGCGCGCGAGGTCGAAGCCGCGGGCGTCTCGCAGCGGGTTCTCCTCCTCGAAGTCCCAGCGGGCTCGTCGCGCCCGGTGCATCGCCGCCGCGTAGGCGTTGACTACCTGGGATGAGGTGAGCATGGCATTGGCGTTCGGGTGGCCGGGGACGGAGATCCCGTACTCCGTCTCGATGCCCATTACTCGCCGTACGGTCATGCGGCCCTCCTTGCCCGGCGGCGCCCCCGGATGGGGTAGGCGCTCAAGTACCGCTGCGCTTCCGGTCCGTGTGCGGTCCCGATCCCCCACTGTGCTTCGCGGCGGTACCGCAGAGCCTAGAACGGCTTTGCTGTGGTGGGGAGATCATTACAGTCTTTGCTCGGGCCCGGCCTGTCGGCGGGCGTCCGGTTTTCGCTGCGGCTGCTTCGTTGACGTTCGGTGCGGTTCGTGGGATTGGGTTGAATTATGTCGCGGAACCGCTGTGGGGTCCGTCGGCGCCCGTGGGTATGGGTCGGGATTGGTTGAGGCGAAAAATACGTCCGGCCGCGGACGCCCCGTGCAGGACATCCGCAGCCGGACGGCGGTGTTACAGGTACTGGCCGGTATTGGCCACTGTGTCGATGGAGCGGCCGGTGTCCGCGCCCTGCTTTCCGGTGACGAGGGTGCGGATGAAGACGATCCGCTCGCCCTTCTTTCCGGAGATGCGGGCCCAGTCGTCCGGGTTGGTGGTGTTGGGCAGGTCCTCGTTCTCCTTGAACTCGTCCACGCAGGCGGCGAGCAGGTGGGCGACGCGGATGCCCTTCTGGTTGTGGTCGAGGAATGCCTTGATCGCCATTTTCTTGGCTCGGTCCACGATGTTCTGGATCATCGCTCCGGAGTTGAAGTCCTTGAAGTAGAGGACTTCCTTGTCGCCGTTGGCGTAGGTGACCTCCAGGAAGCGGTTCTCCTCGGATTCCGCGTACATCTGCTCGACGACCGACTGGATCATGCCGGAGACGGCGGAGGCGCCCGAGCCGCTGTGTTCGGCGAGGTCGTCCGTGTGGATCGGCAGGGTCGGGGTCAGGTACTTCGTGAAGATGTCCTTGGCGGCCTCGGCGTCGGGGCGCTCGATCTTGATCTTCACGTCGAGTCGGCCGGGGCGCAGGATCGCGGGGTCGATCATGTCTTCGCGGTTGGAGGCGCCGATGACGATGACGTTCTCCAGGCCTTCGACGCCGTCGATCTCGGCGAGCAGCTGGGGGACGATGGTGTTCTCCACGTCCGAGCTGACGCCGGAGCCGCGGGTGCGGAAGAGCGACTCCATCTCGTCGAAGAAGATGATGACCGGGGTGCCTTCGCTGGCCTTCTCCCTGGCGCGCTGGAAGACGAGGCGGATGTGCCGTTCGGTTTCGCCGACGTACTTGTTGAGCAGTTCGGGGCCCTTGATGTTGAGGAAGAAGCTCTTCCCCGCGGGCTTGCCGGTGACTTCGGCGACTTTTTTGGCGAGGGAGTTGGCGACGGCTTTGGCGATGAGGGTCTTGCCGCAGCCGGGGGGGCCGTAGAGCAGTACGCCCTTGGGCGGCCGTAGTTCGTGTTCTTTGAAGAGGTCGGGGTAGAGGTAGGGGAGTTCGACGGCGTCGCGGATCAGCTCGATCTGGTTGCCCAGGCCGCCGATCTTCGTGTAGTCGATGTCCGGGACCTCTTCGAGGACGAGTTCCTCGACTTCGCTCTTCGGGATGACTTCGTAGACGTAGCCGGATCGGGGTTCGAGCAGCAGTGCGTCGCCGGGTCGGATGGTGATGTCCAGCAGCGGCTCGGCGAGCCTCACCACCCGCTCCTCGTCGGTGTGCCCGATGACCAGGGCCCGCTCGCCGTCCTCGAGGATTTCCTTGAGGGTGACGATGTCCCCGGCGCTCTCGAACTCCATGGCTTCGACCACATTGAGCGCCTCGTTGAGCATGACCTCCTGGCCACGCCTGAGCTCTTCGAGTTCGACGCTCGGGCTGACATTCACGCGGAGTTTGCGGCCGCCGGTGAAGATGTCGGCCGTACCGTCCTCGTTCGCCTGCAGGAAGACCCCGAAGCCGGCCGGCGGCTGCGCGAGCCGGTCGACCTCCTCCTTGAGGGCCACGATCTGGTCGCGGGCCTCACGGAGTGTATTGGCGAGCCGCTCGTTCTGAGCGGACACTCCGGCCAGGTTGGTCTGCAGCTCGACGATCCGCTCTTCGAGAATCCTCGTGTGACGCGGCGAGTCGGCGAGCTTGCGCCGCAGGACGGCGATCTCCTGCTCAAGATAGGCAACCTGACCGGCGGGGTCCTCAGACCCTCGCCCCGGCCGGATGCCGCGGTTGATGTCGTCGTCGTGGGCTGCCACGGTCCTCACCTCCTCCAAGGGGAGCTGGACGCTTCCTGACCCTACCTGGGCCGGTGCAGGTTGAAACCCCTAGATCACAAACCCGGTCGGGGTGTGTCCGATCTTCACCCTTGCGCACGTCCTTACCTGAGGGGAATACCCACCCAACAACATCGGAAAGCGGGCGGTTGTATCGTCGAGTCGGTCAACACCCGTCAGGGCTGGCACGACTTACCGCAAGAATTTGACGCGCGACGCAGGAAACGGCAGGCGAGATGACCGTGCAGGACGAGGCCCGGGAAAGCACCGAGGATCTTGAGGTCTGGATCGATCAGGATCTGTGCACCGGCGACGGGATCTGCGCGCAGTACGCTCCGGAGGTCTTCGAGCTCGACATCGACGGTCTCGCGTATGTCAAGAGCGCGGACGACGAGCTGCTCCAGGACAAGGGGGCGACGACGCGGGTGCCGCTGCCGCTGCTGAACGATGTGCGGGACTCGGCGAAGGAGTGCCCCGGGGACTGCATCCATGTGCGCCGGGTCGCGGACCGGGTCGAGGTTTACGGGCCCGACGCCGACTAAAGGGCGCACGCGAACACGCCGCGTGACCGGCGATTACTCCTTGTGGTCGGCTGGTTCGCGGCTGTCAGACGCTGCCGGGCGCGGGCAGCGCGGTGAGGGCGAACTTCCCGTCCGTCCACCGCCACTTGACCTCTCGCTGCTTGTCGGGGCAGCAACGCGGCACGTCCTTCGAGGAGTAGCCGAGCAGGGTCGCCGAGACGGCGGCGTCCGACACGCGGAAGTCCATGACGCTCATCCGCTGCGCGGGGTCGAGGAGCGTCGCCGCGACCTTGGGGCGCCCGCCTCGCGCGGCCGGGGGTGTGAGTACGTACACACCGCTGGGCGGGGTGCCCGCCTCGGCGTGGCAGCGCACCACGGCGACCGTCTCGGGTCGTCCGTCGCCGTCGAAGTCGGCGGAGCCCTTCTCCACGACGTCCACCTCCGTCCGGCCGCAGTCGAGCGGATACCGTGCCGCGTGCGCATCGGGTGCTCCGCCGGAGGGCGTACCGGAGCGTGGTGCGGTGGTGGTAGCCGTGGCGTCCGCGGGCTGGACGAGGGCCGCGCCGGCGACGACGAGGGCGAGCGCGGCGGCGGTCGCTATCCAGTGCACGGGGCGGGTACGGGCGTGGGAGGGGTCGGTGCCGGGCGCGGGGAAGGGCCCAGTGCCTGCCAGGGGCTGCACGCGGGGGGACTCCTGTGAGAGCTGTGCCGTCGGGGTGTGCAGCATCGTGCCATATGGGTGGGGGCGTGGCAGCACCGGAGTCCGGTGCTGCCGGTGCGGCTGGTGGTCTTTCAACGCGTGGGCCCCGCCGCCGAGTTCCGTTGGGCGGATTCGGGCGGCGGGGCCTGTGGTGCGTGCGGCCGGGAGGCCGGGGTCAGCGTTCGGCGGAGCCGCTCTGGCTTCCGGGGCCGGTGTAGTCGTCGCCGTAGGCGCCCTTGGCGGGGCGGCGGCGGCGCAGGGGCGGTTCGACGCCGTCGGCGAGGCGGCGGGCGGTGAGGAGGAAGCCGGTGTGTCCGATCATGCGGTGGTCGGGGCGTACGGCGAGGCCTTCGACGTGCCAGGTGCGGACCATGGTCTCCCAGGCGGAGGGTTCGTTGAAGGTGCCGTGTTCGCGGATGGCCTCGACGGTGCGGGCGAGCTGCGTGGTGGTGGCCACGTAGGCGCAGAGGATGCCGCCGGGGACGAGGGCCTTGGAGACGACTTCGAGGCATTCCCAGGGGGCGAGCATGTCGAGGATGACCCGGTCGACCTCGGTGTCGGAGAGGTTGTCCTGGAGGTCGCCGACGGTGAGCGTCCAGGCGGGGTGCGGGGCGCCGAAGTAGCGCTGCACGTTCTGGGTGGCGATCTCGGCGAAGTCGGCCCGGCGCTCGTAGGAGTGCAGCATGCCCTGGTCGCCGATGGCGCGCAGCAGGAAGCTGCTCAGGGAGCCGGAGCCGACGCCTGCCTCGACGACGCGGGCGCCGGGGAAGATGTCGGCCATCGCCAGTATCTGCCCCGCGTCCTTGGGGTAGACGACGGCGGCTCCGCGCGGCATGGACAGGACGTAGTCGGGGAGCAGGGGGCGCAGCGCGAGGTAGGCGACGTTTCCCGTGGTTCGGACAACACTGCCTTCGGGGGCACCGATCAGCTCGTCGTGGGGGAAGGCACCCTTGTGGGTGTGGAACTGCTTCCCGGTTTCGAGCGTGAAGGTGTAGTGGCGTCCCTTGGGGTCGGTGAGCTGGACCTGGTCCCCGACCTGGAAGGGGCCGCGACGGCGGGCGGCACCGGTCGGTTCGGACATGTGACCAGCCTACCTGGGGTGGCGGGCGGTGATGTCCGCGGTCTCCGGAGCCTGTGGCATATCCCTGGGGTATGGCGGGGGCTCTACTGCTGGGGGCGGGCCATGGCGGCGACGAAGGCGCGTTCGACGTCGGAGGTGGCGAGTACGCCGTAGATTTCGCCGGTTTCCTCGATGACCAGGTATTCGGTGGCGGGGGTGGCGCGGAGGGTGTCGAGGAGTTCTTCGCCGGCGAGCTCGGCGGAGACCCGCATGCCGTCCTTGAGGTCTTGGGCGAGGCCGCTGACGGCGACCCAGGGGCGGCGGTGTTCGGGGACGCCGACGATGGCGGATTCGCGGACGACGGCGGTGGGGGCGCCGTCGGTGTCGACGACGACGAGGGCGCGGGCTCCGGCGTCGTTGGCGCGGCGGAGCGCTTCGGAGAGGGGGGTGGCGGGTTCTACGGGGACGGCGCGCCGGGTGAGGGTGCGGACGGTGAGTTCGGGGAGGCGTTCGCGGAGTCGGGCGACGCGGAGGCTGTTGCCGGCGCCGGTCCAGATGATCGCGGCGAGGATGGCGGCGAGGAGGGCGTCGGTGAGTGAGTCGACGCTGCCGAATCCTTCGTTTCCGTCGCCGAGGCTGCCGGCCTGGGTGAGGAGCGGGAGGCCCACGAGGACGGCGACGGCGAGGCCGCGGCCGACCCAGGCGGCGGCGACGGTGCCGCTCATGGGGTTGCCGGTGATCTTCCAGACGACGGCGCGGAGCATTCGGCCGCCGTCGAGCGGCAGGCCGGGGAGCAGGTTGAAGATCGCGACGATCAGGTTGGAGATCATCAGTCCGGCGAGCAGTACGCCGGGCACGGTGCCGGGCTGGACGGTCTGCATGCCGAGGTAGAAGACGCCGGCGAGGACGAGGGAGAGCAGCGGGCCGACGAAGGCGAGGACGAATTCGCGGCCGGGGGTCTCGGCGTCCTTCTCGATCTCGGAGACGCCGCCGAAGAACTGGAGCTGGATGCGGCGGACGGGGAGTCTGAAGCGCAGCGCGGCGATGGTGTGGGCGAGCTCGTGGACGAGGACGGAGGCGTAGAAGGCGACGGCGAAGAAGAGTGAGACGAGGTATCGGGCGCGGCCGAGTTCGGGCAGGACGCGGTCGAGCTGGCCGCCGAAGACCCAGGTGATGAGGGCGGCGACGAGGAACCAGCTGGGGGCGACGTAGACGGGGACGCCGAAGGGGCGGCCCATGAGGATGCCGCCGCCCTGTTCGCGCGGGCGGCGTGGTTTGCGGCCTTCGGGCTCTTTGGGCTTCTCGGCCTGGGGGCCCGCTCCCCCGCCGGACCGGCCCTGCCCGCTGTTCTCCACTGTGTCCCCTCGTCGGCGTTCTGCCCCGCACCCGCGTGGTGCGTTTCCACGATCATGCAGTGCGGGGCGGTCTGCCGTCGATGGTATGCGGCTCGTTGTCGGTGGGGGGCCGTAGGGTCGGCGGCATGGGAACGAGCATCGAGAAGATTCCGCAGGCCCGGCCGAGCGGGCTCCGGGCCGTGTCAGCCGAACGGCCCACGGCGCTGTCGCCCTCGCGGGCGGGCGATTTCATGCGGTGCCCGTTGCTCTACCGCTTTCGGGTGATCGACAAGTTGCCGGAGCGTCCGAGTGCCGCGGCGACGCGGGGCACGGTGGTGCACGCGGTGCTGGAGCGGTTGTTCGACGCGCCGGCCGGGGAGCGTACGGCCGAGGGTGCGCGGGCCATGGTGCCGGGTGAGTGGGAGAAGCTGCTCGCGAGGCGGCCGGAGCTGGCGGAGCTGTTCGAGGACGATCCGGGGGGTGAGCGGCTGGCCGGGTGGCTGGGTGACGCGGAGCGGCTGGTGGACCGGTGGTTCACGTTGGAGGATCCGACGCGGCTGGAGCCTGCCGACCGGGAGCTGTATGTGGAGACGGTCCTGGATTCGGGGCTGGCGCTGCGGGGCTTCATCGACCGGGTCGATGTCGCGCCGGGCGGGGAGGTGCGGCTCGTGGATTACAAGACGGGCAAGGCGCCGGCTCCGCAGTTCCGGTCGGAGCCGCTGTTTCAGATGACGTTCTACGCGCTGGTGATGTGGCGGCTGCGGGGTTCGGTGCCGCGTCGGCTCCAGTTGGTCTATCTGGGCAGTGGGGATGTGCTGACGTACGACCCGAGCGAGGCGGATCTGCTGGCGGTCGAGCGGAAGCTGCTCGCCTTGTGGGAGGCGATCGTGCTGGCGACGGAGACGGGTGATTGGCGGCCGCGGCGGAGCAAGTTGTGCGGTTGGTGTGATCACCAGGCCGTGTGTCCGGAGTTCGGGGGGACGCCGCCGCCTTATCCGCTGCCGGTGGTCGGTGCCGGGGAGGGCGGGCCGCAGGCCGGTCCGCTGCCGGTGGTCGGTGCCGGGGAGGGCGGGCCGCAGGCCGGTCCGCTGCCGGTGGGCGGCGCCGGGGAGGGCGGTGCGGAGGCCGGGTCAGTGGCTTCGGGGCAGGCGCCGCAAGGCAGAATGGGGCAGATCTAGCGAAGGAGAGAGTCCCTGTGGCTATCCGCGTCCTGCTGGTCGACGACCAGCCGCTGCTGCGCACCGGTTTCCGGATGATCTTGGAGGCCGAGCAGGATCTCGCGGTCGTCGGCGAGGCCGGCGACGGTCTCCAGGCGCTCGATCAGGTGCGGGCGCTGCAGCCCGATGTGGTGCTGATGGATATCCGGATGCCTCGGATGGACGGTGTGGAGGCGACCCGGCAGATCACGGGTCCGGGCCGGGACGGTCCGGCGAAGGTGCTGGTGCTGACCACGTTCGATCTCGATGAGTACGTGGTGGAGGCGCTGCGCGCGGGGGCGAGCGGCTTTCTGCTGAAGGACGCGCCGGCCGACGAGCTCGTGCAGGCGATCCGGGTGGTGGCGGGCGGCGAGGCGATGCTGGCGCCGAGCATCACGCGGCGGCTGCTGGACAAGTACGCCGGTCATCTGCCGTCCGGTGAGGAGAAGGTCCCGGACACGCTGGACACGCTGACCGAGCGCGAGGTGGAGGTGCTCAAGCTGGTGGCGCGCGGTCTGTCGAACGCGGAGATCGCCGCGGATCTGTTCGTGAGCGAGACGACGGTCAAGACGCATGTGGGGCATGTGCTGACCAAGCTGGGGCTGCGGGACCGGGTGCAGGCGGCGGTCTACGCGTACGAGAGCGGGCTGGTGCGCCCCGGTTCGCAGTAGGCGGGGCAGCGGGGTCGAGAAGAGGCCGGCGGCCCGCTTCCTTCGGGAAGCGGGCCGTCGGCCTTCGTCGTGTGGCGGCTCGGGGGTCAGACGCCGCGGCCGAGTTCCCAGGGCTGGATCTGCGAGGAGGAGTTGAGCGCCCACTCCACGCCGGTGATGTTCTCGCGGGCGGCCACGTACTGCTTGCCCTGCCACAGCGGGAGGATCGGCACGTCGTCGGCGACGATGTCCTGGGCCTGCTGGAAGATCGTGGCGGCCTCGTCGCGCCGTGCTTCCTGCCGGGTCTGCGGGATGAGCTTGTCGGTGATCTTCTTGTTCCGGTAGGGGGACTTGAGGAAGTTGCCCTCACCGAAGAACGGGGCGATGAAGTTGTCGGGGTCCGGGAAGTCGGGGAACCAGCCCATGCCGTAGACGGCGTACTCGCCGTTGATGCTCTCGGGGCGGAACTTGGACCATTCGACGCCCTTGATCTTCACGTCGAAGAGCTTGCTGCCGTTGAGCTGGTCCTGGAGGTTCTTGAACTCCTTGGCGGTCGCCTCACCGTAGTGGTCCGTGGTGTACGTGAGGGTGACGTGCACCGGGGAGGTGATGTTCGCGTTCTGGAGGATGGTGCGCGCCTTGTCGGTGCTGGGCTCGCCGTACGTGTTGGAGAAGGAGTTCTGGTGGCTGGTGATGCCGCTGGGGACCAGGGAGTACAGCGGCTTGGTCGTACGGCCGTAGTCGTCGCGGCTGAGCGCGTCCCGGTCGATGATCTGCGCCATGGCCTGGCGGACGGCCTTGTTCTTCACCGACGGGTCGTTGGTGTTGAAGGCCAGGAAGCTGATCTCCTGCCCCGGCGACTCGACGATGTTGATGTCCTTGGAGGCGGAGGCGCGCAGCCGGGTGATCTGCTCGGGCGCCATGGAGCGGTTCATGACGTCGATGTCGCCGGACTTGAGGGCCTTCTCCATCGCGCTGGAGCTCGCGAAGAAGCGCATTTCGGCCTTGCTGTTCTGGAGCTTCAGGCCGCCCTTGTACTGCGGGTTCTTCGAGAAGACGACCTTGTTGACCTTGCCGTCCGTGGCGTCGGCCTTCAGCGTGTACGGGCCGGAGCCGACGATGTCGTAGCCGTCGCGGACCTTCTTGGGGTCGTAGACCTCGCTGTCGACGATGCCGCCGGCGGGCGTGGAGATCTTCTGCGCGAAGGTCGCGTCGGGGGTCTTGAGGTGGAAGACGACCTCTTGGTCGTTGGGCGTCTCCACCCGGTCGACGTTGTCGAACAGCGAGGCGGGGCCGTTCTTGAAGTTGATGTTCCGGACGCGGTCGATGGAGAACTTCACGTCCTTGGCGGTGAGGTCGTGGCCGTTGGAGAATTTCAGGCCCTCGCGCATCGTGCAGCGGAACTGCTCGCTCTTGCGGTCGGTGAACCCGCACTTCTCGGCGGCGTCCGGGACCGGGGTGGTGCCGGAGCGCGGCAGTCGCAGCAGCGTCTGGAAGGTGCTGCGCAGCACGGTGAGGCCGGCGATGTCGTAGACCTCGGCCGGGTCGAAGGGCGCGGGGGTGTCCTTCGACAGCTCGAACCGGTCCGTGCTGCCGATGACGATGGCCCCGCCATCCTTGCCGGCGCCGTCGGACCCGCCACAGGCGACGAGCACAGGGGCCAACAGGCCCACCACGGTCGGCAGCACCAGCGTCTTGCGGTTCATTGTCGGGGCTCTCCCTGCGATCGATCCCGGGACCATACCGACGTCGGGTGCGCTGGCCACAGGGTCAGTGGTGAAGTTCTCGCGAAGACATTAGTGCGCGCGGCCAGCAACTTTGGAACGCGGCCGAGTTGAGGTGATATCACGCCCCGATAACGGGCCGCCATTCACCGATATCCGGACGCCGGAACGATTCGTACGCGAGATCATCAATCGGGACACAAGGGTGCGTCAGGACGGGTCCGCGGGGGTGTCGCGGCGATCATCGACCCCCTTGTCGACGCCGCCGCCCGTGATAAACCTCACTCCCCCGAAGAGGTTGCGGCGTCCTGCAATTCGGACGCCGTATTCGCCACGCGGGTCACGCAAAATAAGCACGCCTGCGCCGAGCGTTCCCCGGCGCATTACGCGTCCCACGCTCAGTGCACACTCAGTGCATTGCTGTAATCAGCGACCGCAGATAAGTCAGGTCGACTTCCTCCAGCGAGCCGACGACGCTGCGCCCGGCCGCCGCGGGGATCGGCGCGATCGACGGCACCGCCACGACCCGGCAGCCGGCCGCCTCCGCCGCCGCCACGCCCGTGGCGGTGTCCTCCACCACGGCGCACCGCGCGGGGTCCGCCCCGAGCCGGGCCGCGGCCAGCAGGTACGGGTCCGGGTGCGGCTTCGTGCGCTTCAGCTCGTCGCCGGCGACCGTCAGGGTGAAGTTCTCCGGCCCGAGGGTGCCGAGCACCCGGTCGATGATCTGCCGGTGCGAGGCGGAGACCAGCGCGGTCGGCACCCGGTGGGCGGCCAGCTCGGTCAGCAGCCGGCGCGCGCCGGGCATCAGCGGCACCCCGCCGGTGATCGTCTCGGCGAACCGGGCGTTGAGCAGCACGCTCAGCTCGGCGAGGGCGATGCGGGCGCCGGTGGCCTGGATCAGATAGGCGGCGCTGCGCGTCATCGGGCCGCCGACGACGACCTCGCGGTACTCGTCGAGGAGCGTGTGCCCGAGCTCCGCGAAGACCGCGACTTCCACGTCCCACCAGAAGCCCTCGGTGTCGACCAGGGTGCCGTCCATGTCGAGCAGCACGGCCTGCAGGGCGGAGTCTTCGGCCGTACGGGTGTCGACGGCGGGGATGCTGCTGGTCATCCGCACACACCTCACAGAAGGGACGCGAAGGCCGGCCGCCGTCCCCGGAGGGAAGACGACCGGCCTTTACCGGACCGACAAGTGTACGTCGGGCGCCCGCGGCGCGCGGTGGATCGTCCCGGCGGGCGGTTACCGGCCGCCGCCGGGAGCGGTCAGCGTGCGTTGAAGTACTTCGCCTGGGGGTGGTGGATGACGATGGCGTCCGTGGACTGCTCGGGGTGGAGCTGGAACTCCTCCGAGAGCTGGACGCCGATCCGCTCGGGCTCCAGGAGCGCGGCGATCTTCGCCCGGTCCTCCAGGTCGGGGCAGGCGCCGTAGCCCAGCGAGAAGCGCGCGCCGCGGTACTTGAGCGCGAACATGTCCTCGACCTCGGCGGGGTCCTCGCCGGCGAAGCCGAGCTCGGCCCGTACCCGCGCGTGCCAGTACTCGGCGAGGGCCTCGGCCAGCTGTACGGACAGGCCGTGCAGCTCCAGGTAGTCGCGGTAGGAGTCGGAGCCGAACAGCTCGGCGGTGGCCTCGCCGATCTTCGAGCCGACGGTGACGACCTGGAAGCCGACCACGTCCGTCTCGCCCGACTCCTGCGGCCGGAAGAAGTCCGCCAGGCAGAGGCGGCGGCCGCGGCGCTGGCGCGGGAAGGTGAAGCGGGTGCGCTCGGAGCCGTCCTCGTGCAGCACGATCAGGTCGTCGCCCTTGGAGACGCACGGGAAGTAGCCGTAGACCACGGCGGCTTCCAGGAGGTTGTCCGTGTGGAGCTTGTCGAGCCAGCCGCGCAGCCGGGGCCGGCCCTCGCTCTCGACCAGCTCCTCGTAGCTGGGCCCGTCGCCCGTACGGGCCTGCTTGAGGCCCCACTGGCCCTTGAACAGGGCGCCCTCGTCCAGCCAGGACGCGTAATCCTTGAGGCCGATGCCCTTGATCACCCGGGTGCCCCAGAAGGGCGGGGCGGGGACGGGGTTGTCGGTCGCGGTGTCGGAGCGTACGGGCCCCTCGTCCGTCTCCTCGGCCTCCGGGAGGGGCGTCTCGCGCTGCGGGACGCGGCGCTGCTTGAGTTCGGGGAGGGTGGCGCCGGGGACGCCGCGCTTGACGGCGATGAGGGCGTCCATCAGCCGCAGCCCTTCGAAGGCGTCGCGGGCGTAGCGGACCTCTCCCTCGTAGATCTCGTGCAGGTCCTGTTCCACGTAGGCGCGGGTGAGCGCGGCGCCGCCGAGGATGACGGGGAAGTCGGCGGCCATGTTGCGCTGGTTGAGCTCCTCCAGGTTCTCCTTCATGATCACCGTGGATTTGACCAGGAGCCCGGACATGCCGATGACGTCGGCCCGGTGCTCCTCGGCGGCCTCCAGGATCGCGGAGACGGGCTGTTTGATGCCGAGGTTGACGACGTTGTAGCCGTTGTTGGACAGGATGATGTCGACGAGGTTCTTGCCGATGTCGTGGACGTCGCCGCGGACGGTGGCCAGCACGATGGTGCCCTTGCCCTCGTCGTCGGACTTCTCCATGTGCGGTTCGAGGTGGGCGACGGCCGTCTTCATGACCTCGGCGGACTGGAGGACGAACGGCAGCTGCATCTGGCCGGAGCCGAACAGCTCGCCGACGACCTTCATGCCGGCCAGCAGCGTGTCGTTGACGATCTCCAGCGCGGGGCGGTCGGCGAGCGCCTCGTCGAGGTCGGCGGCGAGCCCGTTCTTCTCGCCGTCGATGATGCGGCGCTGGAGCCGCTCGTCCAGCGGCAGCGCGAGCAGTTCCTCGGCCTTGCCGGCCTTCATCGACTTCGTGTCGACGCCCTCGAAGAGCTCCAGGAACCGCTGGAGGGGGTCGTAGGCGGGCGTGTCGCCGTCGGCGGGGCGCCGCCGGTCGTAGATCAGGTCGAGGGCCACCTGGCGCTGCTCGTCCTCCAGCCGGGCGATCGGCAGGATCTTCGAGGCGTGCACGATCGCCGAGTCCAGGCCGGCCTTGACGCACTCGTCGAGGAAGACGGAGTTGAGCACCATCCGGGCGGCCGGGTTGAGGCCGAAGGAGATGTTGGACAGGCCGAGCGTGGTCTGCACGTCGGGGTGGCGGCGCTTGAGCTCGCGGATCGCCTCGATGGTGGCGATGCCGTCCTTGCGGGACTCCTCCTGGCCGGTGCAGATCGTGAAGGTCAGGCAGTCGATGAGGATGTCCGGCTCCAGGATGCCCCAGTTGCCGGTGAGGTCCGCGATGAGCCGTTCCGCGACGGCGACCTTCTCCTCGGGGGTGCGCGCCTGGCCCTTTTCGTCGATGGTCAGCGCGATGAGGGCGGCGCCGTGCTCGGCCGCCAGCGTGGTGATGCGGGCGAACCGCGACTCGGGCCCGTCGCCGTCCTCGTAGTTGACGGAGTTGATGACGGCCCGGCCGCCGAGCTTCTCCAGCCCGGCCTGGAGCACCGCGGGCTCGGTGGAGTCCAGCACGATGGGGAGGGTGGAGGCGGTGGCGAAGCGGCCGGCGATCTCCGACATGTCGGCGACGCCGTCCCGGCCCACGTAGTCCACGCAGAGGTCGAGCAGGTGCGCGCCCTCGCGGATCTGGTCGCGGGCCATCTCCACGCAGTCGTCCCAGCGCTCGGCCAGCATGGCCTCGCGGAACTTCTTGGAGCCGTTGGCGTTGGTGCGCTCGCCGATCGCGAGGTAGGCGGTGTCCTGGCGGAACGGCACGGTCTGGTAGAGGGAGGCCGCGCCCGGTTCGGGGCGGGGGCTGCGGACGGTGGGCTCCATGCCGCGGACCCGCTCGACGACCTGCCGCAGGTGCTCGGGGGTGGTGCCGCAGCAGCCGCCGACCAGCGACAGCCCGTACTCGCGGACGAAGGTCTCGTGCGCGTCGGCCAGCTCGCCGGGCGAGAGCGGGTAGTGCGCGCCGTCCTTGCCGAGCACCGGGAGGCCGGCGTTGGGCATGGCGGAGACGCGGGTGCGGGCGTGCCGGGAGAGGTAGCGCAGGTGCTCGCTCATCTCGGCGGGACCGGTGGCGCAGTTCAGGCCGATCATGTCGATGCCGAGGGGCTCCAGGGCGGTGAGGGCCGCGCCGATCTCCGAGCCGAGCAGCATGGTGCCGGTGGTCTCGACGGTCACCTGGACGAGCAGCGGCAGGTCGGCGCCGGTGGCCGCGAGCGCCCGGCGGGCGCCGATCACCGAGGACTTGGTCTGGAGCAGGTCCTGGGTGGTCTCCACCAGGATGGCGTCCGCGCCGCCCGCGATCAGGCCCTCGACGTTGCGCTGGTAGGCGTCGCGCAGCGCCGGGTACGGGGCGTGGCCGAGCGTCGGCAGCTTGGTGCCGGGGCCGACCGAGCCGAGCACCCAGCGGGGGCGGCCGTCGGCGGCGGCGAACTCGTCGGCGACCTCGCGGGCGATGCGCGCGCCGGCCTCGGAGAGCTCGTGGATGCGCTCGGGGATGTCGTACTCGCCGAGGGCGGCGAGGTTGGCGCCGAAGGTGTTGGTCTCGACGCAGTCCACGCCGACGGCGAAGTACTCCTGGTGCACCGAACGGACGATGTCCGGGCGGGTGATGTTCAGGATCTCGTTGCAGCCCTCGAGGTTCTGGAAGTCCTCCAGACTCGGGTCCTGCGCCTGGAGCATCGTGCCCATCGCCCCGTCCGCCACCACCACGCGCGAGGCGAGAGCCTCACGGAGTTCGGCTGCTCGGGCTGCGCTTGCGGAAGATGGCGATTTCACGGCCATGGAACTGCTCCCAGGGTTGCGACGGCTGTCGGCTTTGCGCCTTCCGGTGGACGGCGCACCCGGCCAGGGTAGCGGGCAGCACAAGGGGCGGTACGTGCGTCCCACCACGCGGACGCCCCCGGGGCGGGCGGCTCCATGGCGGCGCGAAGATGGGCGGCGGGGCTTCGACGGGTACCGCTGGGTCGGCATCGACCGATAGTGTTCAGCATTGTCGAACGGCATGTGAGGGAGGTTGCGCGGTGGCTCGGACCATCCAGTCGCTGGAACGGGCAGCGGCGATGCTGCGGCTGCTGGCCGGCGGCGAGCGGCGCCTCGGACTGTCCGACGTGGCGTCCTCGCTGGGGCTCGCGAAGGGCACCGCCCACGGCATTCTGCGCACCCTCCAGCAGGAGGGCTTCGTCGAGCAGGACCCGGCCTCGGGCCGCTATCAGCTCGGCGCGGAGCTGCTGCGGCTGGGCAACAGCTTCCTCGACGTGCACGAGCTGCGCGCCCGCGCCCTGGTGTGGGCGGACGATCTGGCGCGCTCCAGCGGCGAGAGCGTGTATCTGGGCGTGCTGCACCAGCAGGGCGTGCTGGTCATCCACCACGTCTTCCGGCCGGACGACAGCCGCCAGGTGCTGGAGGTGGGGGCGATGCAGCCGCTGCACAGCACGGCGCTGGGCAAGGTGGTCTCCGCGTACGACCCGGTGGCGCACAGCGAGGCGATCGAGGCCGAGCGCGAGGCGTTCACGTCGCGGACCGTCACCGGCCTCGCCGACTTCGAGGGCGTGCTGGACCTCACCCGCGCCCGCGGCTGGGCCTCGGACGTGGAGGAGACCTGGGAGGGCGTCGCCTCGGTGGCCGCCCCCATCCACGACCGGCGGCGGACGCCGGTGGGCGCGGTCGGGATCACCGGGGCGGTGGAGCGGGTCTGCGAGGGCGGCGAGCTGCGCGCGCAGCTGGTCGCGGCCGTGCGGGACTGCGCCCGCGCCGTCTCGCGCGACCTCGGCGCGGGCCGTTTCTGACGCTTGTGTGCGGTTCCTGACGCTTTACGACACCCCGCGTCTCACTCGTTCGACCGAAAAGTTACCCCCGCATGGCCGGGAGTTTTCGGTCACATGACTCTTGACGGGCACTTAGCAGTGGACAAAACTGCCGTTCGTCGGTCGGCATTGTCGAACACCTAACGACAATATTCGCTATGGTGGACATTGCCGCGGGCCGACCCACCGCCCTCACCGAGGGCGCGGACCACCGGAGGGACCCGGGGTACGGCGTTTCTCGGTGTCCATCTGGACGAAGGACAAAGGAGTCACTGGTGTCCAGCTCCGATATCTTCACTGGCGAGACCATCGGCACCGCCGTACTGGTTCTGCTCGGCGGCGGCGTCTGCGCCGCTGTCACCCTCAAGCGCTCGAAGGCTTTCGAAGCCGGCTGGGTCGCGATCGCCTTCGGGTGGGGCTTCGCCGTTCTGACCGGCGCGTACATCGCCCAGCGGTCCGGCGCCCACCTCAACCCGGCCGTCACGGTCGGCCTGGCCATCGAGGGCACGACCAAGTGGAGCGACGTACCGCTCTACTTCGGCTCCCAGATTCTCGGCGCCATGATCGGCGCGGTGCTGATGTGGATCACCTACTACGGCCACTTCAAGGTCCACCTGACGGACCCCGAGGTCCTGGCCCAGCACTCCGGCCAGGAGGGCATGGTCGACAAGTCGTCCTCCCCCAAGGCCGGCCCGGTGCTCGGGATCTTCTCCACCGGCCCCGAGGTCCGCAACGTCGTACAGAACCTCGCCACCGAGATCATCGCCACTACCGTGCTCGTCCTCGCGATCCTCACCCAGGGCCTCACCAAGGGCCTGGGCGTCTCCGGAACCGGCGTGCTCATGACGGCGCTCGTCGTGACCAGCATCGGCCTCTCGCTGGGCGGTCCGACCGGCTACGCCATCAACCCGGTACGTGACCTCGGTCCCCGCATCGTGCACGCTTTGCTGCCGCTGCCCAACAAGGGCGGCTCCGATTGGGGCTACGCCTGGATCCCCGTCGTCGGCCCGCTGCTCGGCGGCGCCCTCGCCGGCGGCATCTACCAGCTCGCCTTCGCCTGAGCCCCCGCCGAGACCACAGAACTTCCAGGAGCACACCGTGACCGACGCACACACCACCGGCCCGTTCATCGCCGCGATCGACCAGGGCACCACCTCCAGCCGCTGCATCGTCTTCGACCGGGACGGCCGCATCGTGGCCGTCGAGCAGAAGGAACACGAGCAGATCTTCCCGAAGCCGGGCTGGGTGGAGCACGACGCCGCCGAGATCTGGGAGAACGTCCAGTACGTGGTGGCCGGCGCCATCGAGAAGGCGGGCATCACCGCCTCCGACGTCAAGGCCATCGGCATCACCAACCAGCGCGAGACCACGCTGCTGTGGGACAAGGCCACCGGCGAGCCCGTGCACAACGCCATCGTCTGGCAGGACACCCGCACCGACGCGCTCTGCAAGGAGCTCGGCCGCAACGTCGGCCAGGACCGCTTCCGCCGGGAGACCGGCCTCCCGCTGGCCAGCTACTTCGCCGGCCCCAAGATCCGCTGGATGCTCGACAACGTCGAGGGCCTGCGCGAGCGCGCCGAGCGCGGCGAGATCCTCTTCGGCACCATGGACTCCTGGGTCATCTGGAACCTCACCGGCGGCGCCGACGGCGGCGTGCACGTCACCGACGTCACCAACGCCTCCCGCACCATGCTGATGAACCTGCGCGGCCTGGAGTGGGACCCGAAGATCCTCGCCTCCATGCAGATCCCGGCCGAGGTGCTGCCCAAGATCCGCTCCTCCGCCGAGGTGTACGGCACCGCCAAGGGCGGCGCGCTCGACGGCGTGCCGGTGGCCTCCGCGCTCGGCGACCAGCAGGCGGCCCTGTTCGGCCAGACCTGCTTCTCCGAGGGCGAGGCCAAGTCCACCTACGGCACCGGCACCTTCATGCTGATGAACACCGGCCAGGAGCCCGTCAACTCCTACAACGGGCTGCTGACCACCGTCGGCTACCGCATCGGCACCGAGAAGCCGGTCTACGCCCTCGAGGGCTCGATCGCCGTCACCGGCTCCCTGGTGCAGTGGATGCGCGACCAGATGGGCCTGATCAAGAGCGCGGCCGAGATCGAGACGCTCGCCAGCTCGGTCGACGACAACGGCGGCGCGTACTTCGTGCCCGCCTTCTCCGGCCTCTTCGCCCCCTACTGGCGCTCCGACGCACGCGGCGTCATCGCGGGCCTGACCCGCTATGTCACCAAGGCGCACATCGCCCGCGCCGTGCTCGAGGCCACCGCCTGGCAGACCCGCGAGATCACCGACGCCATGACCAAGGACTCCGGCGTCGAGCTGACCTCGCTCAAGGTCGACGGCGGCATGACCTCCAACAACCTGCTGATGCAGACCCTCTCGGACTTCCTGGACGCCCCCGTGGTGCGCCCGATGGTCGCCGAGACCACCTGCCTCGGCGCGGCCTACGCCGCCGGCCTGGCCGTCGGCTTCTGGCCGGACACCGCCGCCCTGCGCGCCAACTGGCGCCGGGCCGCCGAGTGGACCCCCCGGATGGACGCGGCCACGCGTGACCGCGAGTACAAGAACTGGCTCAAGGCCGTCGAGCGGACCATGGGCTGGATCGAGGACGAGGAGTAATCAACATGAGCACCCTGCAGAGCGTCCCGGCCCTCGGGACGCACCCGGCTGCCGGTTCGAACCCGAGCCGCGCCGAGACCCGGGAACAGCTGAACAAGGCTACGTACGACCTCCTGGTGATCGGCGGCGGCATTCTGGGCATCACCGTTGCCTGGCACGCCGCGCAGTCCGGACTGCGGGTGGCCATGGTGGACGCCGGCGACTTCGCCGGCGCCACCTCCTCCGCCTCCTCCAAGCTGCTCCACGGCGGCCTGCGCTACCTCCAGACCGGCGCCGTCAAGCTCGTCGCCGAGAACCACTTCGAGCGCCGCGCCGTCTCCCACGACGTCGCCCCGCACCTGTCCAACCCGCTCACCTTCTACCTGCCGGTCTACAAGGGCGGCCCGCACGGCGCGGCCAAGCTCGGCGCGGGCGTCTTCGCGTACTCCGCGCTGTCCGCCTTCCGCGACGGCGTCGGCCACGTCATCAGCGCCGACAAGGCCGCGCGCGACGTGCCGGAGCTGCGGACCGACAACCTCAAGGCGGTCGCGGTCTACGGCGACGGCCAGATGAACGACGCCCGCATGGCGCTGATGACCGTACGGGCCGCGGTCGAGGCCGGCGCGACCGTCCTGAACCACGCCGAGGTCACCGGCCTGCGCTTCACGCACGGCAAGGTCACCGGCGCGGAGCTCAAGGACGGCGTGGACGGGACCGAGTTCGGCGTCGACGCCCGCCTGGTGCTCAACGCCACCGGCCCCTGGGTGGACCACCTCCGCGCGATGGAGGACAAGAACGCGGCCCCCAGCATCCGCCTCTCCAAGGGCGCGCACCTCGTCCTCAAGCGCACCTCCCCCTGGAACGCGGCGCTGGCGACCCCGATCGACAAGTACCGCATCACCTTCGCCCTCCCCTGGGAGGACATGCTCCTGCTCGGCACCACCGACGAGGAGTACGAGGGCGACCCGCGGGACGTCGCCGTCAACGACAAGGACATATCGCAGATCCTGGACGAGGCCGCGTTCTCCGTCCGGGACCAGCAGCTCTCCCGCGACCTGATCACGTACTCCTTCGCGGGTCTGCGGGTGCTGCCGGGCGGCCCCGGCGACACCTCCAAGGCCAAGCGCGAGACGGTCGTCACCGAGGGCAGCGGCGGCATGCTGTCGGTCGCCGGCGGCAAGTGGACCACCTTCCGGCACATCGGCCGCACCGTGATGAACAAGCTCGCGCAGCTTCCGGGCCACCCGCTCGGCAGCGACATGGAGCCCGTCTCCCAGCTGCCCAAGCACATGCCGCTGCCCGGCATCGCCAACCCGGACGCGGTCACCCACCGGCTGCTGGTCGACGGCGGCGCGAACGGCGTCCGGATGGCCCCGGAGACCGCGCGCCACCTGGCGACGCACTACGGCTCGCTGTCCTTCGAGATCGCCCGCATGGCGAACGAGAACCCGGAGCTGGCCGAGCGCATCCACCCCGACGCCCCCGAGATCTGGGCGCAGGCCGTCTACGCCCGCGACCACGAGTGGGCCGAGACCGAGGACGACGTGCTGCGCCGCCGCACGACCCTGACGATCCGCGGCCTGGCCACGGACGACGTCCGCGCCAAGGTCAAGGACCTGCTGGGCAAGAAGGGCTGACACGCCGCCAGTCGTTGAGGGGAGGGCCGTCCGGTACGGGCGGCCCTCCCCTTCCGCGTACGGTGCGCGCCTGTTCGGGCGGCCCTCCCCCGCCGCGTACGGATGCGCCTACGATCCGGGCATGGACGTGTACGCATCTCTGGTCGACGCGGTCGGCGGCACCCCCCTGGTCCGGCTCAACCGCGTGACCGGCGCCCTGACCGCCCCCGTCTTCGCGAAACTCGAATACGTCAACCCGGGCGGCAGCGTGAAGGACCGCGCCGCCGTGGCGATGGTCGACGCCGCCGAGGAGGCCGGGCTGCTGCGCCCCGGCGGCACCGTCGTCGAGGGCACCTCCGGCAACACCGGGGCGGGGCTGGCCATGGTCGCCGCCCAGCGCGGCTACCGGTGCGTCTTCGCGATCCCCGACAAGAGCAGCGCCGAGAAGATCGCGCTGCTGCGCGCGTACGGCGCCGAGGTCGTCGTCTGCCCCAGCGGGGTGCCGCGCGAGCACCCGGACCATGTGCACGAGACGGCCGCGCGCATCGCCGCCGAGACCCCCGGCGCCTGGCACGCCGACCAGTACGACAACCCGGCCAACCCGCTGGCCCACTACCGGAGTACGGGCCCGGAGATCTGGCGGCAGACCGAGGGGCGCGTCACGCACCTGGTGGCCGGGGTGGGCACCGGCGGCACGATCACCGGGACCGGCGAGTACCTGAAGGATGCCAGCGACGGCCGGGTCACGGTCGTCGGCGCGGACCCGGAAGCGTCCGTGTACTCGGGCGGCGACGGACGCCCGTACTTCGTGGAGAGCATCGGCCACTTCGTACACCCCGAGACGGTGGAGGACCTGTGGCCGTCCTCCTACCACCCGCCGGTCGTCGACCGGTTCGAGACGATCCCGGACCGGGAGTCGCTGCTGACGGCGCGCCGGCTGGCGCGCGAGGAGGGGCTGCTGGCCGGCGGTTCGGCGGGGACCGCGGTGGCCGCCGCGCTGCGGGTCGCGGCGGGGCTCGGGCCCGAGGACCTCGTGGTGGTGCTGCTGCCGGACTCGGGCCGCAACTACCTCTCCAAGGTGCACGACGACGGCTGGCTGCGGCGCTGGGGGTTCCTGGACGCGGACGGCCCGCTGCCCTCGGTGGGCGACGCGAAGATCGCGGCCGTGGGTCCGCACGTACGCCCCACCGACACCGTCGGGCAGGCGCTCGCCGCGGCGCGGGACGTGGCGGGCCCGGTGCTGGTGACCACGGTCGCGCTCCGCCCGGACCGGCCCGTGATGGCGCCCGAGGTGATCGGCGCGGTCTCCGCGGAGCGGCTGAGCGCGGCGGTCGCGTCGGGGGCGGCGCGCGGGGACGACCCGGTGGCGTCCCACGCGGCGCCGGCGCTGCCGCTGGTGGGCCGCGGCGAGTCGGCGGCGGCGGCGCTGGCCGCTCTGGAGGAGCAGGGCGCGGAGGCCGCGGTGGTGCTGCTCGACGGCCGGGTGCACGGTCTCGTCGGCCGGTCCGCGCTGCGTACGGCGGTGGGGTGAGGGCCGTCGGCGCGGACGGGGCGGTTTTCGGCCACGGCAGCCGCCCGGCCGGCCCCGGCCGCCGGCTCCGCCGGAGCGCGGCCGGGGTGTGAACCGGGGGAACGGAAAGCACGTCAGGTCCATAATGGGGCCAGACATCGGATGTATTGACGCGGCACCGAGGCAGTGCCGGGGTGGTACGGGAGCGGCGCCGCGTCGATTCCGAGCGGGTCCGACGCGGGGAGGGTCAAGATGGCGGTCACCGACGAGGCGATCGAGAAGATCAAGGGGATGATCGTCTCCGGGGCGCTGCGGCCGGGCGACCGGCTGCCCAAGGAGAGCGAGCTCGCGGCGGAGCTGGGCCTGTCGCGCAATTCGCTGCGCGAGGCCGTACGGGCGCTGTCGCTGATCCGCATCCTGGACGTGCGCCAGGGCGACGGCACGTACGTCACGAGCCTCGATCCGCAGCTGCTGCTGGAGGCGCTGAGCTTCGTCGTCGACTTCCACCGGGACGACACGGTGCTGGAGTTCCTGCAGGTGCGCCGCATCCTGGAGCCGGCGGCCACGGCGATGGCCTGCGGGCGCATCGGCGACGCCGCCCTGGACGCGCTCAGCGCCCAATTGGAGGAGCTGGGGCCCGAGCCCTCGGTGGAGCAGCTGGTCGCCTGCGACCTGGAGTTCCACCGAGGCATCGTGCAGGCCTCCGGCAACTCGGTGCTGTGCTCGCTGCTGGACGGGCTGTCCGGGCCGACCACGCGCGCGCGGGTGTGGCGCGGCCTGACCCAGGAGGACGCGGTGAGCCGCACGCTGCACGAGCACCGGGCGATCGTGGGCGCGCTACGGGACCGCGACGCGGAGGCGGCCCGGTCCTGGGCGACGGTGCACATCGCGAGCGTGGAGCAGTGGCTGCGCTCGACGCTCTGACGGCGGCTCGGCGGCCGGGCGGCGGTTTGGCGGCAGAGCGGCGGCGGAGCGCCGGACGTCCGGCAGCCGGATCCGGACGTCGGACGTTTCGGGCGCCGTGCCGCCCAGGAACACGACTGCTGTGGCCCGAGTGAAGTTGGCCGGGAGAGGGCCGGAGACACCTCGGATGAATGGGTACTCGTCCGTGCACAGGGGCTGCGGCGAGGGGCCCCGGAAGCCGTAGGCTTGGGGCGCACGCATTGGAACTGCACACCGGTGGCGGCACGAGCCGTCCGCCCCGGTCGGAAGGAGGCGCTGGGTGATCGAGCTTGAGGGGGTTCCCGAGCTGATCGACCCGGTCATGATCTGTGCCTTCGAAGGGTGGAACGACGCCGGCGACGCCGCCTCCTCCGCGGTCGGGCACCTGGACCGGGAGTGGAAGGGCGAGGTCTTCGCGGCGCTCGACGCCGAGGACTACTACGACTTCCAGGTCAACCGGCCCACCGTGTGGCTGGACGGCGGGGTCCGCAAGGTCACCTGGCCGACGACACGGCTCTCCGTGGTCCGCACCGGCGGCGCGAAGCCGCGCGACCTCGTGCTGGTGCGCGGCATCGAGCCGAGCATGCGCTGGCGCTCGTACTGCAACGAGATCCTGGGCTTCGCGCACGAGCTGGGCGTCGAGATGGTGGTGGTGCTGGGCGCGCTGCTCGGCGACACCCCGCACACCCGGCCGGTGCCGGTCAGCGGCGTGACCTCCGACGCCGACCTGGCGCGCACGATGGATCTGGAGGAGACCCGGTACGAGGGTCCGACCGGCATCGTGGGCATCCTCCAGGAAGCGTGCGCGCACGCGGGCGTGCCGGCCGTGAGCCTGTGGGCGGCGGTGCCGCACTACGTGTCGCAGCCGCCGAATCCGAAGGCCGCCCTGGCCCTGCTCAACCGCCTCGAAGACCTCATCGACCTGCGCGTGCCCCTCGGCGAGCTGGCGGAGGACGCGCGCGCCTGGCAGTTGGGCGTGGACCAGCTGGCGGCGGAGGACAGCGAGGTCGCGGAGTACGTGCAGTCGCTGGAGGAGGCGCGCGACACGGCCGAGCTGCCGGAGGCGTCCGGCGAGGCCATCGCCCGCGAGTTCGAGCGCTATCTGCGGCGGCGCGACGGCCAGCCGGGGCCGGGACAGCCGGGCGGGCACGCGACGGAGGGCGGGGTCGCGGACGGCCGCGACGGATCGTATCTCCGTGACACGTCCAGCGGCCGTACGCGCCCGAGGAAGCCGACGGCGAAGGACGAGCCGCCGGGGCTCCGTCCGGGCCCCGGCCGCGACCCGGACCGTGATGCCAAGGGCGCCGCGGACGATGCCGAGGGCGGCAAGGACAGGGAAGACGGGAACGACGGGGACGAGAAGAAGGACGGCGAGGAGTAGCGGGCCCGCCGGGTACTCAGGCAAGTGAAAAGGGGCGCTTCCCTCGACGGGAAGCGCCCCTGCCTGTATCCGTTCCCGTCAGAGCGCCACGCCGAGCAGCGCGTCGACGGCGCGGGAGACGACGCCGGGCGCGCCCTCCTCGGCGCCGCCGCCGGCGGCCTGCGCGGCGGCCCAGCGGTCGACGGCCGCGAGCGCGGCCGGCGCGTCGAGGTCGTCCGCGAGCGCCTCGCGGATCTCCTCGACGAGCGCGTCGGCGGACGGCCCGTCGGGGCGCGAGACGGCGGCGCGCCAGCGGCCGAGCCGCTCCACGGCCTCGGCCAGGACGCCGTCCGTCCACTCCCAGTCCGCGCGGTAGTGGTGGGCGAGGAGCGCGAGCCGGATGGCGACGGGGTCCACGCCGTCCCGGCGCAGCTGGGAGACGAAGACGAGGTTGCCCTTGGACTTGGACATCTTCTCGCCGTCCAGGCCGACCATGCCGGCGTGCACATACGCCTTGGCGAAGGGGTATTCGCCGGTCAGCGCCTGGGCGTGGGAGGCGCCCATCTCGTGGTGCGGGAAGGCGAGGTCGGAGCCGCCGCCCTGGACGTCGAAGCCCATGCCGAGGTGGTCGAGGGCGATGGCCACACACTCGATGTGCCAGCCGGGGCGGCCCTGGCCGAGCGAGGCGCCGTCCCAGCTGGGTTCGCCCTCGCGGGCGGCCATCCACAGCATCGGGTCGAGCGGGTTCTTCTTGCCGGGCCGCTCGGGGTCGCCGCCGCGCTCTGCGGAGAGCAGCCGCATGGCCTCGGCGTCGAGCCCGGAGACCCCGCCGAAGTGCGGGTCCGACTCCACGGAGAAGTAGGTGTCGCCGTCGAGTTCGTAGGCGGCGCCGATGTCGCGCAGCCGCTCGACGAGGGGGACGATGCCGGGTATGGATTCGACGGCGCCGACGTAGTGCTGGGGCGGGAGCATGCGCAGCGCGGTCATGTCCTCGCGGAACAGGGCCGTCTCGCGTTCGGCGAGGGCCGTCCAGTCCTGCCCGTCGCGTACGGCCCGCTCCAGCAGCGGGTCGTCGACGTCGGTGACGTTCTGGACGTACTGAACCTGCCGCTTGGTGTCGAGCCACACGCGCTGCACGAGGTCGAACGCGTTGTAGGTCGCCGCGTGCCCCATATGGGTGGCGTCATAGGGCGTGATGCCGCAGACGTAGATACGGGCGACGGGACCGGGGGCGAGGGTGACGCGGCCGCCGGTCGCGGTGTCGTGGATTCGGAGGTCGCGGCCACTGCCAGGCAGGGCGGGCACCTCAGAAGCGGGCCAGGCATACATGCCTTGAGCGTAACCGGATGCAGTGTCCGTATACGAACCGGATACCGGTCGTTGGCTGGTTACGCGGTCTTGCGCGGACCCCGGCCGCGTGCTGGGTCAGACCGGCGGCCAGGGGATCGCGGGCCACTCCCCGCTGGGCACAGGGTGCCGCCCGGTCCGCAGAAGATCGGCGACGCGGCCCCTCAGGGCCCCGATCTCGGCGGTGGTGATCAGCTCGGCCAGACGGGCGACGAGCGGCCCGCCGTCGGCGAGGTCGGCCGAAAGCCGTCGCAGCGCCGCGACGGCGTCCGCCGGCAGCGGCTCGCCCGCCCAGCCCCACAGCAGGGTGCGCAGCTTGTCGTCCGCGTTGAAGGTCACTCCGTGGTCGATGGCGTAGAAGCGGCCGTCGGAGGCGGGCAGGAGGTGGCCGCCCTTGCGGTCGCCGTTGTTGATCACGGCGTCGAGCACGGCCAGCCTGCGCAGCCGTACGTCGTCCGCGTGCACCAGCAGCGCGGTGCGGCCCTCGCCGACCTCGGCGAAGCCGATGGCCTTCCAGCCGGGGCCGGGCTCCTCGGCCTCGATCAGCGCCAGCAGCCCGGCGGCGGCCCCGAGCCCGATGCCGTCCCCGTCCCCGTCCCCGTCGGAGCGCCCACCGTTCTCCGAGCCCTCCGCAGGGGCCCCCTCACCGTCGCCCTCGCCCTCACCGTCCGCCGACGGCTCGATCCATAGCTGGCACATGCCCTGCCCGTACGGACCGTCGCGCAGCACGGTCTGCGGGATCAGGCTCCAGCCCATGGCCTCGGACAGCTCGTACGCCGCCACCTCGCGCTGCGCGAGGGTGCCGTCGGGGAAGTCCCACAACGGGCGCTCCCCCGCCACCGGCTTGTACACGCACGCCGCGCTGTGGCCCTCGTACGCGACCGTGCAGTACAGCACCGCGTTGGACGCCTCCCGCACCCTCCCGTGCACCGTCAGCTCGCCGAGCGCCAGCAGCTCCGGCGGCGTCACGCCCCGCGGCGATATCCGTTCTGGCGCGGGCATACGTGTCCCTCCGGGTCGAGCGGCAGACTGCACAGCGGGCACGGCGGGCGGCCGGCGTTGACGAGTTCCAGGGCGCGCTTGGCGAATTCGCGGGCCATCAGCCCGGTGAGCCGTACGCGGAGCATCGGCGGGCCGTTCGCCTCGTCCTGGAGCAGCCGCTCCTCGGCCTCGGCGAGGTCCTCCTCGGAGTCGGCGTCGAGCTCGACGAGGGCCTGCGCCTCGACCACCATGCGCTGCTCCTCGCCGTCCCAGGCCAGGGCCATGGTGCCGACCCGGAACTCCTCCTCGACGGGGGTGTCCAGGGGCGCGGTGTCGGTGACCTCGGCGGGGGCGACGGCGGGCACGGGGGCGTTGCCGCCGGTGCGGCGCACCACCTCGTCGAGGAGTTCGTCGATGCGCTCGGCGAGCGCCTCGACCTGCGTCTTCTCCAGCGCGACGCTGGTCGTCCGGCCGGCCGCGGTGGCTTGCAGGAAGAAGGCACGGCGGCCAGGCAGCCCGACGGTGCCGGCGACGAAGCGGTCCGGCGGGTCGTAGAGGAACACCTGACGGGACAACGTCCTGCTCCATTTGTCGTCGACTGCGGATATACGGCGTTACGGGATATGCGAGCTATGCAAGATATACGGGATATACGGCTGTTCACGGCTCTGCGGCCGACGGGCGGGCGGTGCGGGCTGCGGTGGTGCTCGATCGCTCGGTGCTGCCCGCGGTGCCGGTCCGGCGGACGCACCGGTTCGGCGACCGAGCGGGCGGCGCCGCGCCACTACCCTACTGCGCCCGTCGATCACGGTGCTCCGGTGCCACCGCCGACCGCCGCGTCACCCGCCGTGCCGCCCTCGGCGGACGGCCCCTCGGGCGGTTGCAGGCCGCCGAGGTCGCCGGTGTCGCCGAGGCGCAGCAGGAACGGCCGCAGCCGGGTGTAGCGGATCGCGGTCACCGAGCAGGGGTCGACGGCGATCCGCTGGAACAGGTCGAGGTGCAGGCCGAGGGCGTCGGCGACGAGCGCCTTGACGATGTCGCCGTGCGTGCACATGGCGTAGACGGCGTCGGCGCCGTGCTCGTCCTCGATCCGCTGGTTCCACTGCCGGACCGCGTTGACCGCGCGGGCCTGCATCTCCCGTATGGACTCGCCGCCGGGGAAGGCGGCGGCGGACGGGTGCTGCTGGACGACGGTCATCAGGGGTTCGTCGAAGAGCTCGGCGAGTTTGCGTCCGGACCAGTCGCCGTAGTCGCACTCGCCGATCCGGTCGTCGGTGTGGAGCGGGAGCTCGGGCCGGGCGGCGAGCAGCGGGGCGAGAGTCTCCCGGCAGCGCTGGAGGGGGCTGGTGACGGCGGCGGCCAGCGGCAGCCCCGCCAGCCGGGCGGGCAGCTCGGCCGCCTGCGCCGCGCCGCGCTCGTCGAGGGCGATGCCGGGGGTCCAGCCCGCGAGGACTCCCCCGGTGTTGGCGGTGGACCGGCCGTGCCGGACAAGGATCAACGTGGGCATGGCGCCACCCTACGACTCGCCTTTGCCCGTGCCTGGTGTACATCGCAGTGGGGGGCGGAAGAATGCTCTCCGTGATCGTGGACTGTGCCATTTACCGCGACGGGCGCCGTACCGACGGCCCCGCCGACTTCTCCGAAGCGCTGGACGAGGCGCGCGCCGAGGGGCATTCCTTCCTGTGGATCGGGCTGCACGAGCCGACCGAGAGCGAATTCGCGCTCGTGACCGCGGAATTCGGGCTGCACCCGCTGGCCGTGGAGGACGCGCTGGCCGCACACCAGCGGCCCAAGCTGGAGGTCTACGACGACTCGCTGTTCCTGGTGCTCAAGCCGGTCGAGTACGACGAGGACGCCGATACGGTCGCCACGGGCGAGCTGATGGTCTTCGTCGGCGACTCCTTCGTGGTGACGGTGCGCCACGGCCGGGGCAATCCGCTCACCCAGGTGCGGCACCGGCTGGAGGCGGACCCCGAGGTGCTCCAGCACGGTCCTACGGCGGTGATGTACGCGGTGAGCGACGCGGTCGTCGACACCTATATCGACGTGGCGGCGGAACTTCAGGTGGACCTGGAGGAGTTGGAGGCCGAGGTGTTCGCCCCGGCCGGCGGCGACACCAAGCGCATGGCCGGCCGGATCTACGCCTTCAAGCGGCAGGTCGTGGAGTTCCGCCGGGCCACCGGCCCGCTCGCGGAGCCGATGTCCCGGCTGGCGAGCGCCGGGCTGCCGTACGTACGGTCCGCCTCGCAGCCCTTCTTCCGCGACGTCAGCGACCATCTGACGCGCGCGAACGACTATGTGGAGGGACTGGACCGGCTGCTGTCCGACATCCTCTCCGCGCATCTCGCGCAGACGGGGGTGCGGCAGAACGACGACATGCGGAAGATCTCGGCGTGGGCGGCGATGGCCGCGGTCCCGACGATGGTCGCAGGGATATACGGCATGAACTTCGAGCACATGCCGGAGCTCCAGTATCCGTGGAGCTATCCGGCGGTGATCCTGCTGATGGCGGGCCTGGTCTTCTGGCTGCACCGCATGTTCAAGCACCGGGGCTGGCTGTAGGAACGGCCGCCGGAGGCAGCGGCGCGTACGGACGAAGCGGCGCGGGAGCGCGTACGGGCATGGGGCGCGTACGGGCGCGGGGCCGGGCCCTCAGGCCAGTCCGACGGTGCGGGGCGCGGGGCCGCCGAGGGCGTCGCGGCGCTCGGGCATCCGCAGGCTGACCATGCGCCGCCAGCCGCCGGCCCGCTCGTACCCGTGCATGGCGCGGATCCCGGCGGCGAGCACGGCGGCCTTGGGGCGCGGCCAGCCCAGGATCCGCCCGATCCGGTCCATCACGGCGAGGGAGACGTCCCGGTAGACGGCGATCTCGGCGAGGGCGCTGTGGCGCAGGGCTGCCTGGATCCGCCGGCCGTGCCCGAGGGCCGCGAGGCGGAGCAGTTCCTCGTGGCAGTAGGCGAGGTGGTTCTCCTCGTCGCGGCAGATGACCCGGACCGCCCGGCCGATCTGCGGGTGCTCGCCGAAGTGCCCGGTCAGCATGGCCATCTGGTCGGCGGCGCGCTGTTCGGTGACGCGGCTGTGCGTGAGGTAGGTGATGATGTCCCGCTCGGTGAGCGGTTCGGCGGCGCGCAGCCGGTCGTGGGCGAGGCCGATGCCACGGCGTTCGAGGAGCATGGTGTAGTCGGTGCTCGGCGGGATCTCGACCGGTTCCAGGCCGCGGTTGCGCAGCAGGGCGAGGAAGATGCGGCCGTGCTTGTCCTCGTCCGCGCCGTGCCGGGCGATCTTCGGCGCGAGGTCGCGCAGGCCGTCCGGGACGAGGGCCGCGATCCGGCCGTTCTCCCAGCCGCCCTGGCTCTCGCCGCCGGCCGCGATGGAGCAGAACAGCTGAAACGAATCGTCGCTGTCGAGAATCTCCTGGAACAGGCCCTTGGCCGAAAGCATCGCCACCACCTCCGAGCACGGCATTCGCCAAGGGAGAGTCAAGCGCCGGGAGGCGGAAGGGGCAACAGGAGGTCCGGCCGAATGGCGGAGGCCGGAGCGGCCCCGGCGCGTAACCGCCGGGGCGGTCGGGGCGTTGTGCTCGGTGACGGCCGTGGCGGGGAAGACCCCCGAGCCCCCACCACGGCCGTGGACTTCCCCCCGGCACTCCCCGCCTGTGCGCGTCAGGCGAGCCCGGCCCGCTCCAGGGCGTCGACGCCGGCCCGCAGCCCCGCGATCCGCTCGTCGAGCGTGAAGCCGGCGGGGGCCAGCGACAGGGTGGTGACCCCGGCCTCGGCGTACGCCTGCATGCGCTCGGCGATGCGCTCCACGGGGCCGAGCAGGGCGGTGGAGTCGATCAGCTCGCGCGGGACCGCGGCGGCGGCGCCGTCCTTGTCCCCGGCGAGGTACCTCTCCTGGATCTCGGCGGCCTCCTTGCCGTACCCCATGCGCTGCGCGAGCTTGTTGTAGAAGTTCTGCTTGGCGCTGCCCATGCCGCCGACGTAGAGGGCGGTGTACGGGCGGAAGAGGTCGGCGAGCGCGCTCACGTCGTCGCCGACGGCCATGGGGACGGTGGGGACGAGATCGAAGCCGTCGAGGTCCTTGCCGGCCTTGGCGCGGCCGGCGCGGAGCGCGCCGAGCGTGGTCTCCTCCGCGTGTTCGGGCGAGAAGAAGACGAGCAGCGCGCCGTCGGCGATCTCGCCGGTCTGCTCCAGGTTCTTCGGGCCGATGGCGGCGATGTAGAGCGGGATGTGCTCGCGCACCGGGTGCACGGTGAGCTTGATCGGCTTGCCGGGGCCGCCGGGGAGGGGCAGCGTCCAGTGCTCGCCGTCGTGGCTGAGCCGCTCGCGGGACATGGCCTTGCGGATGATCTCGACGTATTCGCGGGTGCGGGCGAGCGGCTTGTCGAACTTGACGCCGTACCAGCCCTCGGAGACCTGCGGGCCGGAGACGCCGAGGCCGAGCCGGAACCGGCCGCCGGAGAGCGAGTCGAGGGTGGCGGCGGTCATCGCCGTCATCGAGGGGGTACGGGCGGGGATCTGGAAGATGGCGGAGCCGACGTCGATCCGCTCGGTCTGCGCGGCCACCCAGGAGAGCACGGTGGCGGCGTCCGATCCGTACGCCTCGGCGGCCCAGCAGACCGCATAGCCGAGGCGGTCCGCCTCGCGGGCGACCGCGAGGTTGTCCGCGTCCATCCCGGCTCCCCAGTAGCCGAGGTTGATGCCAAGCCGCATACCGCTCCCCTTACTCATCAGTAACGTCCCTGTAGCGGGGACTCTAGCGCGCGTACCTCGGATACGTCAGTGTCGAGTTATCCACAGGCGGCCACCGAAAGTGCCCTGCCCACTAATCTGAGCGCTCATGGAGCAAAGGCATCTCGGCCGCACGGGGCTGCGCGTATCCCGGATCGGGCTCGGCACCCTCACCTGGGGCCGGGACACCGGCGAGCACGACGCCGCGGATCAGCTCAAGGCGTTCTGGGAGGCGGGCGGCACCCTGGTCGACACCGCCGATGTGTACGCGGACGGCGGCGCGGAGTATCTGCTGGGGCAGCTGATGGAGGGGCTGGTGCCGCGCCGCGACCTGGTCATCGCGACGAAGGCGGGCAGCGTCCCCGATCCGGACCGGCGCTTCGACGGCTCGCGCGGGCATCTGCTCTCCGCCCTCGACGCGTCGCTGGAGCGGCTGGGGACCGACCATGTCGATCTTTGGCAGGTGCACGCCTTCGATCCGGCGACGCCGCTGGACGAGACGCTGCAAGCGCTGGACATCGCGGTCGGCAGCGGGCGGGCGCGGTACGCGGGGGTGTCCAACTTCTCCGGCTGGCAGCTGGCCAAGGCCGCCACGTGGCAGCTGGGGGCGCCCGGCGTGCGTACCCGGCTGGCCAGTACGCAGATGGAGTACTCCCTGCTCCAGCGCGGCATCGAGCGCGAGGTGCTGCCCGCGGCGCTGGACCTGGGGGTGGGCCTGCTGCCGTCGTCGCCGCTGGGCCGCGGCGTGCTCACCGGCAAGTACCGGCATGCCACACCGGCGGACTCGCGCGGCGCGTCCGAGGCGCTGGCCCCGTTCGTCGCCCCCTACCTGGACGAGGCGGCCGGCCACATCGTCGACGCCGTGGCCACCGCCGCGGACGGCCTCGCCACCACCTCCCTCCAGGTCGCCCTGGCCTGGGTCCGCGACCGCCCCGGCGTCGTCGCCCCCCTCGTCGGAGCGCGCAACGCGAAGCAGCTCAGAGCCGCGTTGTCAGTGGAGGCCCTTACGCTTCCTGACGAGATCTGCCGGGCGCTCGACGACGTGTCAGCGCCCGTGCACCGCTACCCCGACCAGGACTGGAGCACCCTGTGAACACGGACCGCCTCTCCCCCGAGGCCAATTCGGCAGGGACCGATCCTGCTACGCCCGCGTCTGCGTCCGCGTCCGCGCCGGCGGATGGGGAGCGGGGGGAGGACGCGCCGGGGGCGTCCGCGCGGGAGGCCGATGCCGTGGCGGCGCCCGCTGAGGGTGCCGACGATGCCGCGGAGACGTCCACGGGGGATGCCGAGGGCCGGGCGGCGGCTGCGCCGAGCGATGGCGCGCCCGCCCCGGTCGGGCCCGAGCAGGGGGACGCATCCGGCGGGGGTGAGCAGCCCGCGCGGTCCGCTGCCGCTGAGGCGTTGGCCGCGGCCGTACGGGCCGTGGAGAGCGGGGAGCGGTCGGCTGCGTCGTTCTTCAGTACGCCGAACCGGCCGAAGCCGGCACCGGCATCGGCGCCCGCACCGGCAGCCTCGTCCCCGGCCGCACCCACGCCTGCTCCCTCCTCCTCCCCCGCGCCCGCAGCGGCGGCGCGGCCCGCCGCCGCGCCGCCCCGGCACATCGCCGTGACGGCCGCCGGTCTGGACGGGGTCCGGCAGGTGCTCGCGGCCGGCGGAGCGCCCGAGCAGTTGGCGGAGAAGGCCGTGGACGCGCTCGGCGAGAGGGCCGCGGAGGCGCTCCGCGAAGACCCTTGGCAGCTGCTCGGGGTGCCCGGCGTACGGCCCGAGCAGGCCGACGGATTCGCGCGCGCTCTCCTCGGAGGCGAGTGCGGGCCAGGCGACGAGCGCCGCACCCAGGCGCTCGTCGCCTGGCTGCTGGAGCGCGCCGCGCTCGAAGGACACACCGTGCTGGAGTCCTCGGCGCTGCGCGCGGCCCTCGCCCAGCAGTCCGTACCGGACCCGGACGAGGCGCTGCAGACGGCCATCGCCGACGGCGCGGTGCTCGTCTTCCAGGAGGCCCTCGAAGCGCCGGGAGCGGGATCCGGGGGCGGGCGCGCACCGGCCGGCGGTGACGAGGACGAGGAGGTACCGGTCCGCGTGCTGCTGGGGCTGGACCGCTACGCCATGGCCGAGGAGAGCCTCGCCGACGGCCTGGCCCGGCTCATCAACTCCCTGTCGTCCCCATCGTCTCCGTCGTCCCTGTCGTCCCCGTCGTCTCCGTCGCCGGAGGCGGAAGACGGCGCCGGCATGGACGCCGACGCGTGGGAGCGGGCCGCGGCCGGTGCGCCGTCCCCGTCGGCGGCCGAGCTGATCCGGGCCGCGGCCGGCAACGGCCTGGTGACCCACACCGGCGGCGAGGCCGCCCGCGCCGAACCCGCCGCCCTGGTCGCCGCCGCCCGCGCCGCGGGGCTGCGCGCGTACGCGGCCGCGCACAGCGAGGACGGCAGGCGGCGAACGGCCGCCCTCATCGCCGGGACCGCGGACGGCGAAGGCCCCGCCGACCCGGCCCCGTACGAACCGGCGGTCACCGTCTCAGGGCTGCTCACCGGCCGCGAAGGCCCCGGCCGCGACGCGGACGGCGCCCTCGACCTCGACCTCCTCGTCGTGCTGGACGCGCCGCAGCTCGACGTGGAGACCGCGGCGATGCTCGTGGAGTCGCTGGCGGACGGCGCCCGGCTGGTTCTCAGCGGCGACGCCGGAACGCTCTGGTCGGCGGGGCCCGGCCGGGTGTTCGCGGACGTCGCGGCGGCCCGTGTCTGCCCCGTCGTCGTCTCGCGCACCCCGGACCCGGGCCCGATCGGCGAGCTCGTCTCGGGCATCGGCGTCGGCGAGCTGAACCAGGTCGACGCCCCCGGCAAGGAGGTCGTCATCGTCCCGGTGCGGGACGCGGGAGAGGCGGTGCACCGCACCGTGCAGCTGGTCGCCGACTCGGTCCCGCGCGCGATCGGCGTCCCCTCGGACCGTACGCAGGTGATCACGCCGGGCCATGGCGGGCCGGCCGGTACGCGCGCGCTCAACGCGGCGCTCAAGGAGCGGCTGAATCCGGGGCCGGGCCGCTTCGGCGGGTTCGATCCGGGCGACCGGGTCGCGTACGTACCGGCGCCGGGCCGGATGACGGCCGGCACCGTGGTCTCGGCGGACGCCGAGGGGCTGCACCTGGAGTGCGCGGGCGCGCCCGTCGTCGTACCGCGCGAGCGGGTGGCCGAGACGGTGCGGCACGGCTGGGCCGTAACGGCCCATCAGGCGGCGGGCATCCGCTGGCCCGCCGCCGTGGTGGTGCTGCCGGGGGACGCCGCCGCGGCGCTGAGCCGCGCCTGGGTCTACACCGCGTTCAGCCGCGGCGAGCGGCATCTGTCCGTGGTGCATGGCGTGGACCAGGCGCTGCCCCGCGCCATCGCCGAGGTGCCGGCGAAGCCGCGTACCACCCGGCTGCGGTCGCTGCTCCAGGCGCAGGGCAGGTCCGAGGAGTGAGCCGGGGGCCGGGCGGCCACCCGGCGGCCCGGCCCCGGCCCCTCGGGCCGGAGAAGGCGCGAGGAGGCCGCGGACGGCCGGAGGGGAGATCGGAGGAGGCCGGGGTCAGTGTTCCGGCCGAAGCGGCTCCAAGTCCTCCTCCTCGTCGCCGACGTCCTCCAGGTCCTCCAGGTCCTCCGCGTCGTCGAACTCCTCGTCGAAGACCGAGCTGACATCGAAGCGGCACACCACCCGCTGCGGGTCCGTCTGATCGAACGGCGCGGTCAGCCACTCCCCCGGCTCGGTCAGTTCGTCGAGGGCCGCCACCCAGAGCGTGGAGTCGCCTTCCTCCAAGCCGAATTCCTTGTGCCGGGAGGCGATCTCGTCCGGTTCGTACTCGCCGAAGAGCACTCCGAGCGCGGCGTGCACGCTGCTGCCGACGATGCCCGCGGCCCCGCCCGCCGTGCCGTTCCCGGTGTCGACGTCCGGGTCGAGGTCTGCCACCCGCTGCGCCTGGGCGAGCAGGCGCTGCGGTTCGGCCACCGCGTAGTCGCGGCGGATCAGCACGCTCAGCGCGCTGGGCTCCTCGGGCCCCGCGTACGCGGGCAGCGACTCGTCGCCGGGGATCTCGAAGGGCGTCACCTCGTCGTAGACGTCGTAGAGCAGCTCGTCGTACGTCTCGGCGGCCGCGGCCAGTTCGTTGAACGCGGCGTAGACATCCGGGTCGTCCTCCCCCGACCGGCGTTCGACGGCGTCGAGGTGACGATCCAGCGCGGCTTTGACCGCCTCGGCGGCGGCACGTACCTCGGCAGCGGTTGGCTGCGCAGCATCAGACATAGTGCAGACGCTATCCGCACCTGGGCTGTTCACGCGCAGTAGATGCGATGCCAAGACGCGAATATCCCGGCGTGGCCGTGTACTTGACCACAGCGGGGAAGCTAATTGTCCACAATCATCACATTTCACCGGGAGATCGCGGGGAGAGCCCAAAGAGGCGTCCAAAGGCTCACCGTGCGGTCGTCGCGTGGCTGTGGTGTGGCTGCCGTGCGGCACGGTGCGCCGCAGGGTGCCGAAATCGGCGTGCACCGAGCACAATGGTGGCGATGCCGGAATATGAATTCTGCGACGTGTACATGCCGCGCGGGGTCTCCCGCAAGGCGGCTGCGCGCCTGCTGACCGACCATGCCGAGTACGGATACTGGGAGTTGGACCGACTTCGCCTCAATCCCGACGGCAGCCGCAAGGCGCGGCTGCGGCGGCGGATCATCCGCCAGCCGCACGCCACGTGGTGAGTGAGCGCGAAACGGGCCCCGCATCGGCGGGGCCCGCTCCGCTGCGCCCCGGCCGCTGCCGGAGCCCCGATCCGCTCAGTGCCGCGCCGCACGGGAGCGGCGGTACAGCACCGCGCCGCCCAGCAGCAGCCCGGCGCCGACCGGAATGACCGCGCCCAGCTGACCCGCGCCGGTCCGGGCGAGCTGCTCGGTGCCCACGGTGTGCGGGGACGGCGCGACATCGTGCACCTGCGACATCCCGGACGCCTGCGGCTGCTCGGCGGCCGGGTCCGACGGGATCGCACGGCCGTCCGGAGGCGTGTGCGACGAGGAGTGCCCGGGGCCCTGCGGGTGGCCGGGGCCCTGCGGGTGGCCGGGGTCCTGCGGGTGACCGGGGTGGTGCGGCCGGCCGGGCTGGTCCGGCGTGTGCGGCTGCCCCGGGTGCTGGGGCTCGTGCGGCCCGGCGGGCGGGTGGCCCGGCCGGTGCGTGCTGTGCCCCTGCGGGTTGGCGCAGTCGTTGCCGGTGGTCGAGTTGCCGAGGCCGACGACATTGGCGCTGTTCCCGCAGGCGTTGACCGGCACATCGATCGGCACCTGGAGGCCGTTGCCCGAGCCGATGCCGGGCGAGTGGTGGGGGCCGCCGTGCGCGTCGGCCCCGCTGTGTCCGCCCGGCTTCGCGCCATGGCCGTGGTGGTGGCTGCCCGAGCCGTTGGCGCACTTGTTCCCCGTGGTGGGATTGAGCAGTCCGATCACGCTGACCGTGTTGCCGCACGCGTTCACCGGCACGTCCACTGGGACCTGTACCGAATTTCCGGACAGAACGCCCGGAGATCGTGAGGCGCCGCCTTGCGCCGTCGAATCCGCGTGCGCGTAGCCGCCGGTCGCGGCGAATACGCCGCTCGCGGCCGCCACGGTGATCAGGCCTTTTCTCGCGACCTGTCGCATAGCTTCGTTCCCCTGACTTCTGCCTGCCTTACGAAACGCGAGGGGGCTCGTTCTGCCCGCTCGCCGGATGCCCAGCGGCCCCGGAGTGCAGGACACGCACTCCGGGGCCAACCGGGATCACACCCTCACGGGTTGTGGCACAACGTCAGGAGTTGACGCAGGTGTTGCCGAAGGCAGGGTTCAGCAGCCCGACCACGGAGATCGCGTTGCCGCACACGTTCACCGGAACGTGGATCGGCACCTGGACGACGTTGCCCGACAGCACGCCGGGGCTGCCGACAGCAGCTCCCTGGGCGCCCGAGTCGGCAACCGCCAGACCCGCGCCGGCGAGCACCAGACCACCAGTGACAGCCGCAGCGGCGACGATCTTCTTGATCATTATTCCTCCTTGTTGGCAATGCGGTCCAAGCCGCGGACCGCACAACCTGTAACGAGGAGGGGGTAATCGAGCTACGAACCTACAGCGCCATTCACTCTTTCCGGTGAAGGTCGTACGCGCGGCCGACGACCGGATTCCCGTGCCGACCCCGCTTTCCACCGCTTTCCGGCATCAGCACTGGTCCAGGAAGCGGTCCAGCACCCGGACGCCGAACTTCAGGCCGTCGACCGGCACCCGCTCGTCCACGCCGTGGAACATCCCGGCGAAGTCGAGCTCGGGCGGCAGCTTCAGCGGCGCGAAGCCGAAGCCGCGGATGCCGAGGTCGTCGAAGGACTTGGCGTCCGTACCGGCGGAGAGCATGTACGGGACGGCGCGCGCGATCGGGTCCTCGGCCTGGAGCGCCGATTGCATCGCGTCGACCAGCGCCCCGTCGAAGGTGGTCTCCAGGGCCTTGTCCGCGTGCACGTCCTCGCGCCGCACCCGCGGGCCGAGAATCCGGTCGAGGTCGGCGAGGAACTCCTCCTCGTACCCCGGCAGGAAGCGCCCGTCCACGTGCGCGGTGGCCTGCCCGGGGATGACGTTGACCTTGTAGCCGGCGCCGAGCTGGGTCGGGTTGGCCGTGTTCTTCATCGACGCGCCGATGAGCTTGGCGATGCCGCCCAGCTTGGCGAGCGTCTCGTCCATGTTCTCCGGGTCGAGCTCGGTGCCGAGCGCGTCCCCGAGCTCGTCGAGGAAGGCCCGCAGCGTCTTGGTCACCCGCACCGGGAACGTGTGCCGCCCCAACCGACCGACGGCCTCGGACAGTTCGGTGATGGCGTTGTCCTTATGGATCATCGAGCCGTGGCCGGCGGAGCCGTCCACGGTCAGCTTCATCCAGTGCATGCCCTTCTGCGCCGTCTCGACCAGATACAGCCGCAGCTTCTCGTTGACCGTGAACGAGAACCCGCCGACCTCGCTGATCGCCTCGTTCACCCCCTCGAAGAGCCCCGGGTGCTTGTCGACGAGGTACCGCGCGCCGTACGTGCCGCCGGCCTCCTCGTCGGCGACGAAGGCCAGCACGATGTCGCGCGGGGGCTTGCGGCCGGAGCGCAGCCGGTCCCGTACGACCGCGAGGGTCATCGCGTCCATGTCCTTCATGTCGACCGCGCCGCGGCCCCAGACGCACCCGTCGGCGATCTCGCCGGAGAACGGGTCGTGCGTCCAGTCGGCGGCGTTGGCGGGCACGACATCGGTGTGGCCGTGGATGAGGAGGCCCGGCCGGGACCGGTCCTCGCCCTCGATCCGCGCGACGGTGGACGCGCGGCCCTTGTGGGACTCGAAGATCTGCGGTTCGAGCCCGACCTCGGCGAGCTTCTCGGCCACGTACTCCGCCGCGGCCCGCTCGCCGGGCCCGGAGTGGTCCCCGTAGTTGCTGGTGTCGATCCGGATCAGATCCCGGCAGAGGTCGACGACCTCGTCCTCGCCCGATCCCGTACGCGCCGGGTTCGCCTCGCTCACGCTGCCTCCTCATCGTTCGTTCCTCGGACCGCTCGGTCGTGGACCGCCCCGATACGGACGTCCGTACGCGAGGGCCCACCGCCATCCTCCACCCCACGCCACCGCAGCCCAAGGCCGCAATACTCCCGACACACGCAGGTCACGCGGCCACCCCGCCCCCGCCCGGCCATGTGATCGAGCACCCCCGGACGTTTGCTATTGTTTTCCATGTCGGAACGGCCGCGGGCCGCACGACAGACACCTTGTCCGGGTGGCGGAATGGCAGACGCGCTAGCTTGAGGTGCTAGTGCCCTTTATCGGGCGTGGGGGTTCAAGTCCCCCCTCGGACACCAGCTGGAACCCCTGTTCATCAGGGGTTTTCTGCGTTTCTGGGCCCATTGTCCGGCCCTGTCGCGGCAGTCGGCGGAGCGGTGAGAGTGGCTGCCGGGCCGCAGGGGGCGGCGCTCGCGTCGGGTCGACCCGTCTAGCGGGCGGCGAGCCGTTCCAGCAGGGCGGCGCTCCGGGAGAGTACGGTCCGCTCCTCATCGGTCAGTTCGGCCTCGATGGCCTGGGCCAGCCAGCCGGCGCGGCGGCCGCGTTCCGCTTCGAGGGCGGCGCGGCCCGCGGCCGAGAGTTCGACGAGGGACTTGCGGCCGTCGGTGGGGTGCGCGCGGCGGGTGATCAGGTTCTGTTCCATGAGCAGCCCCACCGCGCGGGCCATCGACTGGGGGCGTACGCGCTGGTCGGCGGCGAGATCGCTGGTGGTCATGGCGCCGTTGCGGTCGAGGGCGCCGAGCACGGCGACCTGGCCGAGCGGGATGCGGTCCTCGTGTTTGACGCGCCGGGAGAGCTTGCCCATCGCGGTGCGCAGTTCGGCGGCGATGGCGGCGGCTTCCGAGGTGGGCATAGGGCACTTTACCCCGTTGGTCGCCCTTGCTGCGCAGCTGACCTGCACAGCAATGCTGTACAGCAAAACTGAGCAGCATTGCTGTAATGTTTGGCGTTGTCGGGCTCAGCGCCAGCGTCGTCGCAGCCGGGGCCACGGCACACGACAACGGGAAGGAACTCCCATGTCCGCACGAGCAGTCACGAACGTCGACGCCGCCATCGAGACCGTCGCCGCCCGCCGGATCATCGACAGCCGGGGCAACCCCACGGTCGAGGTCGACGTCGTCCTGACGGACGGCTCACTGGGACGCGCGGCCGTACCCTCCGGCGCCTCCACCGGCGCGCGGGAAGCCGTGGAACTGCGCGACGGGGACTCCGCGCGCTGGCACGGCAAGGGCGTCGACCGCGCGGTGGCCCACGTCAACGGGGAGATCGCGGCGGCCGTACGCGGCCGGGACGCGGCGGACCAGGCGGGGCTCGACGCCGCGCTGATCGCCCTCGACGGCACCGCCACGAAGTCCCGGCTCGGCGCCAACGCGATTCTCGGCGTCTCCCTCGCCGCCGCCAAGGCCGCCGCCGCGGCCTGTCGGCAGCCCCTCTACCGCTACCTCGGCGGCGCCGACGCCCGCCTCCTGCCGCTGCCGATGATGAACATCGTCAACGGCGGCGCCCACGCGGACAATCCGCTGGACTTCCAGGAGTTCATGATCGCGCCCGTGGGCGCGGACACCTTCGCCGAGGCCGTCCGCATGGGCAGCGAGGTCTTCCACACCCTGCGCCGCGATCTGCTGGCCGCCGGGCACTCCACCGGCGTCGGCGACGAGGGCGGCTTCGCGCCCGCGCTGCGTACCGCCGAGGAAGCGCTCGACTTCGTGATGGCCGCCATCGAGCGCACCGGTTACCGCCCCGGCGCAGACTTCGGCCTGGTCATGGACCCTGCCTCGTCGGAGTTCTTCCGCGAGGGCGTGTACGACTACGCGGGCGAAGGCGTGCGCCGCACCCCCTCCGAGCACGCCGACCATCTGGCCGAGCTCATCGACGCCTACCCGGTGGTCTCCATCGAGGACCCGATGGCGGAGAACGACCTGGACGGCTGGCGCGAGCTGACCGCCCGCGTCGGCGACCGCTGCCAGCTCACCGGCGACGATGTCTTCTGCACCAACGAGACGCTGCTGCGCGAGGGCATACGCACCGGCGTCGGCAACTCCGTCCTCGTCAAGGTCAACCAGATCGGCACCCTCACCGAAGCGCTGACCGCCGTGGCCACGGCCCACAAGGCGGGCTGGACAGCGGTCATGTCGCACCGCTCCGGCGAGACGGAGGACACCACCATCGCGGACCTGGCGGTGGCGACCGGCTGCGGCCAGATCAAGACCGGCTCGCTCTCCCGCTCGGACCGCACCGCGAAGTACAACCAGCTCATCCGCATCGAAGAGGAACTGGGCGACACGGCCCGCTACGCCGGCCGCTCCGCACTGCGCCGGGCCTGAACGACCCGCGGAGGCAGGGACCGCACGCGCCCCGGACCGTTCCGTTCGGGGCGTTCCGGCGCGCCTCCTTTAGTCACGTACGTGAACTCGCTGTTGCGGGTCCTCTTGGGGTCTCCTTGTTACTTTGATCCGATGTTTGTGGTGTCAGAAGGCTTCCGGTACGGGCGCGTCGGCTGCACTATGCGAGGTGGGTTCAGGTAGGGGAACCCGTAGCGCGTATGTGACTGGAGGCTGGGTGTATGGACGAGGCCACTACCCGACGCACCGTGCTGACCGCCGCGGCGGGGGCGGGGGCGGTGCTCGCGCTGGGGGGCTCCCCTGCCTCGGCCGTGGAGCGTCACCGTGGGCGCCGGCTGCCGTTCCTGTTCGACATGGTGCAGGCCAACCCCGGCGAGCCGCTGATGACCTCGCGCTACAACGACCCGGCGACCCTGGCCTCGTACGACTACAACGGGCAGGTCATCAACGAATTCCGGCCGCCGCACACGGCGATCGCCTTCGAGACCGTCGACGAGCGGATCTTTCCCGCCGGATCGGCCGGGCGGGCCTGGGTGGAGGACAACGCGCGGCGCGTCCGGGCGCATATCGGCCGCGCGCACGCCGCCAGCATCGGCTCGTACTTCTTCACCGACATCATCGTGCTGCCCAAGCGGCTGGTGGAGCTGTACGGCGATGACGTACTGGACGACAAGGGGCGCATCAGCCTGCACCGGCCGAAGACCGTCGAGATCCACCGGCTGATGCTCCGCGAGGTCTTCGCCCGCTTTCCCGGCATCGACGGGTTGGTGGTCCGCACCGGTGAGACCTACCTACAGAACGTCCCCTTTCACACCGGCAACAACCCCATCACCGACGGGCAGTCCAGCCACGAGCTGCTCATCAATCTGTTGCGTGAAGAGGTGTGTGTACGGGCCGGCAAACGGCTCTTCTACCGGACCTGGGCGACCGGCAACGACAAGTTCCGGGAAGATCCGACCTATTACCGCGCCGTCACCGACCGGATCGAGCCCCACGAGCGGCTGCTGTTCTCCATCAAGCACACGGCGAGCGACTTCTGGCGGACCATCCCCTTCAACCGGACCCTGGGCGTCGGGCGGCACCGGCAGATCGTCGAGGTGCAGTGCGCGCGCGAGTACGAGGCCAAGGGGGCCTGCCCGGACTATGTGGGCGACGGCGTCATCAACGGCTTCGAGGAGTACGCCGCCGGGGCCGGGCCCCGCGGGCTCGCCGACCTCGCCGCGAATCCGCTGCTGGCCGGGGTGTGGACCTGGTCCCGCGGCGGCGGGTGGCGCGGCCCGTACATCACGAACGAGCTGTGGTGCGACCTCAACATGTGGGTGCTGGCCCACTGGGCGCGGGACACCGGGCAGGGGGAGGCCGGGGCGTTCGCCGCGTACGCGCGGCGGATCGGGCTGCGGGGCGACGCGGCCCACCGCTTTCGGCGGCTGGCGCTGCTTTCGGCCGCCGGGACGCTGCGCGGTCACTACAGCGCGCGTACTCCGGTTCCGAATATGACGTGGACCCGTGATCAGTACCTCGGCGGCTCCGACAAGGATCTCGCCGGGCATTACAAGGCGCTTGTCGGCGGCGGCCTGGTGGACGCGGCGCTCGCGGAGAAGGCGCACGCGGCGCGTATATGGCGGGAGATCGTGGAGCTTGCCGACGGGTTGCCAGTGCGGGATCGGGATGACCGGGATTACATGCGGGTCTCCGCTCGGTACGGGTTTTATCTGTATTCGGTCGTCCATCATGGGTGGGAGGTGATGCTGCGGGGGTTCGCCGGGGAGCGGAGCCGGGTGATGGCCGGGCATATACGGGCCTATGACGCGGCTTGGCGGGGGTGGGGGCGGCTTGCCGATCGGCATGATTCTTGCGCTTCGCTTTATCAGCCGCTCGGGTTTGGGAAGAAGGATGCCGATGGGGTTTATGGGGCGGATCCTGATCATGGGATGGGGCCGTCTGTGGATCGTTATCGGGGAATGCTGGCGCGGTGACGGTGGCTTCGCCCGGTTTTTCTTTTCCCCACCCCGCCCCTTCCCGTAACCGGGGCGCTGCCCCTGGACCCCGGTCCTCAATCGCCGGACGGGCTGGGGGGGAGGCGGAACCGGGTGATCGGGGGCTGGGTGGGCAGGAAGGTGCTCTGTCCTCAAGCGCCGGACGGGCTGGGGGGGGAGGCGGAACCGGGTGACCGGGGCTGGGGAGGGCGGGAAGGTGCTCTGTCCTCAAGCGCCGGACGGGCTGGGGGGAGGCGGAACCGGGTGAGTCGGGGCCGGGGGGGGCGGAAGGGGTTCTGTCCTCAGGTGCCGGACGGGCTGGGGGGGACCAGGGGGGCGGGCTGGGTGGGGCTTGTGGTGTTGACGATGGGAGAGGTACGTCTGTGTATGGGCATGGGATTCCTCGAAGAAGGTTGTTGGCTTCGGCTGTCGGAGCCGGGGCCGGGGCCGCTGTCGCGTTGAGTGGGAGGGCCTCGAACGCCCTCGCCGCGGAGCGGCAGCAGCAGCGACATCGGCGGCGCTACGAGCCGACGCCCGAGTCGCTGGCCCGGCATCCGGTCGCGCGGTGGTTCCGGCAGGGGAAGTTCGGGATCTTCATTCACTGGGGGGCTTACGCGGTTCCGCACTGGGGTGACGACGCGTGGAGTTCCGAGTGGTATCTCTACGCCATGAACGCCTATGCCAAGGGGGGTGTGTATGAGCATCACCGGGCTGTGTACGGGCAGGATTTCCCCTATGACGCGTTCCTCTCGCGGTTTCGCGCGGAGCGGTTCGACGCCGACTCCTGGGTGCGGCTCTTCGAACGGGCGGGGGCACGGTATTTCGTGCTCACCTCCAAGCACCACGACGGGTTCCAGCTCTTCCCCAATTCCGCTTCCCATCGCAACTCCGCGCTCATCGGCCCGCGGCGCGATCTGGTCGGGGAGCTGTTCCGGGCGGCCCGCGGTACGGGGCTGAAGCGGGGGCTGTATTACTCGCTCGGCGAGTTCTACAACCCGGCGCTGGGCACCGCGCCGATCAATCCGTATACGCGCGATCCGGTTCCGTACACCGGGTACAAGCCGGTGACCGATTACGTCGAGGAGTACGAGCACGTCCAGCTGCGGACGCTCATCCACCGCTACGACCCCGACATTCTCTGGGGCGACGGGCACGGGAGCCATAATTTCGCGGGCGGTGCGGGGCATATCTTCCGGCCGGAGCGGTGGGACTGGCGCAGCGACGAGATCCTCGCGCGGTACTACAACCACGCCGAGGACCGGGCCCGGCCGAAGGAGGTGATGGTCAACGACCGGTTCATCGCCTCGCACGCCGACTACCCGGCCATCGAGGGCGACAAGCCGTCGTACGCGCTGCGGGACGCGCCCTGGGAGGCGTGTCTGACCATGAGCCGGTCGTGGGGGTACATGGACCCGACGTACAAGATCAAGTCCAGTGAGAAGCTGGTCCGGCTGCTCGTCGACGTCGTCTCCAAGAACGGCAATCTGCTGCTCAACATCGGTCCGCGGGCCGACGGCACCATCCCCGACTGGCAGCGCGAGCGGCTGCTCGCGATCGGCGAGTGGCTCGACGTCAACGGGCGGGCCGTCTACGAGTCCCGGCCCTGGCGGCGGGCGGAGGACGGGCCGCTGCGCTACACCCTCGGCGACGACGGCCACTTCAACATCATCACGCTGACCCGGCCGGGCCCGCGGCTCACCGCCCCCGCCGACCTGCCGGTGCGCGACGGCGACCGCATCCGGCTCCTCGGCCACCCCGCCCACCGCCTCCGCTGGTCGCGCACCGCGGACGGCATCGAGATCGAGCTGCCCGCCTCCGGGGCGGCGCGTGGACCGCGGGCGGATCAGGGCGAGGTCTATCCCTCGGTCCTCTCCATCGCGAACGGCGGTCGCTCATGACCGCCCCCGACCGCCCCCGACGCGGCTTCCCCGTACGCGCATTGGCCGCTCTCGTCACGCTGCTCCTCGCCGCCGCCCTCGCGCACGGGCTGCCCGCCGCGTCCGCCACCGCCGCCGAGAGGGCTCCCGCCGGCCGCTCCCAGCACTGGGTCGGCGGCTGGGGCACCGCGATGACGCCCCCCGGCACCTCCGGCTACTCGGCGACCGGCTTCGCCGACCGTACGCTCCGCATGGTGGAGCGGCTGTCCGCCGGCGGGAGCGCGGTGCGGCTGCGGCTGACCAACGCGTACGGGACCTCGCCGCTCGACCTCGGCGCGGTGACCGTCGCCCGGCGGGCGAAGGGCGCGGCGGTCGAGCCCGGCAGCAGCCGCGAGGTCCGCTTCGGCGGGCAGCGCTCCACGACGGTCCCGGCCGGGGCCGAGGCCGTCAGCGACCCGGTCCCCCTGTCCACGAAGGCCGATACGGACCTCGTCGTCAGCGTCTACCTGCCGACCGCCACGGGCCCGACGACCTGGCATCCGTGGGCCAAGCAGACCAGCTACCTCTCCACCGCCGGAGCCGAGGCCGGGGACCACACCGGCGATGTCTCCGGGGCGGCGTTCGGGGAGAAGACGACTTCCTGGTTCTTCCTGGACGGCGTGGACGTCCTCGCGCACCGTGCCGAGGGCACCGTGGTGGCGTTCGGCGACTCCATCACCGAGGGCGGGGTCACCGCGAACGACAGCAACCGGCGCTGGACCGACGAGCTGGGCCGGCGGCTCGCCGCGCGCCCCGGCGGGCAGCGGCTGTCCGTCGTCAACAAGGGAATCGGCGGCAACCGGGTGCTCACCGACGCCGGAACGCAGGGCCAGGGCAACCGCAACCTCGGAAACAGCGCCGAGTCCCGGTTCGCCCGTGACGCGCTCGGCCAGACGCGCGTCAGCGACATCATCCTTCTCGAAGGCACCAACGACCTCGGCAGCAACGCCGGGGTGCACCCCGGCACCCCGCTCACCGCGGATCAGCTGATCGCCGGGCTGGGCCGGCTGGCGCAGCGCGCGCACGCCGCGGGCCTGCGCGTCCACGGCGGCACGATCACCCCCAACGGGAAGCTGGACGCACGCGCGGAGCGGATGCGCGAGGACGTCAACCGCTGGATCCGCACCGGCGGCGCGTTCGACACCGTCGTCGACTTCGACGCGGCGCTGCGGGACCCCGCCGACCCGCACCGCATGCTCCCGGCGTACGACGGCGGCGACACCGTGCACCCCAATGACGCGGGGCTGCGGGTGATGGCGCGCACGGTGAACCTGTCGGCGCTGGGCCGCGGTTGACGGCCCTGAACCGTGCTGCGGGCCGGGGCGCGCGCCCCGGCCCGTACCGCTCAGGCGTCCGAGGCGTCTCCCCCCTCCGCCGCGTCCGGGTCGAGCACCACCTCGCGCGTGATGCCGATCTCCTTCAGGAACGGCCGGTCGTGACTGGCGACGATCAGCGCCCCCTCGTACGACTCCAGCGCGCTGACGAGCTGCCGGACGCTCGCCATGTCCAGGTTGTTGGTCGGCTCGTCGAGCAGCAGGAGCTGCGGGGCGGGTTCGGCCAGCATCACGGCGGCCAGCGTCGCGCGGAAGCGCTCGCCGCCGGAGAGGGTGCCGGCCGGCTGGTCCGCGCGGGCTCCCTTGAAGAGGAAGTGCGCAAGGCGGGCGCGGACGCGGTTGTTGGTGGCGCCGGGCGCGAAGCGGGCCACGTTCTCGGCGACGGTCAGCTCGTCGTCGAGGATGTCGAGCCGCTGCGGCAGGTAGCGCAGCGGTACGTGCGTACGGGCCTCGCCCGAGACCGGCGCGAGCTCACCGGTGACGGTGCGCAGCAGGGTGGTCTTGCCCGCGCCGTTGGGGCCGAGGAGCGCGATCCGTTCGGGGCCGCGGATGTCCAGGTGGGCGCGGGCTCCGCCGCGTACCTCCAGGGAGTCCAGGGTCAGCACGCCGCGGCCGGGCGGGACGGCGGTGTAGGGCAGTTCGACGCGGATCTCGTCGTCGTCGCGGACGGCTTCGACGGCCTCGTCCAGGCGTTCCTCGGCCTCCTTGAGCTTCTCGGCGTGCATGATGCGGTGCTTGCCCGCGGAGACCTGGGCCTCGCGCTTGCGCTCGTTCATGACGACCTTCGGTTCGCGCTTGTTCTCGTTCATCTTCTTGCCGTAGCGGACCCGGCGGGCCAGTTTGACGTGGGCGTCGGACAGCTCCCGCCGCTGCCGCTTCACGTCGGCCTCGGCGACCCGCACCATGCGCTCGGCGGCTTCCTGCTCGGCCGCCAGCGCCCGCTCGTACGCGGAGAGGTTTCCGCCGTACCAGTGGACCTCGCCGCCGCGCAGGTCGGCGATGCGGTCGACCAGTTCGAGCAGTTCGCGGTCGTGGCTGACCACCACCAGGACGCCGTTCCAGGCGGCGACGGCGTCGTACAGGCGTTGCCGGGCGCGCAGGTCGAGGTTGTTGGTGGGCTCGTCGAGGAGCAGTACGTCGGGGCGGCTGATCAGCAGGGCCGCGAGCCGCAGCAGCACGGACTCGCCGCCGGAGAGCGCGCCGGCGGTGCGGTCGAGGCCGATGCCGTCCAGGCCGAGCCGGTCGAGGGCGGCGCGGGCGCGCTCCTCGACGTCCCAGTCGTCGCCGACCGTGGTGAAGTGCTCCTCGCTCGCGTCGCCGTTCTCGATGGCGTGCAGCGCGGCGCGGGTTTCGGCGATGCCGAGTGCCGCGTCGACGCGGAGCGAGGTGTCGAGGGTGAGGTTCTGCGGCAGGTAGCCGATGCGTCCGGCGACGCGCACGGCTCCGGCGTTCGGGGTCAGCTCGCCCGCGATCAGCTTCAACAGGGTTGACTTCCCTGCCCCGTTGAGGCCGATGAGTCCGGTGCGGCCGGGGCCGACGCCGAGCTGGAAGTCTTCCAGTACGCGTGTGCCGTCGGGCCAGGAGAAGTCGAGGCCGGTGCAGGTGATGGAGGCGACCGAAGGGGGCGTATGAGACATACGGGTCTCCGTGGTGCTCAAAAGTGAAAGGGAAAGGGCACAACACGTGGAGACACCACGAGGGTGGGTGGAGGCGGCTCTGTGCCGAGGTCGCACGCGCACGTCCGCGCGCCGCAGGAGGCGCGATCGGTCGCGGTGTCTCAAGACCTCAGTAGAGCAACGGCCTACTCCCATCAACGGTGACAACGTCCGGCATCGACGGTAAGGGGGCGGGCGCACGTCCCGCAAAGGGTTTTCCCGCGCACCGCGTACGCCCCGGACGGTGTCGCTCGCACCCTGATCAGCTGGCCTGCCGGTGCGTATCATCTGCCGGATGACCTCGAACAACGCGCGCCGCTCGGCGCCCGCCGCGGGATCGTGCCGGATCACTGTCTGCCGGGGCTGCTGCTGCGGCGACCCGCGCAAGGTGCCCGGTGTCGATCACGCGGGGCAGATAGCCCGGCTGCGCGCGGCGCTCGACGGCGCGGCGCCGGTGCGGGCCTCGGAGTGCCTGGACGTGTGCGAGCAGGCGAACGTCATGGTGGTGCAGCCCTCGCCCGCGGGGCGGGCGGCGGGCGGGCGGCCGGTCTGGCTGGGGCTGGTCAACGACGACGGGGCGCTCGCGGACATCGCGGCGTGGGTGCGGGCCGGGGGGCCGGGGGTGGCGGAGCCGCCTGGGGTGCTCGATCTGTACGGGTTCACGGTCTCGCGGCGGGTCGGCAAGGCGCTGGAGGACTGATCGGCACGGCGCGGGAGGGCTGAGAGGCCGTGCCGTGTCCCTGGCCGGGCGCCACGGTGCACCGAGCGCGCGAGTGCGAGCCCGAGTGCGAGCGCACCCCGGCGCGTCCTTTGACCGACCGTGCGGCTCTGGGCATGGTTGACTCTGCGTAGGGTTCCTCCATGACGATGTTTGACGAGCTGCCCCCCTTCGAGCTGGCGTTTCCGGGGCCCCTGCGCGACCAGTTGGTCGCGGCCGTGCTCTCCGGCGCGAAGACCTCCACCACCGGCCTGGTGCGGGAGTACGAGCTCGCCGGCGATCCGCTGCCCGAGGTGGGAGAGCGGTCCGCGGTGATCGACTCGGCCGGACAGCCGGTCGCGGTGATAGAGGTGACAGAGGTACGGGTCGTGCCTCTGGGGGAGATCGACGAGGCGCACGCGCGCGACGAGGGCGAGGGCCACGAGACCGTCGCCGCGTGGCGTGCGGACCACGAGGGCTTCTGGCACAGCCCGCAGATGCGGCAGACGCTCGGGGACCCGCACTTCACCGTGGACGACGGGACGCCGGTGGTCGCGTGCCGGTTCATGGTCGTGGAGTGCGGGCGGGTGCCCGTCGAGAACGGCGAGCTGTACTACGAGGCCGCGGGCAGCGGCCCGGTGCTGGTGCTGCTGCATGGCGGGATGCTCGACATGGGCATGTGGGATGAGCAGTTCACCCGGCTCGCGCGGTCGGGGCGGCGCGTCATCCGCTACGACGCGCGGGGCCACGGCCGCTCGTCCGTGAGCGACGGCGACTGGTCCGACCACGACGATCTGTACGCGCTCCTGGACCAGTTGCGCGTCGTACGGGCCACCCTCGTCGGGCACTCGTCGGGCGCCCGGATCGCGGTGGACACGGCGATCGCGCACCCCGGCGTCGTGGCGGCGCTGGTGCTCCTCGCGCCGGGGCTCAGCGGCAGCGAGATCACCGACCCCTATATCCAGGAGCAGCTCCAGGAGCAGGAGAAGTGCTTCGGCGCGCCGGACGGCGCGGAGCGGTTCGTCGAGCACTACCTGCGGATGTGGGTGGACGGCCCGTACCGCGAACCGGAGGCGGTGGACCCGGTGTTGCGCGAGCGGATCTGGGCCTCGGCCACGGCGAACGTCACGGCCAACGTCGCCACGCCGACCCTGGGCCGGGCGATCGAGACCGGGGCGACGGAGCGGCTGCACGAGATACAGGTGCCGACGGTGGCCCTCGTCGGCGAGCTGGACAGCGGCGATGTCGCGGGCAACCTCGCGGACATCGTCTCGGTGGTGCCCGGCGCGCGGGCCGTGGTGGTGCCGGGCGCCGGGCATCTGGTGAACCTGGAGGGGCGGGCGTCCTTCGAGCAGTCGCTGGACGCGTTCCTGCGGGCGCACCCCTGGGTGTAGCCGCCGTCAGTCGGCGTGGCAGCGGCCGCCCCCGCTCTCCCTCGGCAGGTCGAGGGCGGGGTTGCGGTCGAAGAACCCGGTGGGCCGCAGGGTGAAGCCGCTGTGGTCCACGGGCATGACCGGCCACTCCTCGGGCCGGGGCAGATGGGTGGGGCCGAAGGTGTGCCAGAGGGTGAGTTCGGTGTTCTCCAGCGACTCGTCGCCGACGGCCCAGGCCGGCAGCCCCGCGCCGCCGGGGTGCTGGTTGGGGTAGTCGCCGGCCGGGTAGCGGCGGTCCGTACGGTGCCGGGTGACCCACAGGTGCTTCGTCCCGTACGCCACGCGCCGGGCGACGTCGGAGCCGGGGCGCGCGAGGAGGACCGGGCCGGGCTGCGGCACGAGGGTGTACGCGACGGGGCGGCCCATGCGGTTGAGCGAGCCGGGGTTGGTGATCTGCCAGCGCCTGCCGAGCGCGGGGTCCGCGAGCCGCCCGCCGTCCCCGGCGGCGGCGATCGTGGTCGTACGGGCGGTGAAGGCGTTGCCCGCCGGGTTGCCGGGGCCCGCCGGCGCCGGCACGACGTCGATCTCCTCGACGGTGTTGGCGGGGCCGTCGACGGCGGCGTCGAGCCGTACGCAGAACAGGTGCTGGTGGTACGGGGCCAGCAGCCCCGGCGCGACCTCGGTGCCGTACGGCGAGCCCGCGCCCGGCTCGACGGCCGCGGTCTGCACGATGCCGGTGGACTTGGCCTCGAAGCCGATGGAGCCGTCCTGGTGGAAGTACCAGTAGAAGCCGTAGTCGTAGTTGCCGACGGTCGCGATGAAGGAGATCACCAGGCGGCGGGCGCGGCGGCTCTCGGCGGCGTCGCCGTTGAAGCTGTCGGTGTGCTTCCAGAGCAGCCCGGCGTCCTCTTCGTGCAGGCAGACGGCGTTGGGCAGGGTGCGCGGGGCGCCGAGGTCGTCGGCGAGCACGGCGTCGAGGTAACGGATCTCGCCGAGGCAGTCGCAGCCGAGCCGCAGCGCGTTGGTGCTGCGGCCCAGCGCGTACTCCCCCGCGTCGAGGAACGCCACCCAGTTGCGGCTCTCCTCCGCCTCCCCGTAGGCGACGGCCATCTCGGCGAGCGAGGCGCGGTGCAGCACGGACCGCTCGCGGTCGCCGTCGCGGTACGCGATCCGGTGCAGGACCAGGCCCTCGCGGGCGTTGAAGTCGATGCGGAAGGACCAGTTCTGCCAGCTGAGCAGGTTGCCGTCGAGGGTGAACGAGGGGCCCTCGGGCTGGGTGATCTCCAGCGGGCGCAGATCGGTGCGGGCGGGCCCGTTGAACTCGGCGTCGTAGCGCCCGCACTCGGCCGGCACCGGCACCGGGCCGGTGTCGGTGATCCGTACGACGCGCCGCTCGACGACGTCGACGTCGGCGACGAGGCCGCCGACCGGGTGGGCCCAGGCGCTGTCCTCGGGCGTGCAGCGCAGCCAGGTCAGCGAGCGCATCAGGCGGCGGCCGGGCCGGCCGTCCACGACGAGGGCGCCGGCGGACAGCGGCGCGCAGATCGCCAGTGCCAGCGCGTCCGGCGCGGTGATGCCGCGTTCGGCCATCGCCTTGCGCCAGCCGGGGTCGGCCTTGACGACCTCGTCGACGATTCCGTACTCCTCGACGGTGACGGGCGCCTGGCCCTCCGCGGCCGCGTCCAGCTCGCGGTAGGAGAGGAGCGCCCCGGCGGTGACGTCGACGACGGCCTCGGCGCTCACCCCGGTCCCGGTGTCCAGCAGCGCGACCCGCACCCGGCGCGTGACCGGGTCGCCCGCGCGGTGCGCGGCGGCCGTGCGGCGGTCGGGCTCGTCGAGGACGACGAGGGGGAAGCGCGTGGCGGCCCCGGCCTTCCCGGCCTCGCCGAGCACCCGCCGCGCGGCGGTGATCTCGTCGGCGGTGAGCGGATCGAGCGGGTGCGGGGCGGGCTGATGCGGGGCGGGCGGGTTGGGGCCGGCCGCCGCTGGGGCCGGGTGGCGCGACGTCATGGGAGCTCTCCTTCAGTTCGTTGCGACGGCTGGGCTGTGCGGATGCGCTGAGGGCGCTGAGGGTTCTGAGGGGGGACGGGCGGTCCCCACGATGGACCCGAGTCCGCCCGGCCGGGGCCCGTCACCTGGCCCTCGCGTGTTTCGGCGCGTCGGACGCCTTCTCCAACTGGAACGCCTCGTTGCCCAGTCCGATGCGGGCGTGCAGCGCGGGGCGTACGGACTTCAGTACGAGCCCGTAGGCGATGCCGGCGACCGCGGCGGCTCCGATGATGCCCGGCAGGATCCAGCTCAGCGCCGAACCGGGGTCGGCGCCCAGCAGGACGCCGAAGTCCTTGACCGTGAAGACGGCGATGACCAGCAGGGCGACGGCCGCGACGGCGGAGGCCAGCAGCCGCCACGCCTGGGCGCGGCCCGCGCCGCGCCGTACGAAGAAGGCGATGACGGCGACCGAGGCGGTGGCCATCAGCACGATGATGCCGAGCGCGCCGATGTTGCCCATCCAGGTGAAGAGGTGCAGTACGGGCGCGGTGGGGTCGCCGATCGGGTGGCCGTCGGTGACCGCGAAGAGCACCACGACGACCAGCGCCACCGCGCTCTGGAGCAGCGAGCCGTACGCGGGGGCGCCGCTGGTGGCGGCGGTGCGGCCGAGAGCGGCGGGCAGCAGGCCCTCGCGGCCCATGGCGAAGGCGTAGCGGGCGACGACGTTGTGGAAGCTGAGCATCGCGGCGAACATGCCGGTGACGTAGAAGACGTGCATGACGTCGGTGAAGGCCGGGCCGTAGCGGGCCTCGGTGAGCAGGAAGAGCAGGTTGGGGCCTTCCTTCTGGGCCGTGCCGACGATCGCGGAGGGCCCGGCGGCGACGGTGAGCGCCCAGGAGCTGACGACGAAGAAGAGGGCGACGAAGCCGACGGCGAGGAACATCACGCGGGCGACGAGGACGTTGGGCCGGCTGGTCTCCTCGGCGTAGACGGGGGCCTGTTCGAAGCCGACGAAGGCGGCGATGCAGAAGCAGAGCGCGGTGCCGAGGCCGGCGCCGCCGAGGGTGGCGGGGTCGAAGGCGTGCAGCGACAGCCCTTCCCCGCCGGGCCGGGTGAAGCCGGCGATGTCGAAGGCGAGGACCATCGCGCACTCGACGAGGAGCAGCGCGCCGAGCACCTTGGCGTTGAGGTCGATCTTCAGCCAGCCGAGCACGGCGACGATCACGACGGCGCCGAGGGAGGGGATCCACCAGGCGAGGGCGGCGTCGAAGTGGCGGGCGGCGATGTTGGAGACCTCGAAGCCGAAGATGCCGAAGACGCCGACCTGGAGAGCGCTGTAGGCGACCAGGGCGACCAGGGAGGCGGCGGTGCCGGCGGTGCCGCCGAGGCCGCGGGCGATGTAGGCGTAGAACGCCCCGGCGTTGTGGACGTGGCGGCTCATCTCGGCGTAGCCGAAGCTGAAGAGCGCGAGCACGACGCCGAGGATGACGAACAGCAGCGGCTGTCCGATCATGCCCATGACACCGAAGGTGGTGGGCATGACCCCGGCCACCACCATCAGCGGCGCGCTGGCCGCGAGTACCGACAGCAGCAGGCCCGGCATGCCCAGCCGGTCGGCGCGGAGCCGTCTGCCCTGCCCTTTGAACGTGCTGATCTCGTGCGCCGTGCCCGTAGCCATCGCGGGATGGTCCTTCCATGGGAATGCGGGGAGTTGTCGCTGAGTCACACGGAGCCGAGCGCGCTGTCGCGCGCCGCGCGGAACACCTTCTTCGGATCTCGGTCGGGGTAGGACCACGGGGCGCGGGTGGCGTGCGGTCCGATGCGGGTGAAGAGCGCGGCGGCCTCCGCCATCCGGCCCTCCAGGAACTTGGCGTGCGCCAGGAAGTTGAGGTCGATCTTGCGCCGCGGGTGGTCCTCGGCGTCCCATTCGAGCCACCAGTCGAAGGCGCACTTCATGACCTGCCGGGCGCGGCGGGTGTCCCAGTGGCCGCTGCGGGCCGGGTCGCGCGGTGCGAGTCCGGCGCGGGCCAGCACGCGGTAGCGCTCGGCGTGGGCGACGACCGGCAGGACGGCCAGGGGCGAGTCGGCCGGGGCCCGTTCGGCGGCCCAGGAGGCGAAGTCGTAGACCTCGTGCAGCAGGTCGTCCCGGCCGCCGCGCTGCTCGGCCAGGCAGGCGGCCATCAGGTGGTGCGCGTGGTGGTGGTCCCGGTGCCGGGCCCGTACCTGGTCGAAGGCGCGTACGCACTCGTCCCCCGAGCCGGTGCGGTGGGCGAGGATCTGCAGCGCCAGCCAGGGCGAGGGGTCCGCGGGGTCCATCCGGGCGGCGGTCAGACAGGCCGCGCGCGCCTGCTCGGGTCCGTCCCTGCCGCGCGCGGCCCGGAAGACGGCGGCGCAGGCCAGCAGCGCCGCGGCGTCCGCGCTGTCCGGCTCGGCCAGCTGCCACTCGTGGGCCCAGGCCAGGCTGGTCTTCCCCGCGCCGAGGACGACGAGGCGGTGGCCGCGGCGGTCCCAGTCCCGGCCGGTGCGGGCGAGCAGGTCGCGGGCGGCGGGCCAGCGGCCGCGGGCGAGGGCGTCGCGTACGGCGGCGAGGGGTGCGTCGTCGAGCGCCGGGTCGAACGCGGGACCGTCCTTGTTCCGCGGCCGGCCCAAGGGCGGTGGAGGGGTCATCGGCTGACTTCCTCCATGGCGCACGTCCCCTCCGGGCGCGGGGTCAGCGCGTCCGCCTACAGATACGGGCCCGGGTGCGGGCTCACATGAATCACGGATACGGACTCGTTTGATCACGCACAGCAAACCGGTCCCCACGGGTCCGAGTCAAGAGCGGTCGCCGGACTGAACTTTCCCCAACTCCGAAGGAAATCCGGAGAGTTGATCAACAGGATCGTTTCACCGGAGCTCTGCGGGCATACGGACGTACGGGGCGTGCGGGCGAGCGGCGGGGTGTGGACGTACGGGGGTGTGCGGGCGTACGGACCCGCGCCCCCGTACGCCCGCGTGCGTGACCGCGCCCCGACCGGCCGCCGGGCCGACCGGCCTCAGCCGACGGCCTTCGCCGCCGCCCGCCCCGCCGTACGCCCCGAGAAGAGACAGCCGCCGAGGAACGTGCCCTCCAGCGAGCGGTACCCGTGCATCCCCCCGCCGCCGAACCCGGCGGCCTCCCCCGCCGCGTACACGCCCGGCAGCACCTCGCCGCCCTCGGTCAGCACCCGCGAGGAGAGGTCGGTCTCCAGGCCGCCGAGGGTCTTGCGGGTCAGGATGCTCAGCCGCACGGCGATCAGCGGCCCGGCGTCGGGGTCCAGGAGGCGGTGCGGCGCGGCGGTGCGGATCAGCCGGTCGCCGAGGTAGCGGCGCGCCCCGCGCACCGCCGTCACCTGGAGGTCCTTGGTGAACGGGTTGGTCATCTCCCGGTCCCGCGCGACGATCTCGTCGCGCAGCTCCTCCTCGACGATGAGCGGCTCCTTCGTCAGCTCGTTCATGCCGCGCACCAGTGCGCCCAGGTCGCGCTCCACGACGAAGTCGGCGCCGTGGTCCATGAACGCCTTGACGGGGGCGGGCACCGCGGTGCGGACGCGGTCGAGCACGCCGCGCAGGCTCTTGCCGGTCAGGTCCGGGTTCTGCTCGGAGCCCGAGAGGGCGAACTCCTTGCCGATGATGCGCTGGTCGAGCACGAACCACGTGTAGTCGTAGCCGGTCTCCATGATGTGTTCGAGGGTGCCGAGCGTGTCGAAGCCCGGGAAGAGCGGCACCGGCAGCCGCCTGCCGATCGCGTCCAGCCAGAGCGAGGAGGGGCCGGGCAGGATGCGGATGCCGTGCCGGGCCCAGATCGGGTGCCAGTTCTCGATGCCCTCGGTGTAGTGCCACATGCGGTCGGGGTTGATGATCCGGCCCCCGGCCCGCTCGGTGATGCCGAGCATCGCCCCGTCCACGTGCGCCGGGACCCCGCTGAGCATCCGGGCAGGCGGCGGACCGAGCCGTTCCGGCCAGTTCGCCCGTACGAGGTCGTGGTTGCCGCCGATGCCGCCGGAGGTGACGATCACGGCCTGGGCGCGCAGCTCGAAGGAGCCGGTCACCTCGCGGCTGCTGGCCGTGCCGCGCGCCGCCGGGCTCGGCTGGAGCACCTCGCCGCAGACCGTGTCGACGGCGCCCGCGCTGCGGGTCAGGGTGGTGACGCGGTGCCGGAAGCGCAGGTCGACCAGGCCGCGCGCGGCCGCGGCCCGCACCCTGCGCTCGAACGGGGCGACGAGTCCGGGGCCGGTGCCCCAGGTGATGTGGAACCTCGGCACGGAGTTGCCGTGCCCGGTGGCCGCGTATCCGCCGCGCTCGGCCCAGCCGACGACGGGGAAGAAGCGCACCCCCCGCTCGTGCAGCCAGGCCCGCTTCTCGCCGGCCGCGAAGTCGACGTACGCCTCGGCCCAGCGGCGCGGCCAGTGGTCCTCCGGACGGTCGAAGCCCGCGGCGCCGAGCCAGTCCTGCCAGGCCAGCTCGTGGCTGTCGCGGACGCGCAGCCGGCGCTGCTCGGGCGAGTCGACGAGGAAGAGGCCGCCGAAGGAGAAGTGCGCCTGGCCGCCGATGGACCGTTCGGGCTCCTGGTCGAGCAGGATGACCCGGCGGCCGGCCGCGGCGAGTTCGGCGGTGGCGGCGAGCCCGGACAGGCCGGCCCCGATCACGATCACGTCTGCGTCGTAGGCCATGGTGCGTCCGTCCTGCTCGGCTGGGTCGCTGCGCTGCGGCTGGTCGCTTTGATCCTCGGATCGCGCGGGGCAATGCGTCAACTGTTCGGGTATCAGTACGCGCCGCCGCAGCCGCGCGCCGCGCCCGTACGCCGCCGCCCGGCGTACGCCCCGGCTGGCGCGCCCGCGCACGGATGGCACACTGAAAAACCGGGTACTCGGCCGCCGCGCCGCCCCCGACGGCGGCTAAGGTCTTCTGCCAAGTCCTCCACACCCGGCCGGTCTTGAGGTACGCGACGTGACTGTTCTCGTCTTCATCTACGCCGTGGGAGCGGCGTGCTGCCTGGGCGTCGGCTTCGTCTTCCAGCAGAACGCGGCGCAGCGGGCCCCGATGAGCGACTTCCTCTCCCCGCGGCTGCTGCTCGATCTCATCCGGATGCCGCGCTGGGTGGCGGGCATCGCGCTGATGGCGGCGGGCATGGTGCTCGGCGCGCTGGCGCTGGGCTGGGGCGAGGTGTCGCTGGTGGAGCCGCTGCTGGCGACGAATCTGCTGTTCGCGATGGCCCTGTCCCGACGGCAGACGGGGCAGCCGCTCGGCTGGACGGGGTGGGGCGGGCTGTGGCTGCTGGCGGGCGGCGTGACGGCGTTCATCGTGGCGGGCCAGCCGCACGGCGGAGACACCGTCGCGTCCCCGCTGCGCCACTGGCTGATCATCGGCCTGATGCTGGGGGCCGCGCTGCTGATGACGCTGGCCGCGAAGCGGGTGCGGATGAGCGCGGAGGCCGTGCTCCTGGCGGTGGCGGCGGGCCTGCTGTACGGGCTCCAGGACGCGCTGACCCGCGTCAGCAGCGAGCGGCTCTCCGAGGGCGGCTGGTCGGCCCTGGTCACCGGCTGGCAGCCGTACGGCGTACTGGCGCTCGGCATCACCGGCCTGGTGCTGGTGCAGAGCGCCTTCGAGACGGCCCCCCTGCGGATGTCCCTGCCCGCCCTCACCGCCGCCCAGCCGCTGGCCGGCATCGTCTGCGGCGTCGGCTTCCTCGGCGACCGGCTCCGGATGACGACGGGCGCGCTGGCCTGGGAGGCCGCGGGCATCGCGGCGATCGTCGTGGGCATCGTCCTGATCGGCCGCCACCCGGCGATGCCGGCGGGGACGTCGGAGGCCGGGCGCGTACGGGACCTCCAGCCGCGCTGAGGGACGGCCCGCCCGTACAGCCGGCGGCGGGTGTACAGCCGGCGGCGGGTGTACAGCCGGCGGCGGGTGTACAGCCGGCGGCGGGTGTACAGCCGGCGGCGGCCGCCGCGGCGTTCCCCGGTGCGGATGATGTGATGGGCGCATGGCTGATACACCCGAGGAGACGCCGCTCTCGGCGGACGAATTGCTGGACATCGTGGACGACCGCGACGAGGTGGTCGGGCAGGCGCGGCGCGCCGACGCGTACGCGCGCGGGCTGCGGCACCGGTGCGCCTTCGTGCTCGTACGGGACGGCGAGGGGCGCGTCTTCGTGCACCGGCGCACCGCGCGGAAGCTGGTCTTCCCCTCGCACTACGACATGTTCGTGGGCGGGGTCGTCGGGGCGGGCGAGTCGTACGACGAGGCGGCGCTGCGCGAGGCGGAGGAGGAGCTGGGCGTGCGCGGGCTGCCCGCGCCGCTGCCGCGGCTGAAGTTCCTCTACACCTCGCCCGAGACGGGGCACAGCTGGTGGTCGTGGGTCTACGAGGTGCGCTGCGACCTGCCGGTCGATCCGCAGGCGGAGGAGATCGACTGGCACGCCTTCCTCACCGAGGAGGAGCTGGACGAGCGGCTCGCCGAGTGGGACTGGACGCCGGACGGGCTGGACGCGTACCGGCGGCTGCGACGCCTGGGCGGTGCGCACGGAGAGCTCGGCAAGTACGGAAAGTAGAGTCCAGTCATGATCGATCGCGGCCGTGTCCCCTCGGGGGCCCTCTCGTCCGCCGCCGCGACCGTGCGGCTGTGGTTCGCCCCCCAGCGCATCCACGAGGAGGGCACGACCCCCGACTACCGCTTCACGCTCGCCAACGAACGCACCTTCCTGGCCTGGCTGCGCACCTCGCTGGCGCTGGTGGGCGGCGGCTTCGCGGTCGATCAGTTCCTGCCGCACATATCCCGGCCGCTGCGGATCACGCTGGCCCTGGTGCTGCTGGTGGGCGGCGCGCTGTGCGCGGTGCGGGCGGTGAACCAGTGGGTGCGCTGCGAGCGGGCGATGCGGCGCGGCGAGGACCTGCCGATCAGCCGGTTCCCGACGGTGCTGGGGCTGCTGCTGGCGGTGCTCTCGGCCGTGCTGGTGCTCGTGGTCGCCTTCGGCTGGGCGGGCTGATGGCAGCGGCCGGGGCGCCGGAGGGATACGAGCGGCGGGACCCGGGGCTCCAGCCGGAGCGGACGCGCATGGCGTGGCGGCGTACGACGCTGTCCTGCGCGGTCGCCGGGGTGCTCGCCGTCCGGCAGGCCCTGCGCAGCGGCCCGGACCCGCTCGCCGTGCTGGCCGTGGCGCTGATCGCCCTCGTCTTCCTGGCCTTCCTCGGCGCGGCCAACCGCCGTATGCACACCCTGAACGCGCCGCGTCCGCCCGCCCTGTCCCCGCGGGCGGCCGTGGCCGCCGCCGTGTGCGTGATCGCGCTGGCGGCGCTGGGGGCGGGGCTGCTGCGCTGAGGCCCCGGGCCCCGGGCCGCCCGCGCCCCCGGCCGTCACCAGCGCGGCACCGCCGGAGTGACCCATTCCGGCTCCGCCGCCCGCATGGCCGCCGCGTCGTCGCGTTCGCGCATCGTGCCGTCGTCGTCCAGCCAGCGGCGGTGGAGGGCGGCGAGGGCGGGGCGGTCGAGTTCGACGCCGAGGCCGGGGGCGTCGGGGACGGTCAGACAGCCGTCCTCGAAGGCGTGGCGCCGGGTGATGACGTCCTCGGTCTGCCAGGGGTAGTGGCTGTCGCAGGCGTAGTCGAGATTGGGCACGGTGGCGGCGACGTGCGTCATGGCGGCGAGGCTGATGCCCAGGTGGGTGTTGGAGTGCATGGACAGGCCGACGCCGAAGGTGCGGCAGATCGCGGCGAGTTCGCGGGTGTTGCGCAGTCCGCCCCAGTAGTGGTGGTCGGAGAGGACGACCTGGACGGCGTCGCGGGCGAACGCCTCGCGTATCTCGGGGAAGGTCGTCACGCACATATTGGTGGCGAGCGGCACCCCGGCGCCCGCCGCGACCCGCGCCATCCGGTCGGTGCCGGCGGCGGGGTCCTCCAGGTACTCGAGTACGTCGCCGAGTTCGCGGGCCACGCGCAGGGAGGTCTCGACCGACCAGGCGCCGTTGGGGTCGAGGCGCAGCGGCTGTCCGGGGAAGGCGGCGGCGAGGGCCCGTACGGCGGCGATCTCCTCGTCCGGCGGGAAGACGCCGCCCTTGAGCTTGAAGGAGCGGAAGCCGTACGCGTCGGCGAACCGCCTCGCCTGGGCGACGATCCCCTGCGGGTCGAGGGCGGCGCCCCAGTCGTCGGCGGGCGCGTCGGGGCCAGGGTGGGCGGCCCAGCGGTAGAAGAGGTACGCGCTGTACTCGACGCGGTCGCGGACCTTGCCGCCGAGGAGCGCGTGCACGGGCAGGCCGAGCGTCCTGCCGAGCGCGTCGAGGCAGGCCACCTCGAAGCCGGAGACCACGGAGAGGCGGAGCTTGGCGGCGTTGCGGACGCCGCGCAGCCCCGCGGCGCCGGTCCCCTCGTCGATATCCCCGTCCCCGCCCGCCGCCCCGGAGAGCCCCTCCCCCGCCGCCGCGCATTCCGCCGCCTCGGCCAGTGAGAAGAGCCTGTTCATGTCCGTGACCGGGTGACCGATCAGGGAGTCGGCGAGCGGGCGGGCGAGCGCGAGGTAGTCGCCGTCCCCGTAGGTCTCCCCCACCCCTGTCACGCCGCCGCGCGTGACGACTTCCACGATGAGACGCGGGGTGTACGGCTGGTGGACGCCCTGGGTGTTGAGCAAGGGCGGGTCGGCTATCAGGATCGGGGTGAGATGAACCTCTGCGATCGTCAGCGACGTATCCATACGTGAACCATATTCAGGCATGCGTCCAGTGCGCTAGATCTCATCACGAGATCACTGGACGACATACCGACTGGTCGGCATCATGTTCCGCGTACGCACGCACCGATCGCCGCAACCGCACTGACACCCGCCCGCCCACGTCCCACACCGAGGAGCACGCGATGAGCAAGGGCAACCCGCCGGGGCTCGACCTGGAGCGGCTGAGCGCGCACCTGGACCGCGAACGCCCCGGACTCGCGACGGCGCGGCTCACCGCCGAGCTGATCGAAGGGGGCCGCTCCAACCTCACATACAAGGTCACCGACGGCGCCTCCCGCTGGGTGGTGCGCCGGCCCCCGCTCGGCCACGTCCTCGCCACCGCACACGACATGGCCCGCGAGTACCGGGTGATCAGCGCGCTGCACGACACCTCCGTGCCGGTGCCCGCGACCCTGCTGCTCTGCGAGGACGACTCCGTCATCGGAGCGCCCTTCTACGTCATGGAGTTCGTGGACGGCACGCCGTACCGCAGCGCCGAACAACTCGCGGCCATCGGCCCCCGGCGCACCCGCGAGGTCGTCCTCGGCCTCGCCGACACGCTCGTACGGCTGCACTCCGTCGAGCCGGCCGCGGTCGGGCTGGAGGACTTCGGGCGGCCCGACGGGTTCCTGGAGCGGCAGCTCCGCCGCTGGGGCAAGCAGCTGGAGGCGTCCCGCAACCGCGAGCTGCCCGGCATCGACGAGCTGCACCAGGCGCTCGCCCGTAAGCTGCCGCGCTCCCCCGCGCCCGCCGTCGTCCACGGCGACTACCGCCTCGACAACGTCCTGGTCACCGCCGACGACCGGATCAGCGCCATCCTCGACTGGGAGATGTCCACGCTCGGCGACCCGCTCACCGACCTCGGCCTGCTGATGATGTACAGCGAGCAGGAGGCGGTCGAGGGCTCGCCCGTGGCCACCACGCGCGGCGCGCCCGGCCACCCCGAGCCCGCCGAGATCGCGGAGCGCTACGCCGCCGGCTCCGGCCGCGACCTGAGCGCCCTGCCCTGGTACACGGCCTTCGCCTACTTCAAGCTCGCCGTGATCCTCGAAGGCATCCACTACCGCTACACCCTCGGCCAGACCCTCGGCTCGGGCTTCGAACGCATCGGCGACCTCGTCCCGGTCTTCATCCGCAACGGACTCACCACCCTTCAGGAGGGCTGAGCACACCATGGACTTCGCATTCGACGCCCGTACCGAGGAGCTGCGCGACAGGCTCCTCGCCTTCATGGACGAGCGCGTCCTTCCCGCCGAGCCGGTCGCGGCCGAGCAGCGGGCGGAGCTGGCCTCCCCGTGGGACACCCCGGCGATCGTCGGGGAGCTCAAGGCCGAGGCGCGCGAGCGGGGCCTGTGGAACCTCTTCCTGCCGGACGAGGAGTACGGGGCCGGGCTCACCAACCTCCAGTACGCGCCGCTCGCCGAGATCACCGGCCGCAGCCCGCAGCTCGCGCCCACCGCCCTCAACTGCGCCGCCCCCGACACCGGGAACATGGAGGTGCTCGCCCAGTTCGGCACCGCCGAGCAGCGCAAGCAGTGGCTGGAGCCGCTGCTCGCCGGGGAGATCCGGTCGGCGTTCGCGATGACCGAGCCCGAGGTCGCCTCGTCCGACGCCACCAACATCGAGACGCGGATCGAGCGCGACGGCGACGACTACGTCATCACCGGCCGCAAGTGGTACATCTCCGGGGCCATGAACCCCGACTGCCGGATCTTCATCGTCATGGGCAAGACCGACCCGGACGGCGCGGACCTCCGCCGCCAGCAGTCCATGGTCCTGGTCCCCCGCGACACCCCCGGCGTCGAGGTCCGCCGCGCCATGCGGGTCTACGGCTACGAGGACCACTCGCACGGCGGCCACGCCGAGGTCGTCTTCGACGGCGCGCGGGTGCCCGCGAGCAATCTGGTCGGCGAGGAGGGCGGCGGCTTCGCCATCGCCCAGGCCCGCCTCGGCCCCGGCCGCATCCACCACTGCATGCGGCTGATCGGGATGGCCGAGCGGACCATCGAGCTGATGTGCCGGCGCGCCGTGGACCGTACGGCGTTCGGCAAGCCGCTCGCCCGGCAGGGCGTCGTCCAGGAGTGGATCGCGGACGCGCGGGTGGCGGTGGAGCAGTTGCGGCTGCTGGTGCTCAAGACCGCGTGGCTGATGGACACCGTCGGCAACCGCGGCGCGCACACCGAGATCCAGGCCATCAAGATCGCGACGCCGCGCACGGTCGTGGACATCATCGACCGGGCGGTGCAGCTGTACGGGGCCGGCGGCGTCAGCCAGGACTTCCCGCTCGCGGAGCTGTGGGCGGGCGCCCGCACCCTGCGGCTCGCGGACGGCCCGGACGAGGTGCACCAGCGCTCGCTGGCCCGGCGGGAGCTGAAGCGGTACGTCTGAGCGCGCGGAGGGGAGGCCGGTGGGCGTCCCCTCCGTACGTACTTCCGCTACGCCCGCAGCGCCCTCAGCAGCAGGTCGGCGAGGTGGTCGGCGACCTCGCGCGGGGTGAGCGGGCCCTGCGGGCGGTACCAGGCGCCGAGGTGGTGGATGGACCCGAAGTGGTAGTCGACCACCAGGTCGGCGGGGGTGTCCCGGCTGAAGACGCCGACCTCCTGGCCCTCCTCGATCAGGGCGCGGAACCGTTCGTGGTAGCGCCGCCGCTCGGCCCGTACCTGCTTGTGCTTCTCCGGGCTGAGCTGGTGCATGGAGCGGAAGAAGATGGTGGCGTCGTCGAGGTTGTCGATGGTGGTGACGACGACGTCGGCGGCGGCCTCGCGCAGCCGCCGCTCCACGGGCGCCGCGGAGTCGGCGATGGCGTCCAGCCGCTCCTGCTGGAGGCGGAGCAGCCGCGCGTACACCTCGTGCAGGAGATCGTCCTTCGAGCCGAAGTAGTGGTAGAGCGCGCCCTTGGTCACGCCCGCCGCCTCGACGATCTCCTGCACCGAGGTGCGGTCGTACCCCTGGTCGGCGAAGAGGCGGGTGGCGGCGGCCAGCAGCCGCTGCGGTACGGGCTTCGCGTCGCCCTCCGTCGTCCTGGCCATCGCCATCGCCCGCCTTTCACCTGTCCGTGCTGTGCTGTTCTGTACGGTCTCGCACCGCGCCGCTCTGTACGTTCTCGCGCCGCGCCGATACCGCTACGCGCGGGTGCGCAGTTCCCGCCGCAGGATCTTCCCACTCGTGGTCTTGGGGAGCTCCGGCAGGATCTCCACTTCGCGCGGGTATTTGAACGCGGCGAGGCGCTCCTTGCAGTACGCGACGAGGTCGGCGCCCTCTGCGGGGGTCCCCGGCCGCAGGCTCACATACGCCTTGACCGACTCGCCGCGGTAGCTGTCGGGCACCCCGACGACGGCCGCCTCGCGCACCGCCGGGTGGGTGTACAGGACGTCCTCGACCTCCCGCGGCCAGACCTTGAAGCCGGACGCGTTGATCATGTCCTTCTTGCGGTCGACGACGTAGAGCCAGCCGGTCGGGTCCATGAACCCGATGTCGCCGGTGCGCAGCTCGCCGCCGGGGAAGGCCGCCGCGGTCTCCTCGGGGCGGCGCCAGTAGCCGGGTACGACCTGGGGGCCGCGCACCGCGATCTCGCCGTGCTCGCCGAAGGGCACGTCGCAGCCCTTCTCGTCGATGATCCGCACCACGGTGTCGGGGCCGGGCACGCCGACCGCGAGGGTGCCGGAGGCCGGGTCGACGGGCGCCTCCGTGCCGGGCGGGACGCTCGCGCAGGGGGCGGTGCACTCGGTGAGCCCGTAGCCGTTGTGGAGGTAGCAGCCGCTGGCGGCGCGGAACTTCTCGGTGAGCGCGGGCGGCAGCGGCGCGCCGCCGGAGGAGATGGACCGGAAGGACGCGAAGTGGTCCCGCGTGACCTGGGGCTGGGCCAGCAGCGCCATGAAGGCGGTGGAGGGGCCGACGGTGAAGGCGGGCCGGTGTTCGAGGAACGCGTCGAGGACGACGCCGGGCTCGAAGCGGTAGGTCAGGGCCAGCGTCCCGGCGTTCGCCATGCAGGCCGTGAGCTCGTTGACCATGCCGGTGATGTGGAAGAGCGGCGCGAGGGCGAAGTAGACGGAGCCCTCGGGGACGCCGCCGCCGGTGCGCTGGCGCTCGGCGTTGAACATGATGTTGCCGTGGGTGTTCATGGCGCCCTTGGGCGCGCCGCTGGTGCCCGAGGTGTAGCTGATGAGGGCGGTGTGGTCCGGGGTGAGGCCGGGGTCGGCGGGGCGGTGCGCGCCGGAGCGGGCCACGGCGTACAGGTCGTCGGCGTCGGCCGCCCGGGCGGCGCGCCCGCCGCGCAGCACGCGCGCGTCGTCGCGGCTCTGGAAGTCGTAGGCGCAGGCCGTGAGGGCGATGCGGACCGGGGAGTCGGCGGCGGCGTCCCGCAGGTACTCCGCCCAGGCGTGGTCCGCGCAGACCAGCGCGGTCACCTCGGCGTCGCGCAGGATGTGGCCGACCTCGCCCGCCTTGTACATGGGGTTGACGGGAACGGCGACGCCGCCCGCCTTCCAGACGCCGAGCAGCGCGATCACGAAGTGCGGGGTGTTCTGGAGCGTGATCACGGCGCGGTCGCCGCGCCGGAAGCCGCGCTCCACGAGGTGGGCGGCTATCGCGTCGGAGAGCCGGTCGGTCTCCGCGTAGGTCAGCCGGCCGTCGAAGTAGGCGAGCGCGGTGCGGTCGGGGGCGCGGCCGACCGCGTCCTCGAACGCGTGCAGGACGCTGGGCGGCGGGGTGACGGGGCCCCGCTGCACGGCGTCGAGGTGGGCGAGCCAGGGCTTGTCCTGGTACGTGGTCATGGGTACGGCCCTTCTTCGCGCGCGGCTACTCGCCGGTCCCGGCTGCGGCCTGTGTCGTCGCGGCCGGCGTCGCGGCCCGCTCGATCCGTTCGAGCTTCTGCTGGAGACGGTTCATGCCGCTCAGCCAGCGGTCGGGGTCCGAGGCCCGCGCCGTGTAGTAGTCGGCGACCTCGGGGTGCGGCAGGACCAGGAACCGCCCGTCGGCCATGGCCGCGAAGAGCTCGTCCGCGACCCGTACGGGCTCGACGGCGGTGGGGCGCAGCACCAGGTCCCCGGCGGCCCCGGTCACGCCGAGCATGTCCGTGCGCACGCCCTGCGGGCAGATGGCGTGAACGTCGATGCCGCGGTGCCGGTAGGTGGCGGAGAGCCATTCGGCGAAGGCGAGGGCCGCGTGCTTGGAGACGCTGTACGGGGCCGAGCCGACCATGGTGAGCAGCCCGGCCGCGGAGACGGTGGAGACGAACCGGCCGCTGCCGCGCTCCAGCCACTCGGGGAGCAGCTCGCGGGCGGCCCGTACGTGCGCCATCACGTTGACGTCCCAGGCGGCCGACCAGATCTCCTCGCTCGCCTCGGGGCCGCCGGCGGGGGCGACCCCGGCGTTGGCGCAGAAGACGTCGACGCGTCCGCCGAGCGCCGCGCGCGCCGCGCCGACGATGCCGGAGGCGTCGCCGGGCACGGGGGTGGCGCCGATCTCCTCGGCGACGGCGGCGGCCTTGGCGGCGTCGAGGTCGTTGACCACGACGCGGGCGCCCTCCGCGGCGAATCTGCGGGCCAGGGCCGCGCCGATGCCGCCGCCCGCTCCGGTCACCACTACTGCCGCGTCCCGCACGGTCTCCACGTTCGCGTCTCCCTCGACTCGACTGTTCCGGCAGACTAACCAGTCGGTATGTAGAAGCGGAAGGGGGCGGCGCGGGCTCGGCGGGATCGTTCCGCCGGGGCTTCGAGGGCGTTAGCGTGCCTGGGCATGGACCTGTCGAGAAGAACGTCGAGAAGAACACTGCTCGCCGCCGCCGGAGCCGCGGGGACGGTCGCGGCCACCGCTTCCGCGGCCCGCGCCGGGGCCCGTACGCACGGTCGGGACGGCCATGATCACAGCCACGGGCACGGCCACGGCGGGGCCCGGGTGCGTACGGGCTTCGACCGGCTGGCCGCCGACGGCTACGCCCGGCTCGCCGGCCGCCGCATCGGCGTCGTCACCAACCCGACCGGCGTCACCGCCGACGTGCGGCACATCGTGGACGTCATGCACGCGGACGACCGCGTGCGCGTCGTCGCCGTCTTCGGCCCCGAGCACGGCTTCCGCGGCACCGCGCAGGCGGGCGGTTCGGAGAGCGGCTCCAAGGACCCGGCGACCGGACTGCCCGTCTACGACACGTACGGCAAGAGCGGCATGGAACTCGCCGGCATCTTCACCGAGGCGGGCGTGGACACCGTCGTCTTCGACATCCAGGACGTGGGCGCCCGCTTCTACACGTACATCTGGACGCTGTACGACTGCATGGTCGCGGCGGCCCTCGCGGGCAAGCGGTTCCTGGTGCTGGACCGGCCCAACCCGCTGACCGGGCGCGCGGCGCGGGGGCCGGTGCTGGAGCGCTCGCAGGCGTCCGGGGTCGGGCGGGAGCCGATCGCGCAGGCACACGGGATGACGGCGGCGGAGCTGGCGCGGCTGTTCAACGGCGAGTTCGTGGCGCGGGCGGCGGGCCGGGCGGTGGAACTGGAGACGGTCTGGATGTCGGGGTGGCGGCGTACGGACTTCTTCGACGCGACCGGCCTCCCGTGGGTGCCGCCGAGCCCGAACATGCCGACGCCGCAGACGGCTCTCGCGTATCCGGGCACCTGCCTGTTCGAGGGCACCAACCTCTCCGAGGGGCGCGGCACGACGCGGCCGTTCGAGCTGCTGGGCGCGGAGGGGATCGACCGGCGGTGGGCGGAGCGGGCCGACGCGCTGGAGCTGCCGGGCGTGCGGTTCCGGGAGGCGTACTTCGTACCGGTGTTCTCCAAGTTCCAGGGAAAGACGGTGGGCGGCGTCCAGTTGCACGTCCACGACCCGCGTGCCTTCGACCCGGTCCGTACCGGCATCGCGCTGCTGGTCACCGCGAAGCAGGTGTGGCGCGGCTTCGCGTGGCGCTCCGACAACTGGATCGACAAGCTCACGGGGTCGTCCAGGGTCCGCACGATGATCGACGCGGGGGCGTCGACGGACGAGGTGGCGGCGGACTGGCAGGAGGGGCTGGCGGCGTTCGGGGCGGTGCGGGAACGGTATCTGCACTACCGATGACCGGACGGGGTAGGGCTGCGTCCACCGCCGAAGTGGGGCCACCCGTATGGAGGTTGAGGTGTACGGGCCGAAACCATGGCCCGTATGACAGCCACCCGACGCACGGCATCCGACCGGCGACGCGCACGCATACGGAATCGGCCCGCCCTCCTCCTGGCGCTGTCGTTGTGCCTGGGCGCGGCGGCGTGGGCCCAGCCGGCGGCCCAGGCACGGCAGCGCGCCGACTCCCCCGTACGTACCGAAGACCCCGTTCGTACCGACAGCCTTGTACGTCCCGACGGCACCGTACGTCCCGACGGCACCGTACGTACCGACGGCCTCGTACGGGCGCTGACCCGCGCGGCCCACCCCCTGCGGACCACCGACCCGGCGGGCGACGACACGCACGATCTGCGGGCGCTCGGCCGCATGATCGGTGACGCGAAGGTGGTGGGGGTCGGCGAGGCGACGCACGGCTCGCACGAGTTCATCACCGACAAGGACCGCCTCTTCCGCTATCTCGTCGAGCGGAAGGGGTTCACCGCCTTCGCCCTGGAGGCGAACTGGAGCACGGGGCTGCGGATCAACGACTACGTCCTGCACGGGAAGGGGAACGCCCGGCAGATCATGAAGGAGGAGTTCCAGAACTCCTACCGGTTCTGGAACAACCAGGAGTATCTGGACCTCATCGAGTGGATGCGCGCCTACAACACGCGCCACGCCGAGAAGGTCCAGTTCATGGGCGACGACGTCGGCTACGCGGGCCCGGAGCTCTTCGACCGGGTGACGGACTACGCGGCGCGCCACTGCCCCGCCCTGCTGCCGCGCCTCACCGGTCTCTACCGGAGCCAGCGCCCCGCGCCCGGCGACAGCGTGAACAGCTGGATGACCGCGTACATGACGAAGCCCCTGGCCGAGCGGCGAGAGCTGGCCGCGCGGGCCGGACAGGCCCTCGACCTGCTGCGGCGGCAGCGGTCGGGCGGGGACCGCGCGGAGTTCGCCTGGACGGTACGGCACGCGCGCGCGATCTCGCAGGTCGCCTCGCTCTACGCGCACGACCTCGACACGGCGGAGGGCAACCGGGCGGCCATGCGCTTCCGCGACGAGGCGATGGCCGCCAACACCGCCTGGTGGCAGCGGCGGACCGGCCGCAAGATGCTGCTGTCCGCGCACAACACGCACGTCGCGTACGAGAGCGACGCCCCGGCGAACTACCCGAAGGTGCAGGGCGCGTTCCTGCGGGAGCGGCTCGGCGCGGACTACCGCAACGTCCGGCTCACGTTCGACGCGGGGGCGTTCAACGCGACCGGCCCGGACGGCGGGGAACCGGCCGTCCATACGGTCGGCCCGGCCGAGCCCGGCAGCAACGAGCACCTCCTGGATCAGGTCCCGTATCGCGACTACTACCTGGACATGCGCACCGCGCCGCCCGCCGCCCGCGCCTGGCTGGCCGAGGCCCGCCCGACCCGCGGCATCGGGACGGCGTACCCCACACCGCCGCTGATGACGGCGCTGGGGAGCTCGTACGATCTGCTGATCCACCTGCACCGCGTGACGGCGTCCCGGCTGTTCGACGGCCGGTGAGGGCCGGTGAGGCAGCGGGACTGGTCTTCCCGCCGGCCGCCCCGCTCCTCGCTTCCCGCTCCCCGCTCCCCGCTCCCCGCTCCCCGCTCCCCGCTCAGCCGCCGTACCGCCGCTCCCGCGCGGAGAAGCTGCGCAGCGCGCGCAGGAAGTCGATCTCCCGGAAGGCCGGCCAGTACGCCTCGCAGAAGTACAGCTCGGAGTACGCGCTCTGCCAGAGCAGGAAGTTCGACATCCGCTGCTCGCCGCTGGTGCGGATGACGAGGTCGGGGTCGGGGCGCCCGGCCGTGTAGAGGTGCTGGGCGATGTCGTCCACGGTCAGGGAGGCCGCCAGCTCGGTCAGCGACAGGCCCTCGGCGGCGCGCTCGGTCATCAATTCCCGCAGGGCGTCGATGACTTCCTGCCGGCCGCCGTAGCCGATGGCGAGGGTGACGTGAGCCCCGGTGGGGCAGGAGCGGGTGGCCTCGACGGCGTTCTTGAGGGCATGGGCCGTGCTGTCGGGCAGGACGTCGAGCGTGCCGGCGATGTGCACCTGCCAGCGGGCGTCGGGGCGGCACAGCTTGTCGCGGGCGACCTGTTCGATGAGCTTCATGAGGTAGGCGACCTCGGTGTCCTCGCGCCGCCGCAGATTCTCCGTGGAGCAGACGAACACCGTGATGTGCTTGATCCCCAGCGCCTCGCACCAGGACAGCACGTCCTCGACGTGCTCGGCGCCGCGCTGGTGGCCCTGGCTGGGGTCGGCCATCCCCATCTGCCGCGCCCACCGGCGGTTGCCGTCCATGATCAGCCCGATGTGCTCGGGCAGCGCCCCGTCCTGCACCTGGCGGCGCAGCCGGTTCGCGTACAGGGCATAGAGAGGAGCGGTGATACCCATGGCGTCCTTGGCGTCCTTTCGCGAACACGGCGAGCGGGCGAGGCGGGGCGGGGGGCGGCGGGGCCACCGCGCCCCAGTATGCCGGGCGCGCACGACGCGGGGAGGGCGAACACGAGCCCCGCCCGCCTCGCACCACATCGGCGACGGTCGACGCGGGGTCAGCGGCCGGGGTCCGGTGCCGGCGCCCTTCGCAGAACGGTGGAGGCAGCGCGGCGTATGGCGTCGATCGTGGGCAGCGTGCGGTTCTTGGCCATCCAGGCCAGGGCGGCGGTGCCGGGTGACGCGTCCGACACCTCTACGTAGTGCACGCCGGGGCGGGGAAAGAAGGTCGGCGCGGCGCCGGGCAGGAAGGCCATGGCTTCCCCGTCGGCAACGGCCAGGAACAACGCCTCGACGTCATGAACAACCGGCCCGTAGCGCACAGGCGTGCCGTCCGGGCGCGGGTCGACGGCCCAGAAGTTCCACCACGTCCGGGGGCATTCGGGCGGGACGTCGACGACCGGGCGCCCTGCCAGTTCGGCCAGGGTGACGCTGGTCCGGTCGGCGAGCGGGTCATCGGCAGGCAGGCACGCCACACGTGGCCCGGTGGCAAGCGTCAAGGTCTCGATGCCCGGCGGCATGGGAGAGACGAGGAAGGCCACGTCGACCTCACCCTGGGTCAGTGCCAGGACATGGTGTGCGATATCGAGACTGCACACATCGAGCTTGAGGTCGGGGTTCCGTGCACGGAGTTCCGCCAAAATGGCCCGCGTGTACGGCTGTTGGGCCTCCGCCCCGATGGAGCCGATCGCCAGCCGACCCTGGACGCACCGGATCTGGGTCTGTGCGACGTGGCGTATACGGTCCACCGCCTCCACCGCCGTCCGCGCTTCCGGCAGCAGCGCCCGACCTGCCGGTGTGAGCTCCACCCGGCGGCTCGAACGAGCCACCAGATCCACCCCGAGACGCCGTTCGAGAGCACGGATTTGGCGACTTAACGCAGGCTGGCTGATGAACATGCGCCGCGCGGCGTTCCCGAAGTGCAACTCCTCGGCCAGCACGACGAACAGACGTAACTGATGCACGCTCGGTTCACGGGAGGAGCCGGTTCCCGGGTCCTCCCCGCCCCCGGCCGGGCCGTCCCCCGCAGAGGTATCCATACCCATCACGGTATCAATCTCGCCCCAGTCGGCATCGGCCTTCTCTTTACCCACACAATGCGCCTGGCCAAGATGGGTCCGGACCATCTCATTGCCGCGCTGGAACTGCGGAAAACCCGCGCACTGTCCGCAGTAGCAACGCGATGTCATCTCATCGGGGGAAGCAATGCCGCTGTCACAACACCGCGCGGGCGCCGCGCTCGCCATCGCGTCGCGTCGTCGGCCGGCCTGGGCCTGGACCTGACGGCTTCGGCAACTGCGCACACAGATCTCGTCGGACCACGTGGCCGTCGGCACGGCGGGTCCCATACGGGTGGTTGTCCATGAGGGCGGATTCACCACGTAGCCGCATCGGCTGGGTGCCGGATCAACACATCACCAGCGAAACCGATCCTGTCGAGCGCTGCCGGCAACCATGAGCCGATCTGCCTGTCGACGTCTCACTCCGAACAACTTGAATAACTTGAATAACTTGAGAAAATCACTCCAAGGGGGTTTAAGCGATGGGGAGATACAGATTGAGAGAAAGACGCTTTGTCGTCCTTCTCTGCATCGCGTTCGCGGTGCTCTTGAACTTTCAGGCACCCGCAACGGCAGCGCCCAGCACGATACCGGGTATCCGTTCCGGCCTGACTGCCGGCCAGACAGCAGCAGCAGCAGCAGCACAAAGCGAGTCCATCACTCGCGCCGAAGTTCTGGCCAGGGCTAAGACTTGGGTGGACGCATCCGTTCCGTATGACAATTACAGCTACCGAGACGGATACCGCAAGGACTGCTCAGGGTTCGTCAGCTTCGCCTGGTCGGCGAACACCAGCTATACCACGCAGTCCCTGCCTCAGATCAGCCGGAAAATCGCCAAGGAAGAGCTTCTTCCCGGCGACATTCTGCTGTGGCAGAGCCCCAACTGGCCCAATGAGATGGGGCACGTACGAATCTTCGGCGGCTGGCTGGACAGCGCTCACTCGCGATACTGGGTATACGAACAAACGCCACCCCATACGATGCGCAGTGAGTACGCATGGTCCAGTACGAGTTCGAAGTACGTGCCGTATCGGTACAACAACATTCTGGGCGATTCGCCATCCGGTGATCGGGTGGTGACGGCGTCGGATGCTGATGGGCGGATGGAGATTTTCGCCGGTGGGGATGACGGGGTCTGGCATGCCTACCAGACGTCACAGAACGGCGGATGGGCCGCCTGGGAGTTCTGGGGCGGCCCGAAGTCCGCGAATCTGGCATCGGCACGGTCTGCCGATGGCCGCATCGAGGTCTTCGCACTCAACACACAGACGCTGTGGCACCGCGTCCAGAAGGACCCCAGCGGCGCCTGGCACGACTGGGAGACCAACTTCGGCGGCGGAGGCTACGGCCTGACCGTAGGGAAGAACAAGGACGGGCGGCTGGAGGTATTCGCCTCCAACGGCGGCGGCATCTACCACCGATACAACACCAGCGAACAACCCTACTGGTCCTCCTGGGAGTCGATCGGCGGACCGGCCGATTCCCGCCTCGCGTCCGCGAGTTCATCCGACGGCCGCATCGAAGTCTTCGCACTGAGCGACAGCGCATTCGGACACCTCGTGCAGAAATCCCCCAACAGCGGCTGGCACCCGTGGGAGAACTTCGGCGGCGGAGGCTACGACCTGGCCGTCGGCACCAACAAAGACGGGCGGCTGGAAGTCTTCGCCTCCAACGGCGGCGGCATCTACCACCGATACAACACCAGCGAACAGCCCTACTGGTCGTCTTGGGAATCCTTCGGGGGCCTCGGCAACGCCAAGCTGGCGACCGAACGGTCCGCGGACGGACGCATCGAACTCTTCGCGGTGAACACCGCCGGCGCCCAGCACATCGTCCAGAAATCCCCCAACAGCGGCTGGCACAACTGGGAGACCAACTTCGGCGGACCGGGAACCGACATCGCCGCCGGACACAACGCCGACGGCCGCCTCGAAGCCATCGCCTCCAACGGCGGCGGCATCTACCACCGATACAACACCAGCCAACAGCCCTACTGGTCCAACTGGGACCACCTCAACGGCCCCGGCCCCGGCATCGGCTACTGAAAACACCAGCCGCTCGCGCAAATACGACGAAACCGGCTCGAAGCCACTCGCGGTAGAACACCTGGTCCCAGCCACGGCCGGCGAAGAGCGCGTCCGGATCGCGGTGCGAATATCCCACCCGGGCGGGGCGCCTTGCCGTCGTAAAAGGCGGTACTTGGCGCCTCCCCGGCCTCAATTGGAGAATCTCGGTTTCTGACCAGACAGAAGAAAGACGAGAAATAAATGCCAAAATCTTCCTGGCGGTTCAGATGCATGGCCATCCTCACCGGTGTCTTAGCCTGGACCCTCGGCATCACTGCGACGGCGACCTTCGCGGGCGCTTCCACTCGCCCCGTGGATCCATCCGAGATCACCCCGTACGAGGCTCGCGCCTTCTACGAGAACCTTGCGTGTGACCCCGCAGGACCAAGCCCGGCAGACGCAACGAAAGCCTCTTCTTTGAACGCGGTCCTCTCCAACAAGATGGCCCATAACATGACGGCATACCGTGCTTCATGCGCGAGGGTCATCGTGCAGGCCGTGAAAGACCGTGGGCTCAACCAGCGAGCTGCCGCGATCGCTCTGGCCACGACCATCGTGGAATCCAGTATCAGTAACCTCGACGGTGGCGACGCGGACTCAGTGGGTCTGTACCAGCAGAGGGCTTCTTGGGGGTCCTTCGCTCAGCGAACGAACGCGACGTGGGCAACCAATAAGTTTCTCGACGTCATGCAGAACTTCTATCCGAACGGGTCATGGAATTCGGCGCCCATCGGTGACGTAGCCGCTGACGTACAGCGGCCCGCGAGTCAGTACCGATACCGCTACGGCGTCGAAGCAAACGATGCTGTGACCATGGCCAAGGCGCTGTGGGACAGCCAGACCTTCTCCGGTGACCGGGTGGTGACGGCGTCGGACGCTGATGGGCGGATGGAGATTTTCGCCGGTGGGGATGACGGGGTCTGGCATGCCTACCAGACGTCGCAGAACGGCGGTTGGGCCGCCTGGGAGTTCTGGGGCGGCCCGAAGTCCGCGAATCTGGCGTCGGCACGGTCTGCCGATGGCCGCATCGAGGTCTTCGCACTGAACACACAGACGCTGTGGCACCGCGTACAGAAGGATCCCAGCGGCGCCTGGCACGACTGGGAGACCAACTTCGGCGGCGGAGGCTACGGCCTGACCGTAGGGAAGAACAAGGACGGGCGGCTGGAAGTCTTCGCCTCCAACGGCGGCGGCATCTACCACCGATACAACACCAGCCAACAACCCTACTGGTCCAACTGGGAATCAATCGGCGGACCAGCCGATTCCCGCCTCGCGTCCGCGAGTTCATCCGACGGCCGCATCGAAGTCTTCGCACTGAGCGACAGCGCATTCGGACACCTCGTGCAGAAATCCCCCAACAGCGGCTGGCACCCGTGGGAGAACTTCGGCGGCGGAGGCTACGACCTGGCCGTCGGCACCAACAAAGACGGACGACTGGAAGTCTTCGCCTCCAACGGCGGGGGCATCTACCACCGATACAACACGAGCGAACAACCCTACTGGTCGTCTTGGGAATCCTTCGGGGGCCTCGGCAACGCCAAACTGGCGACCGAACGGTCCGCGGACGGACGCATCGAACTCTTCGCGGTGAACACCGCCGGCGCCCAGCACATCGTCCAGAAGAGCCCCAACAGCGGCTGGCACAACTGGGAGACCAACTTCGGCGGACCGGGAACCGACATCGCCGCCGGACACAACGCCGACGGCCGCCTCGAAGCCATCGCCTCCAACGGCGGCGGCATCTACCACCGATACAACACCAGCCAACAACCCTACTGGTCCAACTGGGACCACCTCAACGGCCCCGGCCCCGGCATCGGCTACTGAAAACACCAGCCGCTGATGTCGCCATGTGCCTCGAACTGAGTCGCTGAACCGGGCATTCGCCGAACGCCGAGACGGCCTCGGCGCGTGCCCGGGATCAGTCAGACCAGTTCGCGCTCCCGCGTCTCGGGGAGGGCCAGTACGCACAGGAGCGAGACCACCGCCATGGCGCTCACGTACCAGCCCACCGAGGCGGAGCCCCAGGCGGGTTGGAGGCGGGTGGCGACGAGGGGGGAGACGGCGCCGCCGAGGACGCCGCCGAGGTTGTAGGCGAGGGAGGCGCCGGAGTAGCGGACGCGGGGGCCGAAGAGTTCGGGGAGGTAGGCGCCCATGGGCCCGTACACGACGCCCATGCAGAACAGCGCGCCGCCGAGGGCCAGGGCGATCAGGACGGGCTGCTCGGTGTCGAGCAGCGGGAAGAGGAGCAGGCCCCAGACCACCGCGAGCCCCGTGCCCGCCAGGACGACCTTGCGGCGGCCCCGCGCGTCGGAGCGGGTCGAGGCCAGCCAGGTGCCGGCGGCGAGGAAGAGGCACGCGACCATCGACAGGCCGAGCATGGTGGAACGGGCGATGCCGAGGTTCTTGGTGGCGTAGGCGAGGCAGTAGGTGGTGGCCGTGTAGAAGAGGCCGTACGCGATGATCATCCCGCCCGCGCCGAGCAGGAGTTCGCGCCAGTGCCGGCGCAGCACGTCCAGCGTGGGGACCTTGCTGGCCTCCTGCCGCTCCATGACCCGCGCGAACACCGGCGTCTCGCTGATCTTCAGCCGGACGAACAGCCCGACGCCCACGAGCAGGAACGACAGCAGGAAGGGGACGCGCCACCCCCAGGACCGGAACGCCGCGTCGCTCAGCGCGGACGACAGCAGCCAGAACACCCCGGTGGCCGCGAAGAACCCCACGGACGGGCCGAGTTGCGGGAACGCCGCGTAGAGTCCGCGTCTGCCGCGCGGCGCGTGCTCGACGGCCAGCAGCGCCGCCCCGCCCCACTCGCCGCCGAGCCCGATGCCCTGGACGAAGCGCAGCAGCACCAGCAGCAGCGGGGCCCAGAGGCCGAGCGTGGAGTAGCCGGGCAGCAGTCCGACGAAGGCCGTGGACAGCCCCATCATCAGCAGCGACGCGACGAGTACGGATTTGCGGCCGACGCGGTCCCCGAAGTGGCCGAAGATCACGGAGCCGAGCGGCCGGGCCGCGAACGCCACCGCGTACGTGGAGAACGAGGCGAGCGTCGCGTTGACCGGCGTCAGCGTCGGGAAGAACGCGTCGTTGAGCACGAGGGCGGCGGCGGTGCCGTAGATGTAGAAGTCGTAGAACTCGATGGCCGTGCCGATGAAGCTGGCCACGGCCACCCGCCGCAGGCTCTCCGGACTCTCGGGGTGCTCCGGACCCGTTGCCGGGGCGCCCGAGCCTGTCGCGTCCGCCGGGCCCGCGCCGGGGCGGCCGTCGCTTTTCTCTTCCGCCGTCGCCGGCGTCGCATCGTTGAGCACGACCGGAACTCTCACGTCAGCGCCGTGTCCGCGTCAATACTCGCCCCGCGGCGTCTTGTCCGTTGAGACGCGCCGGGCGGTGCGTGGACACGCCCCGCGTCCTCCGGGCGGGCCGGACGGTGCGTGAACATGCCCCCGTCCTCCGGGCGGGCCGGACGGTGCGTGAACATGCCCCCGTCCTCCGGGCGGGCCGGGCGGCGCGTGGACACGCCCCGCGTCCTCCGGGCGGGCCGGCCCCGGGGGTGGGCCGGCCCCTCGGGACGGACTACTCGGCGATGCGCACGGCGCCGGACGGGCAGATGTTGCCCGCCTGGCGGGCGGCGGACAGTTCGGCCGCGCCCTCCGGCTCCTTCTTGAGTACGTCCACGAGCCCGTCGTCATCCTGGTCGAAGACGGTCGGGGCGGTCAGGGCGCACAGTCCGGCGCCGACGCAGACGTCCCGGTCGGCGGTCACTCGCATGGTCACTCCTTTCGCGGCGGTCACCAGGTGACCGGCAGTTCGTTGACGCCCTGGATCGTATGCCCCGGACGGAGGGTCAGCTCCTCCACCGGAACCGCCAGCCGCAGCGTCGGGATGCGGTCGAAGAGGGCCGTGAGGATGATTTCGAGCTCCAGGCGGGCCAGGTTCTGGCCGAGGCACTGGTGGACGCCGTAGCCGAAGGCGATGTGGTGCCGGGCCGGGCGGCGCACGTCGAAGTCGTCCGGGGCCTCGAAGACCGAACCGTCGCGGTTGGCTATCGAGTTGGAGATGATCACGCCCTCGTCGGCGCGGATCAGCTGCCCGTCGATCTCGATGTCGGCCGTCGCCACGCGGCCGCCCGCGATGTCGGCGATGGCCAGATAGCGCAGCAGCTCCTCGACGGCGCCCGGGATCAGGCTCGGGTCCTCGCGCAGCGCGGCGTGCTGGTCCGGGTGTTCCAGCAGGGTGATCACGCTCAGCGAGGTCATCGAGGCGGTCGTCTCGTGGCCCGCGACGAGCAGCAGGATCGCGTCCGAGACCAGGCCGTCGCGGTCGACGTCGCCCTTCGACAGCTGTTCGTTGGCCAGGTTGCTGAGCAGCCCGGTGCCGGGCTCGGCCACGAACTTGTCGACCAGCTCGCCCAGGTAGTCCGCGAGCTCCCGGCGCGCGGCGAGCGCGGCGTCCGCGTCCTCCCCCTGGATCATGCGCTGGGAGGCGCTCTGGAAGAAGTCGTGGTCGGCGTAGGGCACGCCCAGCAGCCGGCAGATCACCAGGGACGGCACCGGCAGCGCGAACTGCTTGACCAGGTCGGCCGTCGGGCCCGCGGCGAGCATGTCGTCGATGAAGCCGTTGACGATCTGCTCGATGTCCGGGCGCATGCCCTTGATGCGCTTGAGCGTGAACTCGCTGATCATCATCCGCCGCTTCGGCCCGTGCTCCGGCGGGTCCAGGCCGATGAACGCCTGCGGCGAGGTACGGAACGCGGCGAACCGCGGGGACGTGGCGGGGAAGTTGTCGTCCTGCCGGTTGGACGAGATGCGGGGGTCGGCGAGCAGCTTCCGGGCCGCCTCGTGCTTGGTCACCACCCACGCCTGGCGGCCGTCGAAGAGGGTCACCTTGCGGAGCGCGTCACCCGAGTCCCTTAACTCGGTGTACTCCTTGGGCAGTTGGTAGGGGCAGGTGCGGTTGCTCGGGAAGGCTGGTGCGTCTTCTTGGTGGATGGGAGCGGTAGTCGTCTCAGTCATCGATCTCCTCGAAGTCCCTGACGCATAAAGAACGACCAGTTCTCTAAGTGAGAGGCTAGGTCGCCCAGTTAGAGAACGCAATGACCCCTGAGTAAACTCTGTGGAATGACGCTGTCACCCAACGCCGATCCGGCCGCGGAACCGGCCCCTGACCACCGCAAAGGCCCCCGCCGACGCGGTCAGGAACTGGAACACGCCATTTTGAAGGCGACGTTGGAGGAGCTGGTCGAGGCCGGCTACGCCGGGATGACGATGGAGCGGGTCGCCGCCCGCGCCCGTACGAGCAAGGCCGCCCTCTACCGCCGCTGGCCCGGCCGCCCCGAGCTCGTCATGGACGCGATTCAGAAGTTCGGCGTCTCCGAGATGACCGTCCCGGACACCGGCGCGCTGCGTACGGACGTGATCGAGGCGCTGCGGCAGATGGCCGCGAAGATGTGCACCCCGTTCGGCGGCGTCATGCGCGGCCTGCTCGCCGAGGCGGCGCGCGAGCCCGAGTTCGCCAAGCTCATCCGGGAACGGGTGCACCCCGCCGGCCCGGCGGTGATCAGAACCGTCCTGGAACGGGCGGTCGAGAGCGGCGAGGTCGAGCCCTGGGTCCTCGGATCCCGCCGGGTCACGGTCGCCACGGACCTCCTGCGCAACGAGTTCCTGCTGTTCGGCGCGCCCATCGAGGAGGAGACGATCACGGACATCGTCGACGAGGTGTATCTGCCGCTCATCCTCAGCCCGGCGCCGCGCCGTCAGTGAGGTCTGGCGGCCGGGGGGCGGTGGGGCGCGCCCGGTCCGTACGTGGGCCGCGGGCTGTACGTGCGTCCCAGGGCTGTACGAGAGGCTGTACGAGGCCCCCGTACGCGCGCCCAGTCCGCACAAGTCCCGCCCCCCTGACCGTACGAGCTCCGCCCCGTACGCGTACGAGATACGGCATTCGGGATAAGGGATACGGGATACGGGCCCCTCCCCGGCAATTCACTTTCCCGGCGTATGGCCGGGCCCCCCGTGCGGCGGGAGGATGCGGCACATCGGACCGCTGAGGGGAACCGCCATGGCCGGATTCAGTGTGAAGCCGTTCTGGGAGCTCACATTCGACGCCGACGGGGATGTGAACGCCGGCCAGCGCGACGCGCTGACGCGGGACGTCGCCCGCGCGAACCTCACCGACCTGGTGCTGTTCGCGCACGGCTGGAACAACGACCGGTCGATGGCGACGCGGCTGTACGACCGGTTCTTCGCCGTCTTCCCCAAGCTGCTCGCCGACACGCAGGGCGTGCGCGTCGGCTACGTCGGGGTGTTCTGGCCGTCGATGCGCTTCACGGACGAGCCCGTCCCCGACTTCCCGTCCCAGGCCGCCGCGGCGGCGTCCGCCCCCGCCCGCCCCGGACTCGACAAGGACACCCGGCGCGCGCTCAACACCGCCTTCCCCGGCAAGGTCATGACCGTGGCGCGGCTGGCCGAACTGCTGGAGAAGCAGCCGGACACACGGGCGCGCTTCGAGGAGTTCGGCTCTCTGGTACGCCAGTTGACGGAGGTGCCGACGGATGGGCCGGCCGCGAGGTTCGCGGCGGACATGGACCACGACGGGCCGTCGGGCGCCGTACCGACGATGCTCACGGAAGACCCGGTCAAGGTCTGCGAGCGGTTCACCGAAGCCCTGGCGGAGGCCGGGGACACGCGGCCGGAACTGTTCGGCGGCGGGCTGAAGCGGCTGTGGAACGGGGCCCGCGAAATGCTGCGCCAAGCCTCGTACTACGGCATGAAGCGACGCGCGGGCACCGTAGGACAGCTGGGCCTCGGCCCGGTGCTGGGCCGGCTGGCCCGCTCCTCCCCCACCCTGCGCGTCCACCTGATCGGCCACAGCTTCGGCGCCCGCCTGATGTCCTTCGCGCTGCGCGGCCTGCCGGAGGGCGTGGGCAGCGTCAAGTCCCTGACGCTCCTCCAAGGCGCCTTCTCCCACTACGCGTTCGCCGAACGCCTGCCGTGGGCGGCCGGCCGGGGCGGGGTGCTGCGCGGGGCGCCGAGCCGGGTGGACGGCCCGGTGGTGTCCTGCCACTCCAGCCATGACACGGCGCTGAGCATCCTCTACCCGGCCGCCTCGAAACTGGCCGACGACGCCGAGTCGATCATGGGCATCGGCGACGAGCGCTGGGGCGCGATGGGCTTCAACGGCATCAAGGCCGTGGACCCCTGCGAGGAACTCACCCTGGCGGACGCCCTGCGCGGCCCCTTCCCCGCCTCGGGCTGCGTCAGCGTGGACGCCTCGGCGGTGGTGGCCCGCGGCCTCCCCCCGGCGGGCGCCCACAGCGACATCTGCCACGAGGAACTGGCCCGAGTAGCCCTGACAGCGGGCCGCGTCCTGTCCTGAGAACCTGATTTCGCCAGTCTCTGCCATCTTTCGTCCCGATGTGACCTGTTGTGCCGCTTGGAGGGGGTGGCGCCGGGGGACGTAAGCGGGCCCGTAGGCGAGCCGGGCCACCGCGCTTACCGGCCTGAGCCGGCCTGCCCCGCCCCTCCCGTCCCAGTCCCCGCAAGGGCCTGTGCCGGAGGCCACTTGGGCAGGGAAAACGCAACTTCGACACGGCCCGCGGAGGCGGCTACCTTCACCTGGTCTTCGGCGGTCGCCCACGGCCGCACCGGGGTTCCTTCAGGCTGAGCCGGCCGTGACGGGGATCGAGCAGGCCGATCAGGTCCATCAGGTCAGTCAGGTCAATCAGGGAGAGACGTATGCCCCATCTCGCGCTGTACACATTCGGCGTCCTGAAGTCGCCTCTCGCCGATCGCGCGCCTCTCACGCGCGAGTTCCTCGACAGCGCCGACGCCGTCTACCAGAAGATCAGCCAGAGCCCCGGATACGTCGCTCATGCCGAAGCGGCGGACGGCGGACGGGGCACGCACTTCGACTTGGACTGGGGCGCGTGGGGAGAGTTCGCCGTACCGGCCTGGTACGGCAAGGGCCGCACCGGGGAAACCATCGCCCTGGCCGCGACCCTCTCCCTCTGGACCGGCCTGCGCCCCGCCTTCGACGCCCTCTACACCGGTCTGCACCGTGAGGCGCTGAACAGGCGCTACGACTGGTTCGAGAGGACAGGCCGCCCGAGTCACGTGTTCTGGTGGGTCTCCGACGGCGCGACGCCCACCTGGCAGGACGGGGTTTCCAGGCTGGAGCGCCTCCACGACCACGGCGCCGCGCCGCACGCCTTCACCTTCCGCCACTCGTTCGCCCCGGACGGAACTCCGGCCAGGATCAAGGGCATCGGTCCGCAGAGCGCCCAGGTTCACTGACGACGAAGCCTGAACGCCTCCGCCGGCGCGGAGGAAGGCCCCGGTCGGGACGAGACCGGTGCCGCGCCTGCCGCCGCGCCGTGCGCGCCCCGTGGAGCGGGCGCGGCCTGTCAGTGCTCCTCGAAGACCGGGGTGACTTCCAGGCCCCCCTTGCCCGAGTCGCTCACCGGCAGGTTGACCTCGACCGGGACGGTGGCGTGGTGCGTCTCGTTCGGAGGTGTCACCACGAGGGCGGTGCCGCGGACGCCCGAGCCGCCGGAGTTGTTGACTGGGTAGACGACGTTGGCAGTGGCCGTTTTCCCCGCTTTGAGGGTGAACGGCGTCCCCACCTCCTGCTTGTTGCGGTCCACCGGCTGGGTGCCGTAGTTGGTCTTGAGGTCGACGCCCGGGAACCCGTTCATCCGGCAGTCGCCGCCGTTGTTCGTGAACCTGATGACGATCGAGCCCAGACCCTCGCGGGCCTCGCCCTGGTTCTTCGCCGTGATGCGCAGATTCGCGGTGCGGCACGTCGACGCCTCCTTCGATGAGGTCGAGGACGTCGAGGAGGAGTGCGAGCCGTTCCCCGACGATGCCCCGGACCCGCTGGAGGAGTCGGCCGACGATCCGCCGCGCGACTCCGAGGACGACGCCGCGGTCGAGGAGGAGCCGTCCTTGGCCTTCGAGTCCGAGGAGTCGCCCGCCTCGCACGCGGTGAGCGCGACGGTCGCCGTCAGCGCGACAGCGGTGGCGACAACGGCCCTGCGGACGGATATGCGGTGCATGGTGTGCTCCTCGGTAACTGCGGGCGTGGCGCCCGGCGCAAGTCGGTGTCCGTTGCCGATCCTCTCGCCCCGGACGGCAGCCAATATTCCAGCCCGCGCTGTCGTCCGGCTAACGCGCGCGGGTGCGGGGCCTTTGGCCACAGGCGCAGGCGCTGGGCGCCCGGCTGGCGCGCTGGTTCGACGAGTTCGTGCCCCGGCCCGAGCCGGTGCGCAGCTACTCCCGGCCCGCCCGGCGCCAGGCGTCGACCCCCGACATCCCGCGCGCGGGCCGCTCCTTCCCGCCCGAGGAGGTCGCCCGGTGCACCTTCGGCGTCGTCCTGGACACTTCGGGCTCGATGTCCGGTCCGCTGCTCGCCAAGGCGCTGGGCGCGATCGCCTCCTATGCCGAGGCCCGTGACGTGCCGGCCGCCCGAGTGGTGTTCTGCGACGCCGCCGCCTACGACGCCGGGTATCTGGCGCCGACGGAGATCGCCGGGCGGGTACGGGTCAGGGGGCGTGGCGGCACGGTCCTGCAACCCGGCGTCGACCTGCTGCGGCGGGCCGATGACTTCCCGCCGGCGGCCCCCGTCCTGGTGATCACCGATGGCTGGTGCGACGTGCTGCGGATCCGTCGCGAACACGCCTACCTGATCCCGGAGGGCGCGGGCCTGCCGTTCACTCCGCGCGGACCGGTCTTCCGGGTGCGCTGAGCGGTGCCACCGCGTCATCGACCGCACCGGCCCATGCCGGTCCTCCGGCCCCGCGAGAGCCATGCCTTCTTCGAGCGCGGGCTCCGGGGCCGCCGCCGCTACTTCTCCAGCACGGTCGTCCGCGTCAGCGGCAGTCGCAGGGTCTCCCGGAAGGAGAACAGCACCACCAGGGCCGATACGGCCGCGAGGGCCATCAGGTAGAAGCCGGGGGCGAGCGGGGTGCCTGCCAGGGAGACGAGGCCGGTTGCCGCGAAGGGGGCGGTGCCGCCGAAGAGGACGTACGCGGCCGTGTAGCCGATGGCGGAGCCGCTGGCGCGGAGCTGGCCGGGGAACATCTCGACCATCGCCGCCACATTGGACGTGCCGATGATCGACACCAGCACCGCGAGGACGATCGAGCCGACGGCGGCGCCCGGCAACCCGGTGCCGATGAGCCAGAACGCGGGCAGTGTCAGCACCGCGAAGCCGCCGCACGCCACGAGCAGCATCGGTTTGCGGCCGAACCGGTCGCTGGCGGCTGCTGCCGCCGGACACGCCGCGCTGTAGGCGAGCATGGCCAGCATGCTCGTCAGCATGGCCTGCGATTTGGTGTAGCCGACCTCCTCCGACATGTACGCGATCATGTAGCTGCTCATGAGGTAGTAGCCGACGGCGTTCGTGATGCTGTAGCCGAACAGCGTCAGCACCTGTCTGCGGCAGACCCGCCATGCCTCGCGCAGGGGGGCCTTCTGGACGTTGTCGCGTTCCTCCATCGCCCGGAAGACGGGGGTGTCGTCGATCCGGCGGCGCAGGAACAGGCCGATGGCTCCGAGCGGGCCGGCCAGCAGGAACGGGATGCGCCAGCCCCAGCTCCGCAGCGCCCCGTCGTCGAGCGCCGACGTGATCAGGAGCCCGGTGAGCGCTCCGGCCACGGACGCCAGGCCGACGGTCAGCGGCACCACGCTCGCGTACCGGGCACGGCGGCCCTCCGGCGCGTACTCCATGATGAACGCCGAGGCGCCGGTGTACTCGCCGCCCGTGGAGAAGCCCTGCACGGCCCGCAGCAGGAACAGCAGGATCGGGGCGGCGATGCCGAGCGCGGCGTAGCTGGGCAGCAGGCCGATGAGGAGCGTCGAGCCGCTCATGCACAGCACGCTCAGCGCCAGCATGCGGTTGCGGCCGATCCGGTCGCCGTACCGGCCGAAGAACGCCGCGCCGACCGGTCGGGCGATGAAGCCGCCCGCGAAGACGGCCCAGGTCGCGAGCAGCGCCGCGGTCTTGTCGTACTGCGGGAAGAAGAGCCCGGCGATCGTGGCGGACATGATCGCGTAGGCCCCTGAGTCGAACCACTCCACGAAGTTGCCGACGGCCGTCGCCATGGCCACCTTCCGGTGCACGGACGGCGGTGTGCCGGGGGCCTCCTCGGCGGCGGCGGGCGGCGCCGAGGGCGAGTGGCTGTCGGTGGTCATGTCCGGCCGTCCTTCCGGGGTGGCGTCACGGCCGCGGGGGCGGCGGAGTCGAGGTCGCGGGCGCGCAGGGCGGCCCGCTGGATCTTTCCGGTGGCCGAGCGTGGCAGTTCGTCGACGAACTCGATCAGCCGGGGGTAGGCGAACTTGGAGTGCGCGGCGCGGGCGAAGCCGGTGATGTCCGCGGCCAGGCTCTCATCCGGCTCGTGGCCGGGGTTCAGTTCGATCCACGCCTTGACCGCCTGGCCGCGGACGGGGTCGGGAACGCCCACGACTCCGGCGTCGGCGACGGCGGGGTGGCGTCGCAGTACCGCCTCCACTTCGTACGGGCCGACACGGTACCCGGACGTCTTGATGACGTCGTCGGTGCGGCCGAGGAACCAGAAGTATCCGTCCTCGTCCCTCACGGCCTGGTCCTTGGTCCGGTACCAGGTCCCGCCGAACGACTCGGCGGAAGCCTCGGGCCGCTTCCAGTAGCCGAGCGGGAACTGGGGGTTGGATCCGGCCCGCAGACAGATCTCGCCGGGCTCCCCGGTGGGGACCTCCTGGCCGTCGGCGTCCAGCAGCGCCACCTCCCATCCGGGCAGCGGCCGGCCCATGGAGCCGGGCTTGACGGGTACCCCGGGGAAGTTGCCGAGCAGGGGGTAGGACTCGGTGGAGCCGTAGTAGTCCAGCGGCGTGACGTCGAACTGGGCCTGGAACCAGTCGATCAGATCGGTGGTGAGCGGTTCGTTCGAGCAGCACACCACGCGCAGCGACTGGGGGTACCGGCTGCCCGCGTCCGGGACGTCCTGCTTCATCTTGCGCAGGAAGGTCGGGTTGACCAGGGCCGTGGTGACCTTGTTGCGGGCCATGCTCGCCAGCAGCCCTTCGGGGTCGAAGCCGCGGGCGGGCCGGTACACGAGGTGCACGGCGCCCGCCCGGAGCGGGCCCATGAGCTTGGCCATGGACCAGGCCCAGTCGCCGGCGCCGTAGAAGACGTCGCCGGGCCGCAGGTCGTGGCAGTAGTGGAACTCGTTGTGCCCGAGCAGGGTGCGGTGGGCGTGCACGATGCCCTTGGCCTCGCCGGTCGTGCCGGAGGTGTAGAAGATCAGGGCCGGGTCGTCGGCGGCGGTGTCGGCCGTCTCGTACTCCGCCGGTCGCGCGGCGATCGCCGGGTCGTCGACGTTGACGACGGTGCCGTCGAATCCCTCCGTCCGGTCCAGTGCGGCCGTCTCGGTGATCAGCACCGCGGCGCCGGAGTCGGCGAGCCGGTAGCGGATGGGCTCGTCGGCCCAGAGCAGGGACATCGTCACCAGGACGGCGCCGGTGCGCAGGACGCCGAGGTAGGTGGCCGGGGTGTCGGGGCGCTGCGGCAGCAGGACCGCGACCCGGTCGCCCTTGCGCACGCCGAGCGCGTGGAGGTGGGCGGCGATCTGCCGCGAACGGTCCTGGATCCGCTGCCAGCGGACCTCTTCGCGGTGGCCGGTGTGGTCCTCGAAGACGAGCGCGAGCCGGTCGCCGGGGTGGCGGTCGGCGACGTCCGCCGCCATGTTGTACCGGTCCGGGACCTGCCACTGATGGTCTTCGACGAGGCGGCGGTAGGCCTGATCGCCGTCGCCGGGGAGGGCTGCGCCGGGGTGCGGCGATGCGGTGGTCGTCATGGGAGTTCCTCTTGTACGCGGGAGGGGGTGCCCGAGTGGGAGCACTGCGCCACCCGCATCGAAAGCTGCTCTGGTACGCGGAAGCGGGACGGTCGCGGCGCAGCCCTGCGGCTGCGGCCGATGCGGTGGGTTCAGCGGCGGCGGCCCGCGAGGAATCGGGCCATCTCGCGCTGCGGCTCCCCGGTGGCGTAGGCGGCGATGTGCACCTTCTTGGCGGCGTCGATCGCGTCGTCGAGCCCGGCGTCGTCCAGCTCGCGGAGCCGGCCCTTGGTCAGCGCGAGGGCGCCCGCCGGCAGCTCCGCGAGGCGGGCGGCCTCGGCGAGCGCCTCGGCCCTGACCTGGTCCTCGTCGACGAGGAGGGACAGCAGGCCGAGCCGCTGCGCCTCCGCCCCGCCGACGAGCCGGCCGGTGAGGGCGAACTCGGCGGTCTTGGCCCGGCCGAGGATGCCGCGCATGGCCCAGATGCCGGTGATGCTGGGGATGCCGGAGAGCACCTCGGGCTGCCCCATCCGGACGCCGGCGTGGCCGATGCGCAGGTCGGCGAGGAGAGCGAACTGGAATCCGGAGCCGGCGGCGACTCCGTTGACGGCGGCGATGACCGGCTTGTCCAGGGCGCGCACGGTGCGGAACAGCAGGCCGAAGTCGTCGATCCACGCCTCGGCGGCCGCGTGGTCGTCGGGGTCGATGGCCGCGGTCTCGGCGAGGTCCTGTCCGGCGCAGAAGGCGCGTCCGGCGCCGGTGAGGACGACCGCGCGGCACGCCTCGTCGCGGCCGGTCTCCTCCAGCGCCGCGACGAGACGGGCGCGCATCTCGCCGGTCCACGCGTTGAGCTTGTCGGGGCGGTTGAGGGTGACCTCGGCGACGTGGACGTCGCCGGGCACGGAGGTCACGGGGTGGCGGGAGACGACAACGGTGTCGGCGGTGCTGTTCTCAGTCATGGGGCGGGCCTTTCGGTAGGCATGCGGAGGCCGCCGGTGCGGGTCCGGGGCCGGGGCGGGAGAGTGACGGGTCGGTGTCCGGTGGAGGACGTCCCGTGGGCAGCCATGCAAACAGGCGTTGATGTGATCCAGCCAACACCAATGGGGACTGACGGTGATATCGCAGCGATATGGTGCGCTCATGGAGCTCCGTCACCTGCGGTACTTCGCCGTACTCGCCGACGAACTGCACTTCGGCCGGGCCGCGGCACGCCTGCAAATGGCCCAGCCGCCGCTCTCGCAGCGCATCCAGGACCTGGAACGGGAGTTGAACGTCCGGCTCTTCGACCGCACCCGGCACCGCGTCCAGCTCACCGAGGCCGGCGCCCTGCTCCTGGAGCACGTACGGCCGGTGCTCGCCGGGGTCGAGGACGCCCGGGACGCGATGCGCCGGATCAGGCCCGGCGAGGCGGGCGTGCTGCGGGCCGGCGTGCCGCCGGACACCGAGCCGCGGGTGCTGCGCACTCTGACCGCCGAGTTCGCCCTACGGGCGCCGGATGTGCTGCTCGACATTCACGAGTTCACGACCGACGAGCAGCTGGCGCGGCTGCGGAACGGCGAACTCGACGCCGGTGTCGTGCGCCACCCGTCCGACACCGTGGGCCTCGAATCCGGCCCGGTCGCCCGCCGGGAGCTGGGCGTGGTGCTGCACGCCGACCACGCCGCGGCGGCGGGCGACGGCCCCCTGCGCCTGCGTGACCTGGACGGGGCGCCGCTGGTGATCTTTCCGCGGGCGATGGCGCCGCGCCTGTACGACCACATGCTGACCGTCTGCCGCGACGAGGGCTATCTCCCGGGCTCCATCCGCCACGCGCGCAACCCGAACTTCGTGCACGGACTGGTGCTCGCCGGCCGCGGCATCCACCTCAACGAGGCCCCGTCCGCCCCGCTCACCGAGGGACTGGTATGGCGTCCGCTGAACGGGACGGCGCTGACCTGGCAGACGTCCGTGGTGTGGGTGCCGAGCCGCCACAACGAGTCGATCGCCGCGTTCGCCGAGGCCGTGCCGAAGGGCCTCGCGGAGGCGGGCCACCGCTTCGACCAGGCGGGCGGCGACCAGGGACCCGCGTCGGCCTGAGCCCCCCGCTCCCCGCGACCGCGGCCGGGCGGCCGTACCGCCGTCACTCCGGCGACAGCCGCGGTGACGGCGATACGGACCGCCCGGCCCCGCTCATGTCCTCTCCCGGTCAGCGGTGCGCCGGGAACTCCACCACCTGCTGGTAGGTCGGGCGGTTCTGCCAGGTGATGGATTTGTGGGTGAGGCCGCCGACGGCGCGCTGGATGATGGAGTCGGCGCACCACTGGTCGCCGGCCTTGCAGCTGTCGTCGCCCGGGTAGACCTTCTCGGCGGGCTGGGAGGCGGCTTGGCGGAGGGTGTCGAGGAGGGCGGTGCGGCAGGCGGAGAGGTCGCCGTCGCCGCAGTACTGCTTGGCCAGGGGGCCCTTGACCGGTTGACCCAGTACGGAGCGCAGGTCCTTGTCGACATAGCTCCACCAGCCGGTGAGGAAGGCGGAGCCGGCGTGGGAGCCGGTGGGGCCGTGGCCGGCCGAGGGGGATTCGTCGATGCCGGCATTGGCCTGAAGCGCCTGGTAGAGGTCGCCGCCGAGCCCCGGCTCGTACTCGGCCTTCACCAGCAGGGGCCACCAGGCGTCCATGGTGCGTACGGCGTCGGCGTGCGCGTAGGAGTGCGAACCCGGCGTGGTCTCGCGGCGCTGCGCTCCGTCCGCGCGCCAGGACTCCAACTGCTGGACCACAGAGGAGAGTTGCGGGTCGGGGATGGGCTGCGAGCGCAGCACCTTGATCAGGTCGGGCAGTACGTCCTCGCCCCGCAGGTCCGTGACGGCGGCGTCCTCCATGGCGCGGGTGAGGGACGCGCGCGTCACCCCGCCCTCGGCCACCAGTTTGCGCACCCGGTCATCCAGCAGATTGGCGCGGTGCACCGAGCCCGCCGCGAAGTTGGCGGAGGTGTAGTCGTCAGATTGCTTGTTATTCCACGAAATGTAGTAATCCTGATCGATGTCGTTGGGGTGCTGGGCCGCCGGGGTGTAGTCGGCCGTGTTGCCCGCCGGGTCGAAGCCCTTCCACTCGTACGCCTTGTCCGCTGTGATGGGCAGCGACGGGTCCACGTCCGGGTTGCGCACCGGGTTCAGGCCGCTGTTGAAGTACGCGGTGTGCTTCGAGTCCGCGTAGAACCAGTTGAAGGCGTAGCCGATGTGGTCGGCCGCGCTCTGGAAGGTCTTGGCGTCGCGTACGTAGCCGGGGTCGTTGAGCATCTGGAAGCCGATGATGGAGTCGGCCTCGTGACGGTAGGTCGAGCGCAGCGCGGTGTAGGCGACGGGCTTGCCGCCGACGGTCGCGCGGTGGGTGACCGTGCCGTACTCGGTGCGCAGCACCTGCATGCGGTATGAACCGGCGGCGCTGGAGTCCGCGAGGGTGGGCTTCCAGGAGTTGGTGCGCTCCAGCTTCTCCATGGGGAGGCACGTGCCGTGGAATAGGTAGTGCTCGGAGCGCTCCGTGGGTTTGCCGCCGTTCGGTTCGCAGAGGTCGACGGCGTACGTGTCGGTGATGTCCTGGGCCGCGGAGGTCGCGCTCCACGCGTAGTCCGCTCCGCGCCCCAGCTCGACGTACATGCTCACGCCCGCGAAGGACGCCCCGCGCGCGCTGATGCCGGGGCCCTGGATCTCCTGGAGCATCAGCAGCTGCGGGGCGAAGTAGCCGGTCTGCGGGCCGAATACGGCGACGGGATGGCCACTGGCGGTGTGCTTGCCGGAGACGAGCAGGGCGTTGGACATGCCGTGCCTCTTGCCGAACAGGTCGCCGGGGAGCACGCCCTTGTCGAACATGCCCTGCGCGGGCTTCAGTTTCTCCGGCGCGTCGACCGGGGTCTTGGCGGGTTTCTTGGCCGCCGCCGCGCCCGTACGGTCGTACACCAGCGGTTCTTCCTTGACCGACCCGGCGTCGGGCAGCGCGACGCCCTTGGCGTTCTTCGGCTTGCCCGCGTAGGGGAAGCTCTGGCCGTCGTGCAGGGTCTGCACGGCCTCCGGGTCGTTGCGTTCGCGGAAGGACTCCCAGACCTTGGTGCCCTCGGCGGCGCCGTACCGCTTCTGCGCGGCGAGCAGGGAGAGCGCGGCCTGGACCTCGCCCCCGCCGCCGTTGCCGAAGAGGCCGCCCACCACGGAGGCGAGGGCGATGAGGTCGGTGAGTTTGAAGGGGGCGATCTCGCCCTTGTTGGTGATGGCGTCGATGTGGCCGGTGAGGACGTATTCGCCGGGGAAGTACCGGCCGTCCTTGGACTGCTGGCGGTAGGCGTTGATGCCGTCGACGTACGCCTGCGCGTCCTTCATGGCCTGCTCGCCGCGCGGACCGCTGGCGGCGATCTTGTCGACCTGGGCCTGGAGGTCCTTCTCGGTGTACGGGGCGGTGCGCCAGAACTGCTGCTCAAGCCCCTGGTTGGCGGCGGCGCCGCCCGCGAAGGAGGTGAGTTCGCCGCGGCCGATGTGGCGGAAGAGGTCCATGAGCCAGAGCCGGTCCTGGCCCGCCGCGTAGCCCGCGCCGTACTCGGTTCCGTACCGCGTGGTGCCCTGGATGTGCGGGACGCCGGTCTGCTTGTCGCGGGTGATGGTGACGTCGTCGCGCGGCTTGTCGACCTTGGCGACGTTCTCCTCGGCCACGCCGAAGGAGGAGTCGTTGAAGAAGTCGCGCAGCTTGTCGTCGGTCAGCGACCGGTAGCCGCCGGCCAGGTCGCCGTACGGGCCGAGCTGGTCGGTGCTGTGCTCGGGGTGGGTGCCGAAGGCGCGGTTGCCGAGGATCTGGACGAGGGTGGCGTTGCCGTTCTCGCCGGGCGGCAGGATGTCGCCGCACTGGCCCCGGCAGTAGTCCTCGGCGGGGGCCGACGCCTGCTCGGCCGGGGCCGCCTGCGCCGCCGGGGCGACGAGGGCCGCGCCGAGCGCCAGCAGCGCCGCGGTCGCGGTCGTTCTGAGTTTGCCGATGCGCCGTCGCATTCCTGCTCCTCCCGGTGACCGTCGCGGCGGACGTTACCGCCGGTACGGACGTGCCGGAAGATGAGCATCAGTCACCTTTCCAAATCCTCACAACTGAGTGGGGCGAAAGCCGTGTGGAACGGATCGGCCTCGGTATACGTCCATTCCACAACGGTCCGAGTCCGCTTGTCGGAGGTGGGAGCATTGGCCGGTTTCAGAGCGCTCGCACGAGAAGTGCGCAATCCACGCAACAGCACGGCGCTACGACGGACGTCACTGCGTAAATGCCTCGAACGATTCGCCCCCTACGGACACCGGGCCACCTGGCACCACCTGTGCTCCCGCGCCGGACTGGCCCCCGACGACCGCGGCCCCGACCCGGCCCGGCTGATCATCGCGCTGGAGGAGCTGGAGGAGGCCAGGGCGGTCTGGCTCGCCTACGAGGCCGAGTTCGCGGAGCGGCGGCGGCGCGAGAAGCACGACGGCATCCGGCAGCCGAGCGCCATCGACGAGTGGCACCGCCGCACATGGGGCGGGTGCGACATCGTGCCGTGCGCGACCCCCCTGCACCATCCGACCGCGCGCCTGGCCGACGTGTTGCGGCGCATGATCGCGGCCATGGAGTCGGGTCCGGGCGACGGTTGCCCGGTCTGCTCGCAGGGGCCGCTCGAATGGCACGACGACCTGGAGCGCTACCCGCTGTCGGGCCCTGTCTGCACGGGGTGCGGCGTCGTGGTGCCGCTGCCCGTGCTCACGCCGGAGGCACTGTCGATGGCCCGGCGACCGCAGTTCGAGAGGCGCTACGCGGGGGTCTGACCGATGGAGGCCCGGCCCCGCCCCGGCCGTCGGGTGCGGCGGGGCGGGGCTCCTGTTGCCGCGGAGGGCCGACTGTCGCCGCGGAGGGCCGGCCCGTGCCCGTACGCCCGCTTGAGCCGGTACGCCCGCTTGAGCCGGTACGCCCGCCTGAGCCCGTCAGACGTCAGGAGCCCGTCAAGCGCCAGGAGTCCGTCAAGGCGTCAAGGCGACCGTCAGGCGCTGGTGGCTGCCGAGATCACGATGACGATGATTCCGATCGCCGCGAGGGCGCAGCCGATGATGCCGAGCACGATCCCGGCGACCGCCTGGCCGCGACCGCCCGCCTCGCCCCGGTCCGCCTTGCGGCGCGCGGAGACCCCGAGGCACAGCGCGATGACCGGCAGGATCAACGGCAGGAACAGCAGCCCGAGGATGCCGAGCACCATGGACGCCGTGGCCTGGCCGCTGGGCAGCGGGGCCTGCCAGCCGTAGCCGTAACCGGCCCCGGGTCCGGGCGCGTAGTGCGGCAGTGAGCCGGAACCGCCGTACGGCCGCGCCTCCGGCTGCCCTTCGCCCGGTGCTCCCCAGGGGTCCGCGGGCGCGCCCTCCGCCCCAGGAGTACCGCTGGGCTTGCCTGGCTCGTCAGCCATGTCTTCCTCTCCTCGGAACGAGATGAACGTCCATGCTAGGCGTCCGGTGTCGCTGCGCTCGGCAGCTCTGCCATCGGGTGCCCGCCGTCGGGACATTGATGCCGGGAGCCGCGGCTCCGAGGCAGGTCGGCCGTGCCCTGGCGGCGCGTTGACAGGGGAGCGTCAGCGAACCATGCTGAGCAAGCGCTTAGACATCGTAGAAGAACGCTATGACCCGCACCGCTGCTTGGGAGGCCACGACATGGCAGAGCCCCGGATCTTCACCTCGCTCGACGAACTGCGCGCCGCCGTCGGCGAGGAGCTGGGCACCAGCGACTGGCTGGAGGTCGACCAGAAGCGGATCGATCTGTTCGCGGAGGCCACGGGCGACCACCAGTGGATCCACGTGGACCCGGAGCGGGCGGCGGAGGGCCCGTTCGGGTCCACCATCGCGCACGGCTATCTGACGCTGGCGCTGCTGCCCGCGCTCGTACCGCAGGTGATGCGGGTCGACAACATCAAGATGGGCGTCAACTACGGCACCAACAAGGTCCGCTTCCCCTCCCCCGTACCGGTCGGCTCCCGGCTGCGGGCCTCGGCGCGCGTCGCCGAGGTGACCGAGGTGCCGGGCGGCGTGCAGCTGACGACGACGGTGACGGTGGAGCGCGAGGGAAGCGAGAAGCCGGCCTGCGTCGCGGAGACCGTCAGCCGCTTCTACCTCTAGTGCGGGCAGTGCGGGCAGTGCGGGCAGGCGGGGCCTGATCCGGGCCGCCCGCATCCACATCCGCGTCCGCGTCCGCGTCCGCACCGACCATCCGCAGTGCCAGGCCCGCGTAGAACGCGCCGACCTCGTCCGGGGTGCGCCGGCCCTCGGCGTTGAACCAGCGGGAGACGTCGATGCAGAGCGAGAGCACCGCGAGCGCCGTGCCGGGGATGTCCGGCACATCGAAGTCGCCCGTCCGCACGCCGTCCTCGATGATCGAGCGGACCGCGCCGTCGCTGCCCCGGCGCAGGGCGACGATCTCGGCGTAGTGGTCCTCGGCCAGCGCGCCCAGCTCGTACTGGACGACGCGGGCGGTGGTGTGGTGCTCGGCGTGCCAGCGGACGAAGGAGCGTACGGCCTCGGTGAGCCGCTCGACGGGGGTGCCGCCGCCGTCCCGCGCGGCGGTGAGGAGGTCGAGGGCGAGCCGGTGGCCGACGCTGCTGATCCGGTAGAGCAGCTGCTCCTTGGTCTTGTAGTGGATGTAGAGCGCGGCGGGGCTCATGCCGGCCCGGCCCGCGATGTCGCGGGTGGTCGTCGCGTGGTAGCCGCGTTCGGCGAACGCCTCGACGGCGGCGGTGACCAGCCGTCGGGCCGCGTCGGGCGTGACGTCGGCCCACTCCTCGCCCCGCTGCGCCTCCGCGTCCATCGCTCGCCCCGCTTCTCCGTCCGGCCGGGGACCCTCCACCGGCCGGACGGACACCATACCCCGAAGCTGAGCAAGCGCTTAGGTGTCCGGTCGCGGACGGAGGCGTCGGCCGTACCGACGGCACCCGCCGACAATTTTACTGTCCTATACACACAGTTGACCGGAACGGCCGCGGGACCACCATGATCGTCCGGTATGAAGGGAGTCGCGCGCCGCGATCCCACGGCGGACGACTCCTCGTAACGCCGGAGAAAGAACGTGCAGCAGACAGCCCGAGCGGGCCGGGCGCCGATCCCCCCGTACCGGTTCCTGACCGAGGTCCTCAAGGGCCAGGGCCAGGTCACCTTCATGCCGAGCGCCGTCACCGGCCTCTTCTTCGCCGCGGCCCTCTTCGCCGCCGGCTGGGAGTACGGGCTCTACGGGCTGCTGGGCACCGCCGTCGGCACCGCCACCGCCCGGCTGCTGGGCGTCGACCGGGGGCGGGTGGAGGCCGGGCTCGAAGGGTTCAACGCCTGCCTGGTCTCCACCGGCTGCGCCGTCTTCCTGGGGGCCGACCGGATCTCGTCCGTGCTCCTGGCCATCGGCGGCGCCGTCGTCGTGACGGTCGTCACCGGGGCGCTCACCCACGTACTGGCCTCCTGGAACCTGCCGACCTTCACCCTCCCGTTCTGCCTCGTGGCGAGCGCGACGACGATGGCCGCGCCGGGCTTCCACCGGGTCTGGGAGGGGGCCGCGGGGACCGCCGCGCTCACCCGTCCGGCGACCGGGGCCACGTCGCTGAGCTGGACTCAGTTGTGGCACGCCTTCTTCGCCGACATCGGCCAGATCTTCTTCATGCCGCAGTGGTATGTGGGGCTGCTGTTCCTGCTGGGCATCTTCGCCGCCAGTCGCTCCGCGGGTTTGGCGGCCTGTCTCGGCAGCGTGGTGGGGATCGGCACCGCCTGGGCGCTGGGGTCGCCGGCGGACGGCATCGCGCAGGGGCTGATGGGGTACAACGCCGTGCTCACGGCGATGGCGGTGTACGGCGTCTTCATCGTGGCCGACCGGTGGAGCTTCGGCTACGCGGTGGTCGCGGCGGCGACCGCCACGGCTTTGACGGATGCGGTGACGTCGTTCTTCGCGCCGTCGGGCGGGCATACGTTCACGTGGCCGTTCGTGCTGACGTCGCTGGTGTTCGTGGCCGCCGTGCCGGCGTTTCCGCGCCTCCGCAGAACGTGACCACCGGGGCGCCGCCCCGGACCCCGGTCCTCAATCGCCGGACGGGCTGGATGGTGCGGCCTGTGCGCCGGGCGCGGCAGCACGCTTCGTCCTCAAACGCCGGACGGGCTGGACAGCGCAGGCTCGTACGCCAGGCGCGGCGACGCACTTGTCCTCAAACGCCGGACGGGCTGGATAGCGCCCCCTCGTACGCCGGGCGCGGCAGCACGCTCTGTCCTCAAACGCCGGACGGGCTGTGTGGTGCCGGGCCGTATGCCAGGTGCGCCGGACGGGCTGAGTGGTGTCGGCCCGGGCGGGTTGGGTTCAAGCCCGTCCGGCGATTGAGGACGTCTTTCGTCAGAACTGGAGCGATTTCGTCTGGAGGTACTCCGTCAGGCCGTGGGCACCCAGTTCGCGGCCCACGCCCGAGCGCTTGTAGCCGCCGAAGGGGGCGAGGATGTTGAAGCGGCCGCCGTTGATGTCGACCTGGCCGGCGTCGAGACGCCGGGCGAAAGCGGCGGCGGTGGCCTCGTCGGCGGCCCAGACGGCGCCGGCGAGGCCGTAGTCGGTGCCGTTGGCGATGCGGACGGCGTCGTCCTCGTCCTCGTACTTGAGGATGGAGACGACCGGGCCGAAGATCTCCTCCTGGGCGATGGTCATCTCCGGGGTGACGTCCGCGAAGACCGTGGGGCTGACGTAGTAGCCGTTCTTCTGTCCCTCGGGGGCCTCGGCGCCGCCCGTGACGAGGCGGGCGCCCTCCTCCATGCCCTTGGCGATGTAGCCGCGCACCCGGTCCCGCTGCTTGGCGTTGACGAGCGGGCCCAGCCGGCTCTCCGCGTCGCGCGGGTCGCCGGGTACGTACGTGCGCGCCGCCTCCGCCGCGAGCGCGACGGCCTCGTCGTACTGGTCGCGGTGGACGAGCATGCGGGTCAGCGCGTTGCAGGACTGCCCGGAGTTGCGGACGACGTCGGCGACATTGACGGCGACGGCCTTCGGCAGATCGGCGCCGGGCAGGATGACATTGGCGGACTTGCCGCCGAGTTCGAGGGCGACGCGCTTGACGGCGGCCCCGGCGATCGCGCCGATCTTCCGGCCGACGGCGGTGGAGCCGGTGAAGGAGACCAGGTCCACGCCCGGATGCTCGGCGAGCGCCTGGCCGGCGACCGTGCCGAGGCCGGTGACGAGGTTGAGGACACCGGCCGGAATCCCGGCCTCCGCCGCGCACTCGGCGAAGAGCTGCGCGGTGAGCGGGGTGTCCTCGGCGGGCTTGACGACGATGGTGCAGCCGGCGGCGAGCGCGGGGGCGACCTTGTTGGTGATCTGGTGCAGCGGGTAGTTCCAGGGGGTGATCGCGCCGACCACGCCGACCGGTTCGAGCAGGACGGTCGAGTTGCCGACCTTCTCCTCGAAGGCGTAGTTGGCGGCCAGTTCGGCGTACGAGCCGGTGACCGCCACGGGTACGCCGACCTGAACGGCCTTGCTGAACGCGAGCGTCGAGCCCAGTTCGGCGGTGATCGTCTCGGCGATCTCGTCGGCGCGGGCGACGAACCGGTCGCGCAGCGCGGCCAGGCGCTCGCCGCGCTCGGCCGGGGCGGTGGCGGCCCAGCCGGGGAGGGCCGCGCGGGCGGCCCGTACGGCCGCGTCCACATCCGCCGCCGTGCCGGCCGGTACGGCCCCGATCTCCTGTTCGTCGGCCGGGTTGACGACGGCGATGGTGTCCTTCCCCGCCGCCGGACGCCAGGCCCCGTCGATGTACATACCGTCGTGCGCCTTCATCGCGTCGACCTCCTGTGAGTCTGCCGTGAGTCTGCGGGTGCGCGGGCCCTTCGGCCCGACAGGGCCGGGCCGCGCGGCGTACGCCCACGACGAGGGTGCCACGCGCCGCCGCGCCGGGGACCGGCGCGATCGGGCCCGTACCCGCTCCGGCCGTCGGTGTCAGCAGCCGACCGTACGGCCTCGGGGCCCGGCCGCGCCCCGCCTCGTGCGGCCGATACGGGGTTCAGTCGAGCGTACGGGCCAGATACGCGCGCAGCAGCGCCTTGGTCTCCGCCACGATCGCCGGGTCCCCGGCCGGGTCCAGGCGGAAGGCGAGGCGCAGCAGCGCGTCCGCGCTCTCGACGGCGACGAGGAAGGCGACGCGCAGCCGGGGGTCGTCCGGGTCGAGGCGGAGCCGGTCGGCGAGCAGGGTGCGGAGGCGGTCGGCGACCAGGTGGTTGGGTTCGACGGGGGCGGCCGTGGCGGGGACGGGCATGCCGAACTCGACGAGGCCGAAGCCGGGGGCGCCGCGCTTCATGGCGAGGTATTCGTCGACGACGACGTCCATGGCGTGCCGCCAGTCGCCCTCCAGGCCGGGCGGGGCGGCGGCGAAGCGGTCGGCGACGCGCGCCGCGTACACGTCGAGGTTGCGGTGGGCGAGCGCCTCGGCCATGGCGCGCTTGTTGGAGAAGAAGCGGTAGACGGATCCGATGGGGACCTCGGCGCGGGCGGCTACGGCGCTGGTGCTGAGATCGTCGTAGCCGCTCTCGTCGAGGAGTTCGGCGCAGGCGTCGAGGATGCGGCCGAGCCGCTCGGCGCTGCGCCGCTGTATCGGGACACGGCGGAGGGGTGAGGTGGACACGCGCCCCATCCTGCCGTCCGAAGTCGCCTGAAACGGAACCGCGTCCGGGGCGCCGGGGCCCCGCGATGTCATTGACGCGCCCCTCCCGCATTCCTATGGTCTTGCACAGGAATCGTTGAGCGTCGGGAGCACACGATGAGCGGTACGGACAACGAGCGGGCGAGGAAGACGGCCGAGGGGCTGGCGTACTCGTCCGGGTTCGGTAACGAGCACAGCAGCGAGGCCGTTCCCGGCGCGCTGCCGCACGGCCGCAACTCCCCCCAGCGCGCGCCCCTCGGGCTGTACGCGGAGCAGCTCAGCGGCACCGCGTTCACCGAGCCGCGGAGCAGCAACCGCCGGTCGTGGCTGTACCGTGTCCGGCCGTCGGCGGCGCACCCGCCGTTCTCGCGGATCGACAACGGCGCGCTGCGCGGCGCGCCCTTCACCGAAGTGGAGGCGGACCCCAACCGGATGCGCTGGGACCCGCTGCCCGAACCGGCCCCCGGCACCGACTTCCTGGCCGGCCTGTGGACGCTCGGCGGCAACGGCGACGCGACGCAGCGCACCGGCATGGCCATCCACCTCTACGCCGCCGACGCCTCGATGACGGACCGGGTGTTCAGCGACGCGGACGGCGAGCTGCTGATCGTCCCGGAGCGCGGCGCGCTGCTGCTGCGCACGGAGTTCGGACTGCTGCGCGCCGCTCCGGGGCATGTCGCGCTGATCCCGCGCGGGGTGCGGTTCCGCGTCGAGCTGCTGGAGGAGAGCGCCCGCGGGTACGTGTGCGAGAACTACGGGCAGCCGTTCACGCTCCCCGACCTCGGCCCGATCGGCGCCAACGGGCTGGCGAACGCGCGGGACTTCCTCGCGCCCGTCGCCGCGTACGAGGACTACGAGGACGGCGCGGGCCCGGTCCAGGTCGTCAACAAGTTCTGCGGCAACCTCTGGTCGGCGACGTACGGCCACTCGCCGCTGGATGTCGTCGCCTGGCACGGCAACCATGTGCCGTACGTCTACGACCTGCGGCGCTTCAATGTGATGGGGTCGATCAGCTACGACCACCCCGACCCGTCGATCTTCACGGTGCTGACCTCGCCCTCGGACACGCCGGGGCTCGCGGGCGTGGACTTCGTGGTGTTCGTGCCGCGCTGGCTGGTGGGCGAGGACACGTTCCGGCCGCCGTACTTCCACCGCAATGTGATGAGCGAGTACATGGGGCTGATCGAGGGCGCGTACGACGCGAAGGCCGCCGGGAAGGGCGGCTTCGTGCCGGGCGGCGGCTCGCTGCACAACATGATGTCGGCGCACGGCCCGGACCGGGACACCTTCGAGGCGGCCAGCGCCGCGGAGCTGGCCCCGCAGAAGGTCTCCGACGGGCTGGCCTTCATGTTCGAGACGCGCTGGCCCGTCACCGCCACCGCGCAGGCGCTGGCGGCGGACCACCTGCAGAGCGGGTACGACACGGTGTGGCAGGGTCTGGAGCGCCACTTCCGCAGCTGACCGGAGCCGATGTGACCACCTTCGCCCCCGACTCCCTCGCGCTCAACCGCAAGCTGCCGCTCTGGTATCAGGTCTCGCAGTCCCTGCGGGCCTCGATACTGGGCCGCAGCCCGCAGGACCCGCTGCGGCTGCCCACCGAGGACCGGCTCGCCGAGCACTACGGCGTCAGCGTCCTGACCATGCGGCAGGCGCTCAAGGAACTGGAGGCGGAGGGGCTGATCAGCCGCCACCGGCGGCGCGGCACGTTCATCGAGCCGAGCGCCCGGCGCACGTCGCCGGTGCGGCTGCTCGGCTCGGTGGACGCCATCGTCGCCCAGCAGTCCGGCGAGCGGACCACGCTGCTCGGGCACGGCCCGGCCCCGGTGCCGACCGGGCTCGCCGAGTACTTCCCCGGCGTCGAGGAAACGGTCCGCTACCGGCGGCTGCGCTGCGCCGAGGGGTCGGGCGAGCCGACGAACTGGGCGGAGAACTATCTGCGCCCCGACGTCGCGGACCGCGTCGACCCGGCCGACCTCGCGCGGTGGCCGATGACGAAGGTACTGCGGGACGCGGTCGGGGTGCGCATCAGCCGCATCACGGACACGGTGGAAGCACGCCTCGCGGACCCGGAGACCGCCCGCCTCCTCAAGGTCCCGCTGCTCAGCCCGATCCTGCACTACACGGGCGTCACGTACGACGAGGACGGGGCGGTGGTGGACGTGGTGCTCATCCACTACCGGGGCGACCGCTTCTCCTTCACGGTGACGATGGAGGCGCGCTGAGGGCGGGCCCGCTTCCGGGCGTCGCGTATACGGCGTGCCGAGCGTCCCGCTTCCGGTCCGGCCGTAAGGCCCGGCGGGTGCCTCGGCCCGCTCACCGGGCCCCTCCCCCGCCGGAGGCACTGGGTAGCATGCGTGCGGTGAGCGACGACGTGCCTCTCCTGAGCGACCTCATGCCCTGGTCCGTCGGCCCGCTGCGGCTCGGGCGCGGCTGGGTCCTGGGGCCCGACGCGGCGGCGCTGAAGGCGCGGTGGGAGGCGCTGACCGGCGGCGGGAGCGAGGCGGAGCGCAGCGCGCTGTTCCGGCCGACCCGCGCCCGTACGCTGCGCAGTTCGGTGCCCCAGCTGCCCGGCCGGCCCTCGTCGACGGGCCGGCTCGCGCGCGATCCGGGGCCGTGCCCGGAGCCGGTGCGGGTGCTGCACGGGCCGTACGACCAGCAGTGGCTGCTGCCGGACCACCGGCTCATCGACGTGGCCCGGCCCGAGCTGTGGCGGGTCGCCGACGACGGGCATCAGCTCTTCGCCGTCACCCAGCCGCGGCTGCCGGGGACGCCCGGCCCGGCGCTGGTCTTCTCCGCGCTGCTGCCCGACGGGCACGCCCCCGCGGGGCGGCCCGGTCGCGTCCATCCGCTGTACCGGCGCCCCGGCGGCGCGGAGCCGAACCTCGCGCCGGGGCTGCTGGACCACCTCTCCCACCGCCTCGGGCAGCCGGTGTCCGCGGCCGACTTCCTCGCCTGGACCGCCGCCGCGGCCCGGCACTCCCCCGCCGGGTGCGCGGTGCCGCTCACCGCGGCCCCGGACGTCTGGGCGGAGGGCGTGGAGCTGGGCCGCCGCGTCCTGTGGCTGCACACCCGCGGCGCGCACGGCGGCGAGCGGCCCCGGATGCCGGGCGGGCGGCGGCCGTACGTACGGGCCGCCCCGCCGTCCGCCGTACCGCCGGGTGCGCTGTCGTACGACCCGGACGGCGAGGCGCTGCACTTGGGCGAGGGCCGGATCGCGCCCGTGCCGGCGGACGCCTGGGAGTTCCACGCGGGCGGGGCGCGCGTCCTGGAGAGCTGGTTCGCGAGCCGTACGGAACCGGCCGAGCCCGGCACGCTGGCGGCGGTGCGTCCGGCGGGCTGGCAGCGGGAGTGGACGTCGGAGCTGCTGGAGCTGGTCACGGTGCTGGCCCTGCTGGCCGAACTGCGGCCGGAGCGCGCGCGGCTCGGCGAGCGCATCGACGCGGGGCCGCCGCTCGGGGCGGCGGGGCTGCGCGGCGCGGGCGTGCTGCCCGCGCCGGAGGGGGCCCGGCGGCCGGCGTCCGTGCTGGACCATCACGAGGAGGGCCCGGAGGGGCAGTTCGCGCTGCTGTGAGCGCGCGCGGGGCGGCGCGTCCCGGCCCCGTAAAGCGCTACGGCCCGAGGCCGCCGCCCCGCTGCCGCGGCCCCGTCCGCTACGCCCCCCGCCCCCCGCTCTCCGCCGCGAAGCCCGCGAAGAGGCGGCGCATGGCGCGTTCGAAGATCGCGTCCTGGTCGGCCGGGCCGGACGCGCCCTCGAACGTACGGGCCATCCTCGGGTACCGTCCGCTGGCCAACTCCCGCGCGAGGTAGGCGGAGCGCGCCGCGCGCTCCTGCTCGGGCGAGTGCGGCGAGGTGCGGTGCCGTTCGGCGGCGGTGAGTTCGCTGCCGACGAAGGAGGTGACGACGGCGGTGACCATGGCGAGCAGCTCCATCTTGGCGCCGTCCTCGACGTCGAGCCCCTCCAGCACCCACAGGACGTACTCGAAGTAGCGCAGCGCGTTCGGGCTGAAGCCGTAGACGGGGGACATCAGCCCCGGCATCCAGGGGTGACGGTGCATCATCGCCCGTGACTGCCGGGCGAGTCCGAGCAGGTCGGCCTGCCAGTCGCCGGAGGGCCGCTCGGGCAGCTCGTACTCGGCGGCGGCCGCGTCCACCATCAGCTCGTACAGGTCCTCCTTGCGCGGCACGTAGTTGTAGAGCGACATCGTGCCGCAGCCGATCGCGGCCGCCACCCGCCGCATGGAGACGGCGTCGATGCCCTCGGCGTCGGCGATGCTCATCGCCGCCGCCGCGATCTCGGCGCGGGTGTGCGCGGGGCGGGGTCCGCGTCCGGCGCGCTCGGGCCGCGCCCAGATCACCTCGGGTCCTGCCGTACGGCCGCTGGCTGCCATGGATCATCACCTCGCCCCCCATCCTAGTTACGTACAGCGTACGCAGTGCGGTACGGTGGGCCGCATGACAACTACGTACGCTGTACTTAGTGAGGGGCTGCACAAGCGCTACGGCGAGGTGCACGCGCTGCGCGGGCTGGATCTCGCGGTCCCCGAGGGCACCGTCTGCGGGCTGCTCGGGCCCAACGGCGCGGGCAAGACGACCGCGGTCCACATCCTCTCGACGCTGCGCGCCCCCTCCTCCGGCACCGCCCGCGTCGCGGGCCACGACGTCACCGCCGACCCGCGGGCCGTCCGCCGCAGCATCGCCCTCACCGGCCAGTTCGCCTCGGTGGACGGCGACCTGACGGGCCGTGAGAACCTGCGGCTGTTCGCCCGCCTCCAGCGGCTGCGACCGCGCGCCGCCGCACTCCGGGCGGACGAGCTGCTGGACCGCTTCGGCCTCGCCGAGCTCGCCGGACGCCCCGCCCGCACCTACTCCGGCGGCCAGCGGCGCCGGCTCGACCTGGCCGCGTGCCTGCTCACCGACGTGCCGGTGCTCTTCCTCGACGAGCCCACCACCGGCCTCGACCCGCGCAGCCGCGGCGACATCTGGGACGCCGTCCGCGAGCTGGCCGCGGGCGGCACGACCGTGCTGCTCACCACGCAGTACCTGGAGGAGGCCGACCGGCTGGCCGACGACATCGTGGTCATCGACCACGGCCGGGTCAGCGCCACCGGCACCCCCGAGGAGCTGAAGGCCGCCATCGGCTCGTACGTCGAGGTCGTCGTCGGCGACGAGAGCGAACTCGCCGGGGCGGCCGTCGCCCTCGGCCGGCTGACGGGGGCGCAGCCCGCCGTCGACCCCGAGCGGCGCACGGTCGGCTCCTCCTGCGCCGACCCGGCCCTCACCCTGCCCCGCGTCGTCCGGGAACTCGACTCGGCCGGCATCGGCCTGGCCGACGTGTCCGTACGGCGGCCCACCCTCGACGAGGTCTTCCTCCGCCTCACCGCCGACGGCGGGACCGACACCACTGCGAAAGAGGACGCGGCATGAGCGACACCTCCCTGACCTGGGCCGCCCGCGACGCGTCGGCCATGATCGGCCGGCAGACGACCAGGCTGCGGCACGCCCCCGGCCTGCTGGCCATGACGCTGACGGCGCCGCTGCTGATGCTGGTGCTCTTCGGCTACCTCTTCGGCAGCGCCATCGACGTGCCCGGCGGCGGCGACTACCGCGAGTACCTGGTGCCCGGCCTGCTCGTCTCCGTCTCCACGCTCGGCATCTTCACCGGGACGCTCCAGGCCGTGCAGGACCGGCAGCGCGGCGTCATGGACCGGTTCCGCACGCTGCCCATGAGCCGCTCGGCGGTGCCGGTCGGCCAGGCTGTCGCGGAAGTGCTGCTCGCCGCCGTGGGGCTCGTACCGCTCGCGCTCGTCGGGCTCGCGATGGGCTGGCGGATCCGGAACGGGGTGGGGCCCGCGCTCGGCGCGATCGGCCTGCTGCTGCTCTTCCGGCTGGCCACGGCGTGGATCGGCCAGTACCTGGGGACGGTGGTCAAGAACGAGGAGGCCGCGGGGCAGCTGGCCGCGCTGACCTTCGTCCTGCCGATGCTCTCCAACACCTATGTGCCGACCGCCGGCATGCCCGGCTGGCTGCGCTTCCTCGCCGAGTGGAACCCGATCAGCGCGGTCGTCGGCGCCTGCCGCGACCTCTTCGGCAACACGGCGGCCTCGGCGGCGGCCGCGCACCCCTCCTGGCCGGCGGGGCATCCCGTCGCGGCGTCACTGCTGTGGTCGGCGCTGCTGCTCGCCGTCTTCGTGCCGCTCACCATCCGCCGGTACGTACGCGACGGGCGCTGAGCCGAGGAGGGGGCGTCTCTCGCGGGACGGCTGTTCTCTCGTACGACGGCGCGGCGGACACACCGAAGCGCTCCCCGAGCGCCCTGGGGATATCGGGCTCTCAGGTCTCAGCGCTGTGCCGGGTCGGTGTGGCCGCCGGGCCTCGGATGTCCGCCCGCCGTCAGTGGCGGCTGCCGAACAGCGAGCGCCGCAGCCGCCGCAGCGGCGCGAAGAGCGACACCCTGGCGGTCCGGCTCTGCTTGGCGCGCGAGTGGTCGCGCGTCGTCAGCTCGCGCATCAGCACGGTCGCCGACTCCGTCTCGCGCTGCGGCGCGGCAGGGCCGCCCAGCACCGCGAGATGGCGGTCGAGGCGCGCGCTGGACGCACCGCTTCCGCAACTGATGGCAGGCACGCGTGGCCTGCTGCGCATTGCTATCTGCTCCATGAAACTCCCCACCCGTACGAGATACCCGGCTCGGGCAGAGTAACCCTACCGCCCCTTCACGTCACCTGCGCATCCGCGGGCCGGATTCACCACTGCGTCAAGGGCGTTGACGCGACTGGCCCGAACCGGTCGCGACGCGGGGCCAGTTGGGGTATACGGGGCCCTCCCGGCAGGGGGCGATCACGCTGCGTCGCGGTACATTCACCGACGTCCGGCCGGCGGAGGCGGCCACCGCTCCGCGCGGACCCGCATGTTCTCCGCGGGGCGGGGGATTCTCCCCCAAAGAGCACACGGCCGTGGATCGCTCTCTCGCGGGAGGGGCTCGTCGATGAGCGGAATTCCTTCGGATGAGCACGGCGGAGGCGACCGGCCCGGCCGCGTGCTGGCGGGCCGCTACCGGCTGCTGGGCGAGCTGGGCCGGGGCGGCATGGGCGTGGTCTGGCGCGCGCGGGACGAGGTGCTGGGCCGCGAGGTGGCCGTCAAGGAGGTGCGCGCACCCTCCGGGCTGCTCGACCACGAGGTGCGGCAGCTGTACGCGCGCCTGGAGCGCGAGGGCCGGGCGGCGGGCGCCGTTTCGCACCCCAATGTCGTCACCGTCCATGACGTGGTCTCCGAGGCCGGCCGGCCGTGGATCGTAATGGAGCTGATACGCGGGCTGTCGCTGGCGGAGGTGCTGGAGGCGGAGCGGACCCTCTCCCCCGCGCGGGCGGCCCGCATCGGCGTGGAGGTGCTGGCCGCGCTGCGGGCGGCGCACCTGGCGGGGGTGCTGCACCGGGACGTGAAGCCGGGCAATGTGCTCCTCGCCAACGACGGCCGGGTGGTCCTCACCGATTTCGGCATCGCGATGGTCGAGGGCAGCACGGCGCTGACCATGACCGGGGAGCTGGTCGGCTCCCCCGAGTACCTGGCCCCCGAGCGCGTCATGGGCGAGCCGCCCGGTCCCGCCTCGGACCTGTGGTCGCTCGGCGTCACGCTGTACGCGGCCGTGGAGGGCGGCTCCCCGTTCCGCCGGGAGACGCCGCTGTCCACGATGCGGGCGGTGGTCGACGAGGGGCTGCCGCCGCCGCGCCGCGCGGGTCCGCTCACGCCGGTGCTGGACGGGCTGCTGCGCAAGGACCCCGCGCTGCGGGCGGACGCCGCCGCGACGGAGCCGATGCTGCGCACGGTGGCGGCCGGGGGCACGCCGCGGGCGGCTCCGCCGCCGACGGTCCCGATGACGCCTCCCGCGACGGTCGCCGAGGGCGGGGACGGGGACGGCGGTACGGGCGTCGGGGGCACGCAGCGGTCGCCGCAGGACGCGCCCGGCGGTGACGTCCCGCCCTCCGCGGCCGGGCGCGGGAGGCGCCGGACCGCCGTGGCGGTGGGGGTGCTGGCGGCCGTGCTCGTGGCGGGCGGCGTCACGTGGGCGCTGCTGGCCGGCGGCGGATCGGGCGGCGGGTCGGACGGCGGTTCCGGGAGCGGGGCGGCGTCCGGCGGCAAGGGCGGTACGGACGGCACGAGCGGCGGCTCAGGGTCGAAGTCCGGGTCCGGCTCGGGCGGTACGGACGGAGGGGCGAAGTCCGGTTCCGTGGCGGTCTCGGTGACGGCGGCGCGCGGTCAGTACACCGGCGCGTGTCCCCCGTCGGCGGCCGAGGCCCCGTACTTCGTGGCGACGCTCACCGTGAACAGCACCCCGGCGCGGGTCTCGTACCGGTGGATCACCGGGAGCGGGAAGGTCACCGACGGCGGCTGGAAGTCCGTACGGATCGACGGCGCCACGTCCCGGACGGTCGGCCACACGGAGCTGAACTACCACTCGGGGGCCACGGACGACGACTGGATCGCGGTGGAGGTCAGGAGCCCGGCGCGGGTCGTCTCGCGCCGGGTCCCCTTCAGTGTGTCGTGCGAGGCGACCCCGACGGGCGGGGCCTCCTCCACGGATTCCACGGATTCCACGGATTCCGCCGGGACGTCCGCCGGCGGCGGGCCCAGCGTCAGCGACGGCCCGACGGGCGCGTCGCGCGGATCGAACCGCGGATCAGGGGGTGCTGACGGGTCAGGCCGCTGACGAGAAGGCCGGCAGATAGCCGTTGGCCTGGCCCGTGGCGGTGGGGTGGTAGGACTCGTCGACGGGGAGCGTCACGCTGTGCAGCCAGGCGTCGCCGGAGCAGATCTCGTGCCCGGTGAACGGGGCGCCGACATCGCCGAAGGCGAAGCCGTGGTCGGCGGCGCGCTTGGCGGTGACGGTGTTGATCTCGTCGGCGGCGCCGTTGATCGCGGTGCGGGACTTCTCGCTGAGGCCCACCGAACAGCTGCCGCCGAGCTTGTAGAACCGGGGGTAGCCGACCACGACGACGTGCGCGGAGGGCGCCTTCGAGGAGATCGCGGAGTAGACCTTGTCGAGCTGGGCGGGCAGGGTCTTGTCGATGTACGCACGGGCCTTGGCCACCCCGCTCAGGCAGGCGGCCTCGCCCTTGAGGACGCAGGTGGACATGGTGTCGGCGAACCCGGCGTCGTTGCCGCCGACGCTGATGCTGACGAGTCCGGTGGAGGCGGTGAGCGATCCCAGCTGGCCGTTGAGGACATCGCCCGTGCGCGCGCCCGAGCAGGCGGCGAAGGTGAACTTCGAGGGCGCGTGCTGGGCTGCCCAGAGAGCGGGGTACGCCTTGGTGCTGCGCTTGCAGGCGCCGCTCGCGCTGTCGTAGCTGCCCGAGCCGACCCCCGCCGAGTAGGAGTCACCGAGCGCCGTGTAGGCGGGCGTTGCGTTCTTCTCTCCGGCATGCGCGGCGCCCGCCCCGGTGAGGGCGAGCGCGGTGGTGAGGGTGATTGCGGAGACGAAGCTCGCAATTCTGGACAGTTTCATGAAACCTCCCGTTAGCAGGATCTCTGCTTACATCCGTCGTACCAGGCCACATGCGTAACGGGAAGTGTTCATGCCAACGACACGGGGACCGTAACCGACAGGTTGTGATTCCCTGTCACTTTCGTGACGTGTCGCTGGTGGGACCGGCTATGGGGGCGCGCACCCCGGCGCGCGGGGCGCCGGAGAGGCGCGCGACGTCTACTGACGTACCGTCAACTACGGGCGGCGGATGGGCGAATGAACGGTCAACTGCCGGTAACCGGAGGCCGTTTGCACACCCTTCACATCTTGACGCGCATCCGCCGATTGCGCGACATTGAAGCCCGGCATCCGGCGCTTCGGGGGGCAAAGTCGCCAATGCAGAACATCACTGGAAAGAATGACGCCGACAGAGGATCCGCGCTCGGGGACTCGCTCCCCGCCGTCGCGGGCGCGGCCGTCGGCGTCGGCGGGGTCGGCGCGGCGCTGGCGCTCGGCGACGTCGCCTCACCACTGCGCGCGCCGTTCGCGCTCTTCTTCCTGCTCGCCGCGCCCGCGTGCGCCGTGGCGGTCGCGCTGCGCGGCCTCGACCCGCTCGGCAGGTGGGTGGCGGCGGCGGGCGGGGCCGTCGCGATCGACCTGCTGATCGCCCAGGCCATGCTCGCGCTGCACATCTGGTCGGTCACCGGCGGGATCGTCGCCGTCGCCGCCGTGAGCCTCATCCTCTTCGCCCTACCCCTGCTGGCACACGCGCGGCATCACCGCGACCGCGCGGCGAGAAGTCGGACCTCTTGACGTGAGCATCAGCGTGTACCGCCCCGGTGAGCTGACCGCCGGGGACCGTGCGGCGTGGACCGCCATGCAGTCGCAGTCCTTCGAGAACGGCACGCCGCAGCTCGCCAACCCCTTCCTCGCCCCCGAGTTCGCCCTCGCCGTCGGCCGCTGCCGGCGCGGGGTGCGGATCGCGGTCGCGCGCGAGGAGGGCGAACCGGTGGCCTTCCTGCCGTTCCAGCGCTCCGCGTCAGGGGTGGGCCGGGCGATCGGGCTGGGCGTCTCGGACGCCCAGGGCCTGGTCCACCGGCCGGGGTTCCAGTGGGACGCGCGGGAGCTGCTGTCGGCGTGCTCCCTGTCGGTGTGGGAGTTCGACCACCTGGTGGAGGGGCAGAAGCCGTTCGAGGTGGGGGCCCCCGGCTCGTACGCGTCCCCGGTGATCGACGTCGAGCAGGGGTACGAGGCGTATCTGGCGCAGCTGCGCAAGCAGGCGGGGAAGTTCGCCCGCACGACCCTGGCGAAGGAGCGCAAGCTCGGCCGGGACGTCGGCGAGGTGCGGTACGAGCACGACGAGCGCGATCCGGACGTCCTCGCGACGCTGATCGGCTGGAAGTCCGCGCAGTACCGAAGAACCGGGCGCAGCGACCGCTTCGCCCACGCGTGGATCGCGCACCTGGTCGAGCAGCTCTTCCACACCCGGACCCCCTCCTTCGCGGGGCTGCTCTCGGTGCTCTACGCGGGCGGCCGGCCGGTCGCGGCGCATTTCGGACTGCGCTCGGAGCGGGTGCTGGCCTGTTGGTTTCCCGCGTACGACCCGTCGTTCGCGAAGTTCTCGCCCGGCCTGGTGCTGCATCTGCGGATGGCCGAGGGCGCCGCCGCGCAGGGCATGGCCTATCTGGATCTCGGGCGCGGCGAGAAGGAGTACAAGGACTCCCTCAAGACACGGGAGCTGACCGTGTCCGAGGGCTGGGTGACGCGCCGCCATCCGGTGGCGCTGGCGCATCGCGCGCGGCGCGCACCGATACGGGCGCTGCGCAATACGGTTCTCTCCCGGCCCGAGCTCTTCGACCCGGCCGACCGGCTGCTGAAGCGAATAGGCCGTTTTCGGTCGGTCGGCTGACAGGCGGCCGGGGGAAGAAAGGACTCCGAATGCGCCATCGGAATCCGGCGCAAAAAACATCGAAGGAGGGGTCTCGGCTCAGGGTCTTGCCTTAGAGTCTCAACCGTCAATACCGTCGTACATCCACCCGCATCGGTCCATCACGCAAAGCGGCGCAAGGGGAGGGCTCAAGCACCGCGAGGGATACCGGCGCGGGGCGCGGTGGGGGGGCACCGTACACGGCCGAGCCAGTCGTGCCGAGCTACGGGCCGCGCGGCCAGCACCACACGCCAACTCGCCCTGCCCGTACGGCGATCCATGCCGTCGGACACAGGGTGAGGACCCCCCTTTCGAACCGGAAAACCAACGGACCGCTCTGGGCGGGCGGTCCACCGGACGAGAGGGAAAAAGACTCATGAGTTCAGTTCTGCGTCCTGCGGCAACCAGCCAAGATCCATTAATTCCCGGTCAATATAGGCCGGTGACCTCGGATTTCGCAATAGCACCGCCGGTGAGCGTCGTCATACCGGCGATGAACGAGGCCGAGAATCTTCCCTACGTCTTCAAGACACTGCCGGACTGGATACACGAAGTAGTCCTGGTCGACGGGAATTCGACAGACGACACCGTGCGAGTGGCCCGGGAACTGTGGCCGGAGATCAAAGTCGTGGAACAGCGCGGCAAGGGCAAGGGGGACGCGCTGATCACCGGGTTCGCCGCCTGCACGGGCGAGATCATCGTCATGGTGGACGCCGACGGCTCCGCGGACGGCGGCGAGATCGTCTCCTATGTCTCCGCGCTGGTGGGGGGCGCGGACTTCGCCAAGGGGTCGCGGTTCGCCAACGGCGGCGGCACGGACGACATGACGCCGATCCGCAAGCTCGGCAACCGGGTGCTGACCTCCGTGGTCAACCACAAGTTCGGCGCCCGCTACACCGACCTGTGCTACGGCTACAACGCCTTCTGGAAGCGGTGCCTGGACGAAATCGCGCTGGACTGCGCCGGTTTCGAGATCGAGACCCTGATGAACATCCGGGTGGTCAAGGCCGGGTTACGGGTCCAGGAAGTGCCCAGTCACGAGTTCGAGCGCATCCACGGCGTCAGCAATCTGCGGGCGGTCCACGACGGGCTGCGGGTGCTCAGAGTGATACTGCGCGAACGGGCCGCCCGGCCGCGCAGGCAGCGGACCGCGGCCATGGCGCCGGGCGCGAGCCGCGGGGAGGTGTCTTGAACCAGCCCACCGGGCCGGGCACGGAGGGGTCCGGCCCGCCGGCCGTCTCGGTGGTCGTCTGCGTCTACACCGAGGACCGCTGGGAGGACATCCTGGCCGCCGTGGCCTCGGTGCGCGACCAGTCGGCGCCGGCCCATGAGACGTTGCTGGTGGTCGACCACAACGCCGCGCTGCTGCGGCGGCTCGCCAAGCACTACGGCGACGACGGGGCGGGGGCCGTGTCCGGCCCCGGCGGCGAGGTGCGGGTGCTCGCCAACGCGGGGCCCCGCGGCCTGTCCGCGGGCCGCAACACCGGTGTCGCCGAGTCCACCGGCGAGGTCATCGCCTTCCTCGACGACGACGCCGTCGCCGAGCGGGACTGGCTGCGCCGCTTCGCCGCCGCGTACGCGGACCCGCGCGTGATGGCCGTGGGCGGCCGGACCGCGCCCGTATGGGAGTCGCGCCGCCGGCCGGCCTGGTTCCCCGAGGAGTTCGACTGGGTCGTGGGCTGTACGTACCGGGGGCTGCCGCCCGGCCGGGTGCGGGTCCGCAACGTCCTGGGCGGCAACGCGTCGTTCCGGCGCACCGCGTTCGAGGCGGCCGGGGGGTTCGCCTGCGGCATCGGGCGGGACGGCCACCGGCTGCCGCTGGGCTGCGAGGAGACCGAGATGTGCATCCGGCTCTCCCGCGTGCTGCCGGACGCGGTCCTGCTGATCGACGACCGGGCGGTGATCCACCACCGGGTGCCGGCGCTCCGCGAGCGGTTCCGCTACTTCCGTACCCGCGCGTACGCCGAGGGCCTGTCCAAGGCGCTGGTGGCCGGCAGCGTGGGGGCGCGGGCGGGACTGGAGACGGAGCGCCGTTATGTGACGCGGGTGCTGCCCGCAGGCGTCGCGCGCGGTGTGCGCGACGCGCTGCTGGCGCGCCCCGGTGGGGCGGGGCGCGCCGGCGCCATCGTGGCCGGGGTGGCCGCGGCGACGGGCGGGTACGTGCTCGGCACCGTACGGGCGCGGCGCGGGGCCGGCCGGTTCGTGATCCCGGCGGCGGTCGCGCCGCCGGGGCCGGAGGGCGGCGACGGCGACGGCGCGGGCGGCGGAGAGCAGGGGCAGAACCGGTCGCGGGGAGGCGAGCGGACATGAACGGCGCGAGAGACAGCGCGAGAGACACGGCGGGAAACGGGGCGGGAAACGGGGCGGGAAACGGGGCGAGGAGGGGTACGGGCGCGAACGGCGCGGGGCGGGACACCCGCCCGGTGCCGATCCTGATGTACCACGCGGTGGCGCACGCCCCCGCACGGGCGGCGCGCCGTCTCTCGGTGTCGCCGGACGCCTTCGCCGAGCAGCTGGAGCTGCTCGGCGACCGCGGCTTCACCCCGCTCACGGCCGGGCAGCTGGCCGGGGCGTGGCGGGACGGCTCCCCGCTGCCGCCGCGGCCGGTGCTGATCACCTTCGACGACGGCTACGAGGGCGTGCACCGGCACGCCCTCCCGCTGCTCGCCCGGCACGGTTTCGCGGCGACCCTGTTCGCGTCCACGGGCTGGCTGCGCGGCCCGTACGAGGACGGCCACCGGGGCGACGGGCCGCCGGACCTGATGCTCGACTGGGACCAGGTGCGGGAGCTGGCCGCCGCCGGGGTGGAGATCGGCGGGCACAGCCACACCCACCCGCAGCTGGACCAGCTCACCGATGAACGGCTGCGGTTCGAGGTGGAGCGCTGCCGGGAGGTGCTGGCCCTGGAGCTCGACGGCCCGCCGGTCTCCTTCGCCTATCCGTACGGCTACTCCAGCCGCCGGGTGCGGCGCGCGGTCCGGGAGGCCGGGTTCGGCGTCTCGCTGGCGGTCGGCAACGCCCTCGCCGCGCGGCGGCAGGGCCCGTACGCCCTGGAGCGGGTCACGGTGCGCCGCTCCACGGGCATCGGGGAGTTCGAGCGGCTCGTCGAGGGGCGGGCGCTGCGCCGCGGCTTCGCCGTGGACCACGCCCTGACCAAGGGGTACGCCGTCGTCCGCCGGACCCGTGGGGCCGCCCGGCGCTGTTTCCCCGGCGGGTGAGCGCGCCCCGTACCCCCCGTGCGAGCGACAGCCTCCGGTCCGCCCGGAGTCCCAGCGTGAGGCATTCCTAGGAAGGCAGCCGAAGCCCGTGTCTGACACGACCACCCGGACCGAGGAGCGACAGGAGGAGCGGCCGGCGGGCCGCATACTGCGGCTGCGGGGGCGGGGCGGCGGCTCGCCGCTGTTCCGCAACGCGTACGCGCTGATGCTCAACACGGGCATCAGCGCCAGCCTCGGCATGGGCTACTGGCTGGTCGCAGCCCGCTACTACTCGGCGGACTCGGTCGGCCAGGGCTCGGCGGCCATCGCCGCGATGAAGCTCCTCGCCGGGCTGACCGCGGTGACGCTGACGGGGGCGCTGGCCCGCTTCATCCCGATCGCGGGGCGGGCGACGGCGCGCCTCGTCTTCCGTACGTACGCCGGGAGTTCGGTCGTCGTGGCGGTCGCGGCGTCCGTCTTCCTGCTGACGCTGAACCTGTGGGGGCCGTCCTACCGCTTCCTGCACGGGCCGCTGCACGGCTTCGGCTTCATCATCGCGGTCGTCGCCTGGTCGCTGCTCACCCTCCAGGACGGGGTGCTGACCGGGCTGCGCAGCGCGCTGTGGGTGCCGGTGGGCAACACCGTCTTCTCGGCGGTGAAGCTGGCGCTGCTGGTGGGGCTGTCGGCGGCCATCCCGACCACGGGGGTCTTCGTCGCCTGGGTCGCCGCCATCGCGGTGTCGGTGCTGCCGCTGGGCTGGCTGGTCTTCCGGCGGCTGGTGCCGCGCCATGTGGAGCGCACCAAGGAGACGGCGCGGCCCGTCTCGTACCGGGAGATGGGGCGCTTCCTGGCCGGTGACTACACCGGCTCGCTGTTCTCGCTGGCCGTGGTCTACCTGGTGCCGGTGATCGTCGCCGCGCAGGTCAGCTCGGCGGACAACGCGTACTTCTACATCACCACCACCATCGGCGGCACCATCAACCTGCTCGCCATCAACATGGGCGCGTCGCTGACGGTGGAGGGCTCGCACGACCCGGCGCGGCTGGCGGAGAACTGCCGGGCCGCGCTGCGCCGGATGGCCCGGATCATGCTCCCGGTCTGCGTGCTCCTCTTCGTCCTGGCCCCGTACATCCTCAAGGTCTTCGGCGCGGGGTACGCGCAGGCGGCGACGCCGCTGCTGCGCTGGTTCGCGGTGGGCGCGGCGCTGCGCGTGGTGATGGAGGTCTACTTCGCGGTGCTGCGCGCGCAGAGCCGTACCTCCGGACTGGCGTACCTCCAGGGGCTGTTGTGCGCCCTGGTGCTGGGGCTCACGCTGGTGCTGCTGCCGCGCATGGGGCTCACGGGCGCCGGCGTCGCGGAGATCTCCAGCCTGGCCGTGATCGTCTCCATCGCGACGGTCAAGCTCCGCAGGATTCTCGCCGCCCATCCCTCGGCCCCGCCCGTCAAGATCACGGCGGAGGTGGCCGCGCCCGACGGCGACCTCGCGGACCTGGCGGTGGACGGCGACAAAGGGGACGCGGGCACGGTGATCCGGCCCCGGCCCGGTACGGGCGAGGGGAAGAGCGGCGCGCACGGCACGCGGTGGGCGCTGCGGCAGGCGCTGGACGCCGACACGGTGCCGCTCGGGGTGCGGCTGGACTTCGACCACCCGGAGCGGCGGCCGGATGTGCGGCACACCCCCGAGGGCATCGGGGAGCCGCCGGTTCCTTCGCAGGACGGCGGGCCGCGGTGGGCGCACACCCTGCGCTCGACGCTGCCGCTGGGGACGAACCCTTGGCGGCGGCCGTCCGAGGCGCTGAACAAGCCCGTAGGGCTGGAGAAGTCCGAAGGGCTGAAGAAGTCCGAGAAACCAGAGCAGCCGGAGAAGGCGGAGAAGCCCGAGAAGCCGGATAAGGCCGAGAAGGCGGAGAAGGCCGAGAAGGCCGAGAAGGCGGAGAAGGCGGCGGCAGATCAGGAGGGGCCAGGGCGGTCGGAGCGGCTGGAGCGGTTCGAGCGGCTGGTGGGGTCGGAGCCTCCGGCGCCGACGGAACGTCAGGAGAAAGTGGAGCCGACCGAGCAGAAGAAGGAAGCCAAGCGGCTGAAGTGGCCGGAGATGAAGATGCCCTCCGCGCCGCTCCCGTCCGCCATCGCCCCGCCCTCTCCCCCTCCCCCGCGCCCCGCCGCCCCCGGACAGGCGCCGGAGCCGGCTCCGGACCGGGCCCGCGCCCCCGAGCTGGGGATCTGGCTGCTGCTGGCCGCCGCGCTCGGTCTGTACTGGCTGCCGCTGCGCACGCTCGGCGATGTGTCGCTGGACGACATGGGCGGGCTCGGGCTGATCTCCGTACTGCCGGGGGCGACGCTGCTGGGGGCCGCGCTGCTGGTCCTGGCGTTCGCCTCCGCGCTGTGGCTGGGGCGGCCGAGGCGCGGGCTGCTGCTGGCGATCGTGCTGCTGACGGTCCTCTCGCTGCACGCGGTGCCCGCGGTGCTGGAGAGCGAGCCGAGGTTCGCGACGGCATGGCAGCACGTCGGCTTCCTGGACTTCATCGACCGGACCCATACGACGGCGCCCGACCTGGACGCCCGCTGGAGCTGGCCGGGGTTCTTCGCGGCGGCGGCGTTCGTCGCGAAGGCGTGCGGCGTCGACGATCTGTCCGGGGTGCTGCGCTGGTGGCCGCTGGCCGTCCAGTTGCTGTACCTGGCCCCGTTCATGCTGCTGCTGAAGGCGGTACGGGCGGGCTGGCGGGCGAAGTGGACGGCGGTCTGGCTGTTCGCGCTGTGCGGCTGGGTCGGCCAGGACTACTTCTCGCCGCAGGCCCTGAACTATCTGATCTACCTGCTGTTCGTGGCCGTGCTGCTGGTGTGGTTCCGCTGGCCGCGGCAGCTGCGCGGCAGGCGGCTGCCGGGCGAGAGCGAGGTCGAGCCGGTCGGCCGCCGGGAGCAGGCGACGCTGCTGGCAGTGCTCATCGGACTGTTCGCGGCCTCGGTCGCCAGCCATCAGCTGACCCCGTTCGTGATGCTGGGCGTGCTGACCGTGCTGGTCCTGACGCGCCGCTCGACGCTGCGCGGGCTGCCGCTGCTGTGCTGCGTGATGCTGGTGGTGTGGGTGGGGTTCCTCGCGGAGCCGTACTGGTCCGGCCACTTCGACGAGCTGTTCGGCGGGCTCGGCTCGCTCGGCGGCAACCTCAACTCCTCGGTCTCCGGCCGCATCCAGGGCGGCAGCAGCACCCACAAACTGGTGCTGTACGCGCGGGTCGCGCTCGCGGCGGGCATGCTGGCCCTCGCCGGGTACGGCTGGCTGCGGCGGCGCAAGGCCGGGCTGAGCGATGTGTCGCTGCTGGTGCTGACGGCGGTGCCGTTCCTCGCCTTCGGCCTCCAGTCGTACGGCGGCGAGGTCGCGCTGCGCGTCTTCCTGTTCGCGCTGCCCGGCGCCTGCGTCCTGGCCGCGCTCGCGATCTTCCCGCGGACCGGCGGCGGGCGCGGCGCGCTCGCCCCGGCCGCCGCGCTGCTGGCGGGGCTCGTCCTCATCTTCGGCTTCCTGGTGGCCCGTTGGGGCAACGAGCCGTTCGAACGGGTGCGGCCCGGCGAGGTCGCCGCGATGGACTACGTGTACGCGCACGACAAGCCGACCGCGCAGGTGCTGTGGCCGAGCAGCGACCCGGTCAACAGCGTCACGCCCGCCCTGCCGTGGGGCGCCCGCGACATGGAGCGGGTGAACTACCGGGCGACGCAGGCGCCCCGCGACCCGGTGCTCGTGGACGGCCTCGTCGAGGCGCTGCGGGACGCCGGCCCCAACGGCTATCTGATGATCAACCGCAGCCAGTCGGTCTCCCTCCAGCTCGACTCCGGGTACGCGCCGACCTGGGAGCAGCGGCTGCTGCGCGCCCTCGACGGGCGGCCCGAGCTGCGCCGGGCGATGTCCAACGCGGACGCCACTGTCTATCAGTTGGCCCAGCGCCCGGAGGGCCGGGCCCCGGAGCCGGACCCCGGACCGGTCGGGCCGAAGATCACGTGGACGCCGATGTCGGTGGTGGGCGGGCTCGCGGCCGCGGCGCTGCTGGTCCTGCTCTCGGCGCGCGAGCTGGTGCGCGTCGCCATGCGGCCGGGCGTGCGCCAACTGCGGTGGCTCCAGGGCAGTTTCTGGTTCTCGCTGCCGCTGCTCGCGGTGCTGCTGGTCTCGCTGATCCACCGGCTCTGGACCATGTCGTAGCAGACCGGCGTACGCCCGTACGGCCCGCTCCCGGGTCCGTACGGGCGCGAGCGGGCCCGTACGGCCGGTCAGGTGGGGGCTACCGCCGCAGCCAGCGCACGTCGTAGGCGTCCATGTCGAAGCTCCGACCGTCGACCGACGCCTTGATGGGGCGGTCGAGGGTGTTGACGACCAGCACGTCCTTGTCGGAGGCGAGGGTCAGGACGTTGGGCCGGTCGTCGGCGGCGACATCGACCTGGCGCAGCCGGGTGCCGGGCGGGAACGCCTTCTCGAAGCGGGAGAGCAGCTCCATCATCGGCAGCTCCCGTCCGCCGCCGTCCAGTTCGGTGCTGCGCCACAGGCAGCCGGGGCAGTCGGCGCCGGTGTTCTGCGGGTTCCAGTAGAAGGCGGCGGCCACGCCCGCGCGGGCCATCCGCAGCAGCGCGGCGGCCTGCACGGCGGTGCGGTGCTCCTCGCTCCAGCCCTTGCGGTCGTCGTTGGCGTCCGGGGGCTCCACGTACCACTCGGCCCACCAGACGGGCAGCCGCGTGGTCCGCCGCAGCCACGTGGTGACGTCGGCGAACTTCTGGGTGGCGGTGAACTCGTCGGGGATCAGCTCGTCGCCCTCGCGGGTGTAGCTGGAGCCGTCGACGGCGACGAAGTCGGCGCCGTCCTTGTGCCGGTTCCAGTACTCGACGGCGTCGAGGGAGCGCTGGTCGATGACGCCCCAGGGGCCGCTCAGCGCCGAGGCGTCGGTGGCGTCGCCCGGCGGATCGCTGTCCATCACGGCATAGGGGCCGCCGACCTGGTTGTCCTCGTTCTGCTTCTTGAGCTCCCGGTAGACCAGGTTGTAGAGCTCGGTGTAGCCCTCGTAGTCCCAGCGGTTCTTCGCGTTGTCGTAGAACCCCTTGAGCTCGTTCCAGACGATGAAGTGGCGGATGTCCGGGTAGCGTGCGGCGATCTTCCCGACGAGGTCGGCGAAGTCCTGGTAGTGGTCGGGGTCGGGCGCCTTCTCCAGCGACTTCTTCGACCAGTCGGTGTCCCCCTTGGAGCCGCCCTTCATCCAGTCGGGGGCGCAGCACAGGGTGAGCACGGGCGTCGCGCCGGTCTTGCGCATCAGGTCGACGCGCCGGTCGAGGTCGCTGAAGTCGTACTGGCCGGGCGCGGGTTCGGGGTTGTCCGCGCCCCACCCCATGATGTGCTGGTTCTGCGGCATGGGGTCGGCGGACAGCAGCTCGTCGGCGGACTCCTTGGCGGCGCTCTCCCCGTGGTCGGCGCTGTACTGGGTGTGGGTGAACCCCCACCCCAGCTCGGTCGACGAGGGGCCGCCGGGCTTCTTCGGAGTGCCGTACACCCCGGTGCGGGAGGAGGGCCCCGGTTCGGCGCCGCCGCCCGGCCAGCCGCTGCACATCGTGAAGACGACCGCGAGCGCCACCGCGGCCGCCCCCATCAGGGTGAGGATCCGCCACCGCGCCCTCACCCGCGCCCGTAACCCCGACCGTCCCCCACCATGACGCCCCATGAAGGGCAAGGGTATCCGCGGGCGTACCCCTTCCGGGGGCTTCCGGCCGAACAGTTCGCCAACTCCCCGGCCCGCCCTCCCGAGCCGCGCTGCCGGGCCGGGCTCCGGGCCGGGCGGGAACCCGAAAATCTGTATACGCCGGGCGTTACGTGCCGGATCATGGGGGCATGTGCGCCGAGAACGACCCCGCGATCAGGAGGCAGACCCTGCCCACGACCCCCGCCGAAGCAGCCCTCCCCATCCGGCTGACCATGGACGACAGCGACTCCTGCTCCGATGTCGTCGACGCCCTGTTCCTGGGCCGGTTCGCGGCCGGCGAGCAGCCGTACGCCCGCAGCCACTCCGTCGACCGGGTGCGGTCCGGCGCGACGCTGCTGCCCCCCGCGGCGACGGTGCTGCGCTCGGCCCGCGACGACGACCGCAGCGCGACCCTCGCGGAGGGCGACGGCTGGACGCTGCTGGTCTCCCGCTGGAACCGCGGCGCGGACGTCACGGTGACGGCCACCACCGACGAGCTGGCCGAGCGCGTGCTGGGCCAGGCGGTGGACGGCGCGGAGGACGAGCCGGAGCCGCAGCCCGACCACGTCACCATGGGCTTCTGGTACGTCTCCCCGCGGCGCGGGCCGCACCGCACCACCCGGCAGATCACCGCCGGGACGTGGGACGAGATCCGCCCCAACTACACGGCGCCGGTCGCCGACGCCATGGACCGTCTGATGAAGGTCACCCCGGACGACATCGCGGGGCGGCTGCTGCTCCTGCACGGCCCGCCCGGCACGGGCAAGACCTCGGCGCTGCGCACGCTGGCCCGTTCATGGCGGGACTGGTGCCAGGTGGACTGCGTGCTGGACCCGGAGCGGCTCTTCAACGACGTCGGCTATCTGATGGACATCGCGATCGGCGAGGACGAGGGCACGGCGAAGGGCCGCTGGCGGCTGCTGCTCCTGGAGGACTGCGACGAGCTGATCCGCGGCGAGGCGAAGCACACCGCGGGCCAGGCGCTGTCCCGGCTGCTGAACCTCACCGACGGGCTGCTCGGCCAGGGCCGCAACGTCCTGGTCGGCGTCACCACCAACGAGGACCTGGAGCGGCTGCACCCCGCGGTCGTCCGGCCGGGCCGCTGCCTGGCCCGGATCGAGGTCGGCTCGCTGACCCGCAAGGAGTCGGTGGCCTGGCTCGGCCACGAGGACGGCGTCGGCCGCGACGGCGCGACGCTCGCGGAGCTGTTCGCGCTGCGCCGCGGCACGGGCCCGGCGTCGGTCCCGGCGCAGCACGACAGCGCGGACGCGGGCCTGTACCTCTGAACAACTCCGCCGGAACGTCCGGCACTTCTTCGAAACAGGAGACGCACAGTGAGTTCGACCTCGGTCAACGGCATAACGGTCGGCTACGACGACGAGGGCGGCGGCGCGCCGCTGCTGCTCGTGCACGGCCATCCCTTCGACCGCTCGATGTGGGCGCCGCAGGTCGCGGCGTTCGCCGGGCCGTCGCGGCGGGTGATCGCCCCGGACCTGCGGGGCTACGGCGCGTCGGACGTCGTGCCGGGGGTGACGCCGCTGTCCGTCTTCGCCCAGGACCTCGCGGCGCTCCTCGACCACCTGGGCGTCGAGGGCGCGGTGGTCGGCGGACTCTCGATGGGCGGCCAGATCGTCATGGAGTTCTACCGGCTCTTCCCGGACCGGGTGCGGGGGCTGCTGCTCGCGGACACCTTCCCGGCCGCGGAGACCGAGGCGGGGAAGGCGGCGCGCAACGCGATGGCGGACCGGCTGCTGCGCGAGGGCATGGCCGGGTACGCGGACGAGGTGCTGGCCAAGATGGTCGCCCCGGCCAATGTGGCGGCGCTGCCGGAGGTCGCCGGGCACGTGCGCCGGATGATGGCGGGGACCTCCCCCGAGGGCGCGGCGGCGGCGCTGCGGGGGCGGGCCGAGCGCCCCGACTACAGCGAGCTGCTCACCCGCGTGGCGGTGCCCGCGCTGGTCGTGGTCGGGCGCGACGACGAGTACACGCCGGTCTCGGACGCGGAGGCCATGCACGCGCGGCTGCCGGACTCGGAGCTGGTGGTGGTCGAGGGCGCGGCCCACATGCCGAATCTGGAGCGGCCGCAGGAGTTCGACAAGGCACTGGGGGCGTTCCTCGACCGCGTTCAGCCGGTGCCGTAGGCGGCGCGGGTTCAACCGGTGCCGTAGGCGGCGCGGGTTCAACCGGTGCCGTAGGCGGCGCGGGTTCAACCGGTGCCGTAGGCGGCGCGCAGGGCGTCGTGGACGGCGGCCTTCGCCGCGCGTTCGTCGAGGCCGAGGCGGTGGACGCGGTGCGCGTACGCCTCGGCGGCGCTCGCGGCCTCCTTCTCGGCCGAGTCGCCGGCGGCGGCGACGAAGGTGCCGTTGCGGCCGCGGGTCTCGATCACGCCGTCCGCCTCCAGCGCGCGGTACGCCTTGGCGACGGTGTTGGCGGCGAGGCCCAGTTCCTCGGCGAGGCCGCGTACGGTCGGCAGCTTGTAGCCGGTGGGGAGCGCGCCGGAGCGGGCCTGCCCGGCGATCTGGGCGCGGAGCTGTTCGTACGGCGGGGGCTGCGTGCCCTGGTCGACGGTGAGGTGCAAGGCCACGGTGGGACTCCCGGCTGGGGGGTGGTTTGTCGCACTCATTGTGCGCCACGCGCCACCCGCCCCGCCCCGCCCCGCGCGCCGGTCGCCCCGCCGTGGCCGTCAGGTGTGCTTACAGCTCCAGCTCGACCCCGTAGCCCCGCAGCCAGGTGTCGAGGCCGAGGACGAGTTCGGTGCCGGCCCGGTTGACGGCGCCGGTGGGGTCGGCGAGGGCGTCGGCGACGACGCCCGTGTCGAGCAGCGGCTGCACCGGGGAGTTCTTGTCGGCGGTGACCTGCTTCAGCTCGTCGCGCAGGGCGAGGGCGTAGCGCGGGTCCTGGGTGCTCGGGTAGGGGCTCTTGACGCGGTCGGCGACGGCGTCCGGGAGGACGTCGCGGACGGCGGCCCGCAGCAGGGACTTCTCGCGGCCGTCGAACGTCTTCATCGCCCAGGGGGTGTTGAAGACGTACTGGACGAGGCGGTGGTCGCAGAACGGCACGCGGACCTCCAGGCCCACCGCCATGCTGGCCCGGTCCTTGCGGTCGAGGAGGATCTGCACGAAGCGGGTCAGGTGCAGATAGCTGATCTCCCGCATGCGGCGCTGGAGCCCGGTCTCGCCGTCCAGGTGCGGGACTTCGGCGAGCGCCTCGCGGTAGCGCTGGTGCTCGTAGCCGGCCAGGTCGAGCTTGGCGAGCAGGCTGCGGTCGAGGAGCCCCTCGCGGCCGGGGTTGCGGCTCTTGCCGCCGGCGAAGCTGCTGGCGACGCCCGCGGCTATCCAGGGGAAGGTGTCGGCGTTCACGGCCTCGGGGTCGTGGAACCAGCGGTAGCCGCCGAACACCTCGTCCGCCGACTCGCCGGACAGCGCGACCGTCGAGTGTTCGCGGATGGCCTTGAAGAGGAGGTAGAGGGAGGTGTCGCCGTCGCCGAAGCCGATGGGGAAGTCGCGGGCGGTCAGTACGGCGCCGCGGTGGGCCCGGCTCATCAGGTCGGCGGTGTCGAGCGTGATGTCGGCGTGGTCGGAGCGCACGTGCTCGGCGAGCGCGTGCGCGTACGGGCCGTCGGGCGTGGGCCGCAGGTCGTCGGCCTGGAAGTTCTCGGTGTAGCCGGTGAAGTCGACGGCGAAGGAGCGGACGGGTCCGGCGCCGGCCTTGCCCAGTCCCTGGGCGGCGAGGGCGGTGATGGCGGAGGAGTCGAGGCCGCCGGAGAGCAGGGTGCACAGCGGGACGTCGGCGATGAGCTGGCGGGTGACGATGTCGTCGAGCAGTTCGCGGACCGTGTGGACGGTGGTGTCCAGGTCGTCGGTGTGCTCGGAGGACTCCAGGGCCCAGTAGCGGTTCACGGTCAGCTGTCCGCGGCGTACCCGCACGGTGTGGCCGGGGCGGACCTCGCGCATGCCCTTGTAGATGGCGTGGCCGGGGGTCTTGGTGAAGGCGATCAGCTCGGAGAGGCCCTCGGCGTCGACGGTGGGCCGTACGGAGGGGTGGGCGAGTATGGCCTTGGGCTCGGAGCCGAAGAGGACGCCGTCGGGGGTCGGGTAGTAGTAGAGCGGCTTGATGCCCATGCGGTCGCGGACGAGCAGCAGTTCCTCGGTGCGCGGGTCCCAGAGGGCGAAGGCGTACATGCCATTGAGCCGTTCGGTGAACGACTCGCCCCATTCGAGGTAGGCGTGCAGCACGACCTCGGTGTCGCTGCTGGTGCGGAAGGCGTGCCCGAGCCCTTCCAGTTCGGCTTTCAGCTCGCGGTAGTTGTAGACCTCGCCGCTGTAGGTGGTGGCGAGCAGGGTGCGGCCGTCGCGCTCGACGAGCATCGGCTGCTTGCCGCCCTCGATGTCGATGACGGCGAGGCGGCGGTGGCCGAAGGCCGCGTGGGAGTCCAGCCAGACGCCGGCGGCGTCCGGGCCGCGGCAGCTCATCGTCTGCGTCATCGCGTCGAGCGTCCCGCGCTCGGCGGTCAGGTCCTTGTCGTAGGAGATCCAGCCGGTGATCCCGCACATAGTCGCGGTGTCCCCTTTCGGTCGGCCGGCCCGGACGTGCCGGGACACAGCTCTGCCCCCGTCGGTTACGGTCTGCCACGGCTCGGAGGCCGACCGCGACGACGACCGTACGCTCCGTTTAGATGCATTCACCATCTATGGTTGGCAAAAACCTGTTGGAACCGGCCACGGCGGGCCCGTACCGTGCACCGCCATGGCCCTGGTAATCAGAGATCTCGCCCTGCCCGACGCGGAGGCCGCCGCCGCGATACGGCGTTCATCCATCCCCTTCATGGCGACCACCGCCGATTCGATCGTCTGGGACGTGGCGAACGCGCCCGCCGAACAGCGGTACCGGATGCTGGTCGCCGAGTCGGACGGCCGGGTGGTGGGCGTCGCCACGGCATGCCTCTTCCGCGACAGCGCCGAGCCGGGGCAGGCGCTCGCCCAGCCCTACGTCCTCCCCGAGGAGCGCGGACGCGGCGCGGGGCTCGCGCTGCTCCGGGCCGCCGAGGAGTATCTGAGCGGCGTCGGGGCGACCGCCGTGTACACCTGGGTGCTGGACGACGGGCACGCGCCCGGCTTCGCCGAGCGGCGCGGCTACCAGCGCCGCCGCCCGAGCCTCGTGCAGCGGCTCGATCTCGACCGTGCGCCGCTGCCGGAGCTCTCGCCGCCCGCCGACGTCGAGCTGCGCTCCTTCGCCGACTTCGCCGACGACCCGCGTCCGCTGTACGAGGCGGACGTCGAGGCCATCGAGGACGAGCCGAGCGACGTGGCAGTCAACGGCGGCACGTACGAGAACTGGCTCCAGTGGACCTGGCGAACCCCCCTCCTCGACCGCGACTTGAGCACGGCGGCCGTCGTGGACGGCACCGTCGTCTCGCTCACCATCGCCCACACCGACGACGGCACCCGCTACTTCTCCGGCGGCACCGGCACCCGCCGCGCCTTCCGCGGCCGGGGCCTGGCCAAGCTCGTCAAAGCCCGCTCCCTGCACCTGGCCCGCGCCGCCGGCCGCACCGAGGCGTTCACCGGCAACGACGACGAAAACGCCCCGATGCTCGCCATCAACAAGTGGTTCGGCTACGAGCCGGCCGCCGCCGAATGGCACTACGTACGCGAGCTCGGCGGCAGCGCCACGGCCCGCGAGGGCGCGCCGGGCGCGTAGCCGATGCCGTCCCCGCTCTCGTGCAGATGCAGCACGAACCGCTCGCCCCGCCGATAGGCGTCCAGCGCGGCGCGGCAGTACGCGACCATGTCGTCCGGCAGCCCGTCGAGCGGAAACCACCCCAGCTGCGAGCACTTGTGCGGCTCGCGATTGACCGGCTCCCCGCACCCCTCCGCCACATCCGCCTCGAAGAACCACCCGATCCGCGCCGCGCTGTCGGGCGCCCGGTGCTGCATCACCAACGCGACCCGCAGCAGACCCGGATCAAGCTCGACCCCCACCTCCTCCCACGCCTCCCGCACCACGGCGGCCCGCACATCCTCGCCCTCCTCAAGATGCCCCGACGGCGCGTGCAACAGCCCGTCCGCATACCCCGTATCCACCCGCCGCCCCAACAGCACGTCCCCGCCGCGCCGCAGGATCAGATGAACGTCGACGATCTCCTTGTGGCGGGCGGGACGCGCCGGGTGGGCGACCAGGGCGTACCGCTCGTCGTCGACCGGGCGCCCCCACAACCGCGGGTCGTGCGCGAGGTGTTCGACCTGGGTACGGGCGGCGACCGGAGCGAGGAGACGCGTCAGGTCATCCGCGGGAATGCCGACCCGCTCGGACTCGCCCCAGCGGCCCTCGATCAGCACGAGCCGGCCGCCGGGGCGCAGCAGCGCGGCCCAGTTCGCGAGGGCGCGCCCGGGGTCGGGGAGCAGCCACAGCACGTGGCGGGCGAGGACGACGTCGAACCGCCGCTCCCCCACGGGCGGTTCGGCCGCGTCGCCGACGAGCACGTCAGCCGTCTCACCGGCCGCCGCGAGCTTGGCGCGGGCCCGCTCCGCCATGCGGGGCGAGCTGTCGACCCCGGTGACCCGGTGCCCCTGCTCGGCCGCGAGCAGGGAGAGGGAGCCGGTGCCGCACCCGACGTCGAGCACGTCACCTGGCTCCCGCGGCAGCCAGGACCGCAGCCGGGCGGCCCACGCGGCCCGTACGGACGGATCGCGCAGGCCGTGGTCGGCGGCCTCGTCGAAGTCGGTCGCGGCGGCGTCCCAGTACTCGGTGGTCATGGACCGATCGTCGCATCCGCCACTGACAACGGGGCCGGCGCGACGGCCCGGCAGGTCAGGGCAGGTAGTGGAAGGACGGCGGGGGGTGCATCAGGAAGTCGTGGTGGGAGATGTTCCAGGCGTAGGCGCCGGCGAGGGCGAAGGCGACGCGGTCGCCTACGCGCAGTTCGGGTACGTAGGTGCGGGTGGCCAGGACGTCCTTGGGGGTGCAGAGCTGGCCGACGAGGGTGACGGGGGTGTCCCTGACGCCGGGGCGGGGCCAGGGTCTGGTCCAGGTCTCGCGGGGGAGGACGGTGAAGGGGTGGCTGTGGGCCTTGGCCGCCGGGGTGCGCATGTGGTGGGTGCCGCCGCGGAGCACCGCGAAGGGTTCGCCACGGCTGTGCTTGATGTCGAGCACGTCGGTGACGTACCAGCCGCAGTAGGCGGTCAGCGCCCGGCCGGGCTCGACGCGGAGCGTGCGGCGCGGGTGGCGGTCGGCGAGGGCGCGCAGGCCCGCGCCGTACGCCGCCCAGTCGAAGCGCTCGGCGGGGCGCGCGTAGTCCACCGCCATGCCGCCGCCCACGCCGACCTCGGTGAGGTCGAGGCCGTGCCGGGCCTCGACGTCGCGGGTCCAGTCCGCGATCCGGGTCGCCACGGCGAGCTGCGCGGCCGCGTCCAGGCCGCTGGCCAGGTGCGCGTGGATGCCGCGCAGCCGCAGCGGGCCGTCGCCGGCGAACAGGGGCAGGCACGCCTCCACGCGGTCCGGGTCCAGGCCGAAGGGGCTGGGGCGGCCGCCCATGGCCAGTGCCGCGCCGCCCAGTTCCGCCGCGTCCAGCGGCAGGTTGACGCGGAGGAGGACCCGCACCTCGCGTCGGGGCGGGGCCAGGGCGGCCAGCAGGCGCAGCTCCTGTTCGCTCTCCACGTGGAAGCGCTCCACGCCCGCCTCCAGCGCGAGCCCCATCTCGTCCTCCGTCTTGCCCGGTCCGCCGAAGGCGAGCGGCGCCCGGGGAGCGGCCTTCCGTACGTGCGCGAGCTCGCCGCCCGAGGCCACCTCGAAGCCGCTGACGTGCGGGGCGAGGGCCGCGAGCAGCTCGGGGGCCGGGTTGGCCTTCGCCGCGTAGTACAGCTCCACGGAGGCCGGGAGCGCCGCCCGTACGGCTCCGGCGTGCGTGTCGAGACTGGCCACGTCGTGGACGTACGCGGGGAGTTCCGTCAGCGTGTGCGCACACTCGGCGGCTCGGGCAGTGATCATGTCGCGCTCCGGACCTCGGCGCCGGCCGCGCCGGACAGCAGGTCGCCGACCAGCGGCGACGCGATGCGCACATACCCCGCCTCGCGGTCGGCCCGCCGCTCCCACCGCGTCAGCAAGTTGGCCTTCGCGGGCAGCGGCACCCCGGCGATCAGCGCCCGCAGCGGCGGCGGGTTGCCGTGCGCGGCCGAACGCTCGGCGAGGACGCGGCGGACGGCCGCCCACAGCCGGGGTTCGAGCGGCGGGTGCCGGTCGGCGAGCGCGGCGACGAATTCGGCGAGGTGGTTGACCAGCAGGCAGTAGACGACGCGGTCCCAGCCGCGCTGCCGCCCGTACGTCATGGGCTCCGCCACCTCCCGCGGCAGCCCCGCGAGCGGCGCGGCGTGGTGCTCGGGGAGCAGCTTGGCGCCCTCCAGGTCGCGCAGCAGGACCTGGCGCGGCGTGCCGTCGGCGCCGACGCCGACGACGACGTTCTGGAGGTGCGGTTCGAGGACGACGCCGTGGTCGAGGTAGGCCGCGAGCACCGGCGGCGCCAGCAGCTCCAGATAGGCGTCCCACCAGGCCAGGGCCGCCTCGGGGCCCGCGTCCCCGAGCAGCCGGGACAGCTGCGCGGAGCCGGTCGGGTACTCGTCGGCGACGGCCGCCGCGAGCAGCCCGGTGACGCCGGGCCGCAGCCGGGCGCCCAGCCCCTCGCGGACGATCACCCCGAACCCCTCGGCCAGTTCGCGGCTGCCGAGGTCGAGCGTGCGGTAGCCGGGTTCGCGCAGCAGCTCGAAGCCGGGGAAGCGGGCCGCGAGGTCGCGCGCTACGGGCTCCAGGATACGGGTCAGCGCGACGGCCCCCGCCAGCTCGTACTCGGCGTTCTTGCGCAGGCAGTTGGTGATCCGCACATTGAGGCTGAACTTGAGGAAGTCCCGGCCGTCGTAGAGCGTACGCACGGACGCGGTGGGCGCGAACTCGGGCCCGCCGGGGCCGAGGTCGAGGACGTCGCCGCGCTCGACGGCGGAGACGAGGCCGGGGTGGTCGCGGAGCATGGCGTACTGCCAGGGGTGCGCGGGCAGCAGCCGGTACCCGTCGGGCACGGCCCGCTGCCGGTCGAGGGCGTCGAGGGGGCCGGGCCGGGCCACGCCCGTACGGACGTGCTCCTCGCGTACGCACCGCTCGCGCACCGCGAGATGGTGCAGCGGGAAGCGGGCCCCGTTCTCCGGCGCGTACCGCGCCCAGTCCTGGTCGCGGCCGGTGCGGGCCTTGGGCGTGGGGTGGAAGCGGTGGCCGAAGAGGAGGGACTGCTCGGAGTCCAGATAGGCGTCACCGCCGGCCGCGCGACACACGTGGCGGTCGCCCGGCAGCAGGGCCGCGGACACGCCCGCGTGCGTGGCGGCGACCTGGTCGAGGAACTCGTCGTTGCGGACCCCGGTGCGCAGCTCCAGTTCGCGGTGGATGTACTCGGCCAGGGTCCGCCAGGACACCTCCCGCCAGACCCCGTCGCGCTGCTCGGCGGGCGGCCCCGTGAACCGGTGCGCGCCGATCAGCGAGGTGCGGCGCAGCCCGATCCCCAGCAGCACGCCGCAGCGCGGCATCCGCAGCAGCAGCCGGCCGCCGGTCACGGCCGTCTGGTGCTCGGGGCCGGAGACCTCGCGGAGCAGGCAGTTGAGGAGGGTGTGGGCGACGACGTGGTCGGCGTGCGCCACAGCGGTCGCGGCTGTCGTGGCTGCCGTGGCCGTCGTGGCTGTCGTGGCTGCCGTGGAGGGTGTGACCGGCGCGGTCGTAGGGGTGGGGGCGGTTGACATGGAGCGGCTCCAGCGGGTGCGGAGGCGGACGGGGTGCCGGGGGCCGCCGCGGGCGCGGCGGCGGGGGCGGCCGGGCTCCGCCCGCCTGGGGAGGCGGCGGGCCCGGCCTGGGGTATGGACTCCGGACGGCAGCGCGCCGCCGCCCCCCGCTCCCCCGTCCTCCCGCGATCGGGTAACGCTCTCGTCATCGCCCCGCCGCCCGCAGGTAGTTGGGGCCGCTCGCGTAGTACTTGTTGATGTCGGCGGCGCCGGAGCGCTCCTTGGTGAGCAGGGTCCCGGCGGTGACCATCGCCTTTATCGGCAGCCGGTCGGCGTCGAGCACGCGGGCCCGCAGGACGGACGCGGGCGCGCCCGGCACCCCGGAGGCGTGCTCCAGCCGGTCCACGGCCTCGCGCAGCCGGTCGGCGAGCTGCCGCAGGAGTACGTCCAGGGGCGCGCGGCCGGCCTCGGCGAGCCCGAAGGCGAGGGCGCCCGCGCACAGGTGGACGGTGATGGTGGCGAAGACGTCGGCGACGGGCTTGTCCGCGCCGACCAGTATCCGCCGGTCGTCGAAGCCGCACAGATCGGCGGCGGCGCCGCCGGTGACGGCGGCGAGCCGCACGGAGTGCACGCGCGGCCCGTCGTTGTCCTTGAGCAGCAGCCGCAGCCGGGTGCGCCCGGCGCCGTCCTCGTCGAGGACCAGGGAGGTGTTCTGCTGGTGCGATTCGAGGGCGATGCCGTACCCGAAGAGGGTGGTGTGCCAGTCGAGGAGCAGCGTCAGGTAGGCGTCGAGGAGGGCGGTGAGCGAACCGCCGTAGTAGCGGTCGGCGAGCGCGTCGATGACGAGCGTCCCGTCCGGGCCGGGCGCCAGGAGCGCGGCGACGGGGACGATCTGGGCGCCGTCGAGCCCGGCCGGGTAGCGGCGGACCAGGGCCGCGAGCAGTTCGTGCCCGGCGGTGAGGTGGGTGCGTTCGTCGGCGAGGAGCACGGAGCGGGCGAAGCGCGGCTGCCGGGCGATGACCGACTCCAGGAGCCGCTGCCCGGTCGCGCCGTCCACGAGGGTGCCGGGCTTGATGGTGCGGCGGTTGCGCAGGCCGAGGGTGGCGGTGGCGAGCGGGAGTTTGAGGTGGACGGCGGGGTCGTCGGCGACGGCGACGGTGCGGGTGGACAGGGTCGGCCGGACGTCGAGCCAGGGCCGGTCCGCGAGGCGCGCGGAGCCGTCGAGCCCGGCGGCGCGCAGCGCGTCGGCGAGGGAGCGGCGGGCGGTGAGCGGGTGGACGGGCAGCGCGAGGTGGGTGGCGTCGAGGTAGGGCAGGCCGACGTCGCCGGGGGCGGGCCACCAGGCGGGCAGCGTGTCCGGACGGCCGCGCACGGCCTCACGCGGCAGGGCGAGCCAGCGCAGCGCGAAGGAGGGGTGGAACTCCGGTGCGTAGGCGCACAGTTCGGCTTCGGAGAGGCCGGAGCGGCCGCGCCCGGTCGGGTAGACGGGGTGGTCGCGGAAGGCGGCGAGGGTGTCGTAGGCGAGGGTGCCGCGCAGCCCCGTCCAGTCGCGGGCGGGGTCGGGTCCGTAGCGGACGGCGAGGTCGGCGGTGACCTTCTCGCGCACGCGGCCGTGCAGCCGCATGGCGTCCAGCGCCTCGTCGCACTCGACGAGGAACGCGTCGAATCCGGGCCGGTCCTCGGGTTCGGCGGCGCCCCGCAACCGGGCGAGGACCGGGCGCAGCCCGGTGAGGGTGCCGCCGGGCGTCTCCAGTTCGGGCCGGCGGGGCCCGAACTCGCACTGGAACCCGTCGGGTTCCACGGGCAGCAGCAGCGCCTCACCCGCCACGTCGAGGCGCAGCCAGTCGCCGTCGGCGCGCCGCTCGGGGCGGGCGGCGGCGCGGAGCCCGTAGGCGTTCTCGCGGAGGAGGGCGGCGAGGACGCGGCCGAGCAGCTCGCTCTCGCAGGCGTCGGGGACGGATTCAGGGGCGGGTTCAGGGGCAGGTTCAGGGACGGTTTCAGGAACAGCGCCGGGGACGGTGCCGGGCTTGTCGGCTTCCACGGCCTCAGCCACCTCCACGACCTCAGCCGCCTCCACGACCTCAGCCGCCTGCGCGGCCTCCGCGGCGCTCATGAGGCGATCTCCCAGCGGTGGGAGGCCAGGAACTCCTCGACGGCGCGGTCGATGCGCTCCTGGTCCCGGCCGGTGGCGCGCAGCACGCCGAGGTAGTCGCGGTTGGTATGGCGCAGCGGATGGTCCTCGTTCAGTTCGCGCAGCGGCCGGTAGTCGAGGCGTACGCCGTCGGGGGTCGTACGGTCGCTGGCGGCGGGCGCGGCGACCAGTCGCCCGCCGCGTTCGGCGCGTATGTACTCCAGGCGCGCCCGGCCGTCGGTACGGGCGTCCAGGGCGTCGGGGAGCGGGGTGCCGAGGTGAGTGCGGAGGATGTGCTCGAAGAGAGGGATGCCGAGCACGTCGGCGAGCACGAGGTCGCACTGGTCGCCGATGGCGCGGTAGTTGACCTCGATGAGGCGGGCCCGGTCGCCCTGCACGACGTACTCGGTGTGGCAGGCCCCGAACCCGACGCCGAGCGCCGCGAGCTGGCCGAGCACCTGGGCGGTGTACGGCTCGGGCGGGGCGGGGAGCAGGGTGAGCCGCTCCTCCATGAAGTACGGGAGCGGGGACATGTCGGTGCGGAACGAGCCGACGGCGTGCAGGGTCCGGCCGTCCCCGAGGGTTTCGAGGGTGTGCAGCGGCCCGGCCAGGTACTCCTCGACGACGAGCGCCTCGCCGGGCCGCCGCGCGCCGATCTCCCGGCAGTGGCGGACGAGTTCCGCGGCGTCGGCGGCCAGTACGACGTCCTCGCTGGCGACGCCCTCGCGCGGCTTGATCACGCAGGGGTAGGTCAGGCCGGTCGCCGCGATCGCCGCCGAGGCGTCCTCGGGGTCGCCGCCGGGGGCGAGTTCGGCGGCGCGTACGGCATCGAGCCCGGACGCGGCGAGGGCGCGGCGCAGGTGCGCCTTGTTCTTCGTGCGCAGCGCGGCCCGCCAGTCCTTGCCGGGCAGCCCGAAGTAGGCGGCTGCGAGGGCGGCTTGCGCCTGGAGGTGGTCGCTGTTGGTGAAGACGGCGTCGGCGGGGCCGAGCTGGGCGCCGCGGCTGATGACATCGCGGAAGTCGCGTACGTCGCAGTGCCGGACGTCGAGCGCGGGCAGCGCGCCGCCGCCGGCCGCGTACCGGTCGTACGCGGCGCGGTGGGCGTCGGGCTGGTCGGTGAGCAGCGTGACATCGAGCCCGAGGCGGGCGGCGGCGGGCAGGAACCCCTCGGTGACGGAGTCGGTGGGGTTGAGGGCGAGAAGGTGGAGGCGCACGACATTCGTGCCTTTCGAACGAAGGGGGCGTCAGCCTGCGTCGCGTGGGGGCTCGGTGCGGCTGAGGGGTGGCGCGGGGCCGGTGGGCCGGTTGTGCCGGGGGCCGGGAGGCCGGGGTGGTGCGTGTCGGTGCGTGTCAGACGGGCGCCGGGAGGCCGGTGGGGGTCGCGGCGGCGCGGCCGTGGGTGCGCGTACCGGGTGTTCGGGGTCCGCGTCCACCGTACGAGCGCGGGGGCGCGGCGGAGCCGCTGGTCGTACGTACCGCGGCGCTGTGCGTGCGTACGGCGGCGCGGGCGGGCGCGGCCGGGGGCGCGGCGGGGGACGGCGGGATGCGTGAGCCGGTGGCGGCCGGGCTCGGCGCCGTACGGACGGCGGGCGCGGCGGGCGCCGCGATCGACGGGCGGCAGCCGCGAGTCGCAGGGCGCGCGGCGGCATGCCGGGCGGTTCCGAGATCGGTCCGGTTCACAGGAGAGACACTAAGTTAGGCATACCTAACCTTGTCAATTTGCCCTGAGTGTATGCCCCTCGATGCACCGTTTCCGGCCTATGCCAGCCCCACGCGCCGATACCGGGCCCGCCTGGCGGCGAGCCGTTCGCCGCGCTCCCGCGCACGCAGAGCGGCCAACTCGCCCGCGAGAACGGCGCCGAGCCGGTCGGTGAAGGCGCCGCCCGCCTCGCCGTCCTCCTCCACCACGCGGTCCACGATGCCGCTCGCGAGGAGGTCGGCGGAGCGCACGCCCTGCCGGGCGGCGACCTCGTACGCCCGTTCCGTGGTCCGGTGGAGGATGGCCGACGCGCCCTCGGGCGGCAGCGGCGACAGCCAGGCGTGGCGGGCGGCCACGACCCGGTCGGCGGGCAGCAGCGCCAGCGCGGCGCCGCCGGCGCCCTGCCCCAGCAGCAGGCACAGCGTCGGCGCGGGCAGCGTCACCAGGTCGGCGAGCGACCGCGCGATCTCCCCGGCCAGCCCGCCTTCCTCGGCCTCGCGGGACAGCGCGGCCCCCGCCGTGTCGATGACGGTCAGCAGCGGCAGGTCGAGTTCGGCGGCGATCCGCATGCCGCGCCGCGCGGCCCGCAGCCCGGCGGGCCCGAGCGCCTGCCCGGCGGGCGCCCCGCCCGCGCGCCGGCTGCCGCGGTCGTGCCCGAGCACCACGCACGGCACGGACCCCACCCGCGCGAGCGCGAGCAGCAGCCCGGGGTCCCGCTCCCCCGCCCCTGTGCCGCTGAGCGGCGTCACCTCGGCGGCGACGGCGTCCAACAGCTCGCGTACGCCGATCCGTTCCGGCAGCCGCGACCGCCGAATCGACTCGGCGGCGGAGGGCGGCCCGGCGATGGTCAGCGGCTCGGCGGCAGAGGGCGGCCCGGCGGCGGAGGGCGGCTCGCCCGCAGCGTCAAGCGGCTCGCCCGCAGCGCCGGCCGGGTCTCCCGGCCGAGCGCCTGACTCGGTGGCCTCCCCCGCCGCGGCGCCGTCCCGCGCCCCGTCCGCGCACAGGACGTCCAGCGCCCGCGCCGCGACGGCCCCCAGCTCTCCCGCGGGGAGCACGGCGTCGATGAGGCCGTGGGCCAGCAGGTGTTCCGCGACCTGGACGCCCGGCGGGAACTGCTCGCCGTAGAGGGCCTCGTGGACGCGGGGGCCCAGGAAGCCGATGAGGGCGCCGGGTTCGGCGGCGGTGAGGTGGCCGAGGGAGCCCCAGGAGGCCAGGACGCCGCCCGTCGTCGGGTGGCGGAGGTAGACGAGGTACGGGAGTCCGGCGCCCTTGTGGTCGGTGATCGCGGCGGCGACCTTGACCATCTGGAGGAAGGCGACGGTGCCCTCCTGCATGCGCGTGCCCCCGGACGCCGGGGCGGCCAGCAGCGGCAGCCGGAGTTCCGTGGCGCGCTCTACGGCCCGTACGAGCCGCTCCCCCGCCGCCACGCCGATGGAACCGGCCAGGAAGCGGAACTCACAGGCGACGACCGCCACTCGGCGCCCGCGCAGCCGCCCCTCGCCGGTGATCACGGACTCGTCCAGGCCGGTGCGCTCGCGCGCGGCGAGCAGATCCGCGCGGTAGCCGGGGTCCGGCGTATCGGCGAGCGCCCCGGCCGGCTCGTCCCAGCAGCGCCAGCTGCCGGGGTCCACGACGGCTTCGATCAGTTCCAGCGCGGGCGTTCGGGGGCTCGGTGCGGTCATGGGATCACCCTGCCACGCGCCGTACGGGACCGACGGCCCGCGGGGTCGCGGTCGCGCGACGGCGTGCAGGCACTCGCCCACCGTGCTCACCACCGGCGCGTCCGCATCTGCGTCCGCGCCGCCGGAGCCGGGGTCGGAGTCGGCGGCGGCGGCGAGCCAGAAATCCCGCCACCGCGGGTCGGTCCCCGGCGGCAGCCGGAACGCCGTGCGCCCGCGGTGCGGGACCCGTGGCCGGGCCCGTGCCCGGTACGCGGTTGCGGGGCCACCGGCCCGGTGTGAGTCTGAAGAGCCTCGGGGAACCGCCGCGCGTCCGCGCCAGCGAAAGGGTCTTCCGTGAGCATCGCCGCCGACAGCCTGTCCGACCCTGCCGTACGAGCCTTCGTCACCGCCCTCAACGCCAACGACCAGCAGGCCTTCCGGGCGGCGCTCGCCCCCGGCGCGACCATGTCCGACGACGGCACCGACCGCGCCCTGGGCGAGTGGGCGGACCGGGAGATCTTCTCCTCGAACGGCCGCATGGAGGTGGAGTCCGAGGCGGACGGCGGGCGCTCGCTGACCGCGCTCTACAGCAACGACACGTGGGGCGCGATGCGCACGCGCTGGGTGTTCACCGTCGAGGACGGCAAGGTCAGCCGCTTCGAGACCGGGCAGGCGTGACGACGACGGCCGGGGCCGCCCCGCGAAAGCGGGACGGCCCCGGAGCGCGGGCAGGTCAGCGGTTCGGCGGCTTGACCCAGCCCTTCTTCACCAGCTGGTCGCAGTGCCACTTCGCGTGCGCCGGGCTCTCGCCCTTCTTCGCGGTCGCCTTGAGGCAGTCCGCGTAGGGGAACGGCGGTCCCTGCGGGGCGGCGGCCTGGGCGGCCGCGGCCGACGCGCCGAGCCCGCCGACGGCGATGGCCAGGGCCAGGGCGGCACTCATTCTGCGCATGGTGTTCTCCTCTGTCGTCTCGTATATCTCGTGTCCCGCTGATCTCGCAGATCTCGCAGATCTCGCTGAACAAGATCAGCTAGGGCTCAACGAGCGAGACGGCCGGCAGAAACCATCCCTCTGCCGTGACCTCAGGAGAAGCAGGTGGTCGGCGTCGCGTGGGCCGGGTCGAGGGCGTTGGCCGTCTCGTGGAAGGCCAGCCGGTCCGTGAGGCCGATCGCGAGGTGTTCGGACAGGTCGACCGGGCACAGGTCCTGGAGCAGGACGTTGCGGACGTCCGGACCGCTGAGGAACTGCGAGCGGTACGGCGTGACGACCTCGTCGTACTTGCTCGCGATGACGGTGTAGCGCACGCCCGGCACGGTGTCGCCGCCCGCGTTCAGGCGGTTGAGGAAGGCGGACCCGGCGACCTGGTCGGTGAGGCCGGGGGTGAAGTGACCGATCGCGTCGGCCGCGCCCGGGAAGTAGTTCAGCAGCTTGGTGAGGCCGCTGAGCGTCGTGCCGTGGTTGTCGGGGGCGATGCCGACGAGCGCGCCGACCTTGGCCGCGCCGCCCAGGAACTTCAGGTACTGACGGGGCATCATGCCGCCCTGCGAGTGCCCGACCAGGTCGGCCTTGGGTCTGCCGGTGGCGGCCAGCACCCTGTCCACGTACGCGGACAGCTGCTTCGCGGAGTCCGCGATCGGGCCGAGGCCGTGGAAGAGCGGGACGCCGGGCAGCTGCCCGTAGTCGAAGGAGAAGACGCAGTAGCCGCGCGCCACGAGGTAGGGGGCGAGGCCGAGCCAGTTGTCGACGGAGTTGCCGAGCGTGCCGTGTACGAGGACGACGGGGCGGGGGTGGGCGGCGGAGGGCTTGCAGGAGTAGTCGTTCCAGCCGCGGCTGACGGCGGTGGTACGGGCCCCCTCAGCGGCAGCCGACGCGGCGGACGGCACGGCTGGCGGCGCGGCGGACGGCGCGGCGGACGCGGCGGCCGGCGCCACGGACGCGGTGAGCGCGGTCAGCGCCAGGGCGAGCGCGGTCAGTGGCCCGCGGGCGCGCCCCAGGGACAGCTTCATGTGGACTCCTCGCAGGTGGTGGGAGGTTGCGACGGGGGTTCACGCTGCGGTCCGGACCACAGATTTGCCGAGTGCACGTCAAAGTACTCACGGGTAAGGAAGGTGGCCAGCCGTGCGCCGGTGAAGAAAGAGGCACGGAGCCCTCACGCCACGTCCAGGAGCGCGGCGGGCCCGACCGCCGCCGCGCCGAAGCGGGCCCGCGCCCGGTCCACGGCCGCCCAGGCGCGGCGCGCCTTGTCGTCGGCGGGGTCGAACGTCAGCTGGCGCGCGGTCCGGTCGGCGTCCCGCAGGTCCTCCGCCCGCAGCGCCACCGCCCGCACCCGGGCCCGTTCCAGGCCGAGCGCCGCGTGCAGCGCGTACGCGGCGGCGGTCAGCGCCGGGGTGTGCGCGGTCGGCTCCTCGAAGGCCCTGGCCCGTACGGTCGTGGAGCCGTCCGCGTAGCGCACGGTCAGCGCGAGGCCGCGGGCGGTCTGCCCGCTCGTGCGCAGCCGGGAGCCGAGCCCGTCGGCGAGCGTGAGCAGCGCGCGGCGCCTGCGGCCGGGGTCCAGCTCGTCGCCGCCGAAGCGGTGTTCGGCGGAGAGCGAGCGGGCGGGCGCGTTCGGCGTGACGGGCGTCGGGTCGATGCCGCGCGCCCGCTCGTGGATCCGGCGGCCGGCGCTCGCGCCGAGGATCCGCTGCAGGGTGGCCGGCGGCGCGGCCGCGATCCGGCCGACACTGTCGAGCCCGTACGCGCACAGGGTGCGGGCGGTGGCCGGCCCCACTCCGTGCAGCGCCGCGGCGGGCTTCCGGGCGAGGAAGGCCGCGACCTCGGCCGGGTCGTCGGCCAGGGTGCGCACCGCGCCGGGCGGGCCGTCCTGTGCGGCCATCCGCGCCAGCATCGGGTTCGCCGCCGCCCCGACCGTGCAGTCGACCCCGTGCAGCGCCAGCGCCCGGAGCCGGATGAGGTCGGCGAGTCCGACGGCGTCCCGCCCGAAGTACCGCCGGGCGCCCCGCACATCGACGAGCGCGGCGTCGGGCGGCAGCGCCTCGACCACGGGCGAGAACTCCGCCAGCATCGCGAGCAGCCCGCCGTAACTCTCCTCGCCGAGGGCGACCGGCCGGGCGCCGGGGCCGCCGGTGCCGCGGGGCGCGCGGCGGTGGAAGTGCGCGTACAGGACGTGCGGCGCGGTTTCGTCGGCGGCGGGCGATACGGTGCCGCCGGGCCCGGACTCCCTCTCCTCGTGCGGCCGTTCGCCCTCCGGTTCCGGGCGCGCCGCCAGCTCGCCCCAGACCTCCCGGTACGTCGCCGCGCCCGCGCCCGTACGGGCCTCGTCCGCCGCCCCGCGGCCCGTCATCCCGCGCTCCCCGGGCTCGCGTGCCACAGCTTGCGGCCGGTGGCGGCGCGGTCGCCGGCCGGCCGGAGGTCGGCCCAGGGGTGCAGCTCGTACCCGGTGGGCAGCTGGATGCGGCGGTCGGTCTCCGAGGCGGCGGAATCGGCTCCGGAGGCGGCGGACTCCCCCGGTTCCGCCGCGAGCAGCGCGGTGACCGCCTCCAGGCCCCCTTCCCGGCGCAGCGCGGTGAGGTCGGCGAGGTTCCAGGCCGCGGCGCCGACGACGCTGAGGCTGCGGGGGCCGCGGCGCTGCACCACGCCGCGTACGAGCAGTAGCCAGGAGTGGAAGACGGTGTGCGCGCACGCGGCGTGGCTGTCGTCGAAGAAGGCGCAGTCGACCAGGCCGCTGCCGTCGTCGAGGGTGGTGAAGATGACGCGCCGGCCCGAGCGGATCGGCGGGGTCTGGGTGGCGGCCTTGGCCCCGGCGACCAGCACGGTCTCGCCGTGCCGTGCGTCGCGCAGCCGTTTCGCGGGCACGGCGCCCAGTTCGGCCAGGAACTGCCGGTGGTCGTCCATGAGGTGGCGGGAGGCGTCCATGCCGAGGACGCCCAGTTCCGCGCCGAGCCGTTCGTCCGCGTCGAGGTCGGGCAGGCCCGCGGGTTCGGCGAGCGTGCCGCCGTCGAGCGGGAGCTGCCGTTCCCGGGGGTCGGCGCCGCGCTGCCCGCGGTGGAGTTCGGCGATGTGCAGCAGCAGGTCGCGGCGGTTGGGGCCGAAGGCGTCCAACGCGCCGACCTGGGCGAGCCGTTCGGCGACGGGGCGGCCGGGGCGGGCGCGCCGCCACAGGTCCTGGAGCGAGGCGTACGGGCGGCCGGCCGCGATCCGGTCGGTGGCCGCCTCGCTGATGCCGTGCACGTCGCCGAGGGCCAGCCGCACTCCGAAGACGCCGCCCGGTCCGCCTTTCGAACCTTTCGGACCTTCCGAACCAGACACCAGTTCGATTCCATAGGCGGCCGCCGACCGGTTCACGTCCAGCGGCAGGATCGGCACCCCCCGCCGCCGCGCGTCCGCGAGCAGCAGCCGCTTCGGGTACATCCCCGGGTCGTGCGTGAGCAGCCCGGCGTAGAAGGCCGCCGGGTAGTGCGCCTTGAGCCAGGCCGACTGGTAGGTCGGCACGGCGAAGGCGACGGCGTGCGCCTTGCAGAAGCCGTAGCTGCCGAACGCCTCGACGATCCCCCAGGTACGGCGGACGACCTCCGGCGTGTACCCCCGCCGGCCGGTCTCCCGCTCGAACCAGGCCCGTACCCGCCCCTGCCGCTCGGGGTCCGACAGCGCGCGCCGCGCCTCCTCGGCCAGCGACCGGTCGCAGCCGGTCATGATCGCCAGGATCTCGATGATCTGCTCGTGGAAGACGACCACGCCGTATGTGTCGCGCAGCGGTCCCTCCAGGTCCGGGTGCGGATAGCGGACCGGCGCCCGGCCGTGCCGGGCCTCGATGAAGGGGCGCACCATGTCGGCGGCGACCGGGCCCGGCCGGAAAAGCGATATGTCGACCACGAGGTCGTGAAAGGTCGAGGGCTGGAGCCGCCCCACCAAATCCCGCTGGCCCGGCGACTCGATCTGGAAGCAGCCGAGCGTCTCGGCGGTCCGGATCAGCTCGTACGTCCTGGGGTCACCGGGCGCCACCCGCGCCGGGTCGTCGAGGTCCACCCGCTCCCCCGTGGCCCGCTCGATCTCCCCCACCGCGTGCGCCATCGCCGACTGCATCCGCACGCCCAGCACGTCGAGCTTGAGCAGCCCGAGGTCCTCGACGTCGTCCTTGTCGAACTGGGCCATCGGGAACCCCTCGCCGCTGGTGGGCACGGTGGGCGTGCGGGCGCGCAGCGTGGCGTCCGAGAGCAGCACCCCGCACGGGTGCATGGCGACGCCGCGCGGCAGCGCGTCCAGCGCCTCCACCAGTTCCCACAGCCGCCCGTGCTTCGTGCCGTCGGGGTCCACGCCGCGCAGCTCCGGCAGCTCCGCCAGCGCGGTGCGGGCGTCCCTGGCCCGGATGTGCGGGAAGGACTTGGCGAGCCGGTCGGTGAGGGCGGGGTCCATGCCCAGCGCCGCGCCCACGTCCCGTACGGCGTGGCGCACCCGGTAGGTCTCGGGCATGGCGACGGTCGCCACCCGCTCCGCGCCGAAGCGGTCGAATATCGCGCGGTAGACGTCGAGGCGGCGCGCGGACTCGACGTCGATGTCGATGTCGGGCAGCACGGCCCGCCGGACGGAGAGGAAGCGCTCCATCAGGAGCCCCTGTTCGACGGGGTCCGCGTGGGCGATGCCCAGCAGGTGGTTGACGAGCGACCCGGCGCCCGAGCCGCGCGCGGCGACGCGGACGCCGAGCGCGCGGGTGTCGTCGACGACCTGGGCGACGGTGAGGAAGTACGAGGCGAAGCCGTGGTGCTCGATGACGCGCAGCTCGTCGGCGAGCCGGTCCCAGTACCGGCGGTCGCGGTCGTACCGGCGCAGCACCAGGCCCGCCGCGCACCGCGAGCGCAGCACGCGGGCGGCGGTGCGCCGCTCCGCGCCGACGAGGCGCGGCTCGGGGAAGTGGACCTGGCCGAGGCCCAGGTGGTCCTCGGGGTCGACCACGCACTCGGCGGCGGTGCGGGCGGTCTCGGCCAGCAGCCGCCGCGCGGCGCCCCGCCCCTGCCCGGCGGCCTCGGTGATCCGCTCCGCGACGGCCGCCATGTCCCGTGCGTCCTTGAGCCAGCGCTCGCCGCTGTCGAGGAGCTCGGGTCTGCGCGGGTCGATCGGCACCAGCCGCCGCGCGGAGTCCAGGACGTCGGCGACCGGGCCCTGGCCGGGGTCGGCGTAGCGCGTGGAGTTGGTCAGCACGGCCCGTACGCCCTGGTCGGCGGCGAAGCCGACGGTGCGGGCGGCGAGCCGCAGCGAGCCCGGTCCGGTGCCCTGCCGGCCGTGCCATACGGCGGCCAGCCGCAGGGCGTCGCCGAAGAGCTCGCGCCAGGGGGCCAGCAGCCGGGCGGCGCGGTCGGGCCGACCGGCGGCGAGCGCCCGGCCGATCTCGGAATCGGGGCCGAGCAGCACGGTCAGCGGGGCGAGCGCGCCGGCGGCGGCGCCCTCCAGGTCCTCCCAGCGGAGCCGGGGCCGCCGGGCGGGGTCGGGGCGGACGGGGGCCGTGCCCAGCGGGTCGGTCCCGCCCGTGCGGATCGTGTCCGCGTGGGCGGCCGAGACCAGCCCGCACAGGGCGGCCCAGCCGGCCGCGCCGTCGCGGGCGAGGAAGACCGCGCGGGGCGTCGACTCGTCGATGAACGCGCCGCCCCGCACGGGGGCGCGCCGCCGCACCGTGCCGTGGCGGCCCTGGGGCTCGGCCCGTTCCCGTACGGCCAGGTCGGCGCCGAAGAGCGGCCGCACCCCGGCCCGTGCGCTCGCCTTCGCGAACCGTACGGCCCCGGCGAGGCTGTCCCGGTCGGTCAGCGCGATCGCGTCCATGCCCCGCTCGGCGGCGCGCTCGGCGAGCCGCTCCGGGTGCACCGCGCCGTACCGCGTCGAGAATCCGGAGGCGGTGTGCAGATGCGTGAAGCCAGGGGGAACCTGAAGAGCCGGCATCCGCACCTCCCACTCGCTACTCGATACCCGAAGACCAACCCACCCCCTGACGGCCCCGACGCCTCCATCTCTTCCTTCACCATAACCCCTACGTCGAACACTCGTACGAACGAACATCATCCGTACGAGCAGGCCCCACCCTCACCTCTTCGAGCCGTTCACACTGCGGAATGCCCGCTTTTGTGCGCACCATATGGGGGCAGAAAGCCCACCCATCACGGCGAGGAGCGGCCCATGGCCACCACAGACCCCGGCACCCGCCCCTCCTTCGCCAGGGAGGTCAAGAGCGCGGTCAGCACCCGCGCCGCCGTGCTGGTGATCGGCGTGCTGGCGCTCCAGCTCGCGTTCATCGCCTCCTACGTGGGCGCCTTCCACAGCCCCAAGCCCAAGAACATCGCGCTCGCCGTCGTCGCCCCGGAACAGGTCCGCGGGCAGCTGATGGGCAAACTCGACAAGCTGCCGGGCGACCCCCTCGACCCGCGCGCCGCCTCGGACGAGGCCAAGGCCGTACGGCAGATCCGCGAGCGGGACATCGACGCGGCGCTGATCGTCGACCCGCGCGGCAGCACCGACCGGCTGCTCGTCGCGAGCGGCGGCGGCGCCTCGCTCTCCCAGGCCGTCGAACGGGTCGTCACCGCCGCCGAGAAGTCCCAGCAGCGCACCGTGAAGACCCAGGACATCGCGCCGGTCGCCAAGGGCGACGCCCGCGGGCTGTCCGCGTTCTACCTGGTGGTGGGGTGGTGCGTGGGCGGCTATCTGTGTGCGGCGATCCTCGCGATCAGCGCCGGGGCCCGGCCCGCCAATCCACAGCGCGCGGTCATCCGGCTCGGCACGCTCGCGCTCTACTCGATCGCCTCCGGCATCGGCGGCGCGGTCATCATGGGCCCGATCCTCGAAGCGCTGCCCGGCTCCATCCTCGGGCTGTGGGGCCTGGGCGCCCTGGTGGTCTTCGCGGTCGGGGCCACCACGCTGGCGTTCCAGGGGCTGGCGGGCATCGTCGGCATCGGCCTCGCCATCGCGGTCATCGTCGTCCTGGGCAACCCGAGCGCGGGCGGCGCGTACCCCTATCCGCTGCTGCCGGGCTTCTGGCGCGCCATCGGCCCCGCCCTGCCGCCGGGCGCGGGCACCTGGACGGCGCGCTCCATCGCGTACTTCCGGGGCAACGCGGTGACGGGGCCGCTGCTGGTGCTCTCGGCCTGGGCGGTGGCGGGGTCCGTGGTCACCCTGCTGTTCGCCGCGTTCAAGAAGCCGTCGGACGCGGCGATCGCGGCGAAGCCGCCGCGCTGACGGGGCGGCGCGAGTAACAGGAGTCGCTCTTTGGAGTGATGAAGGCCGGTGCGCGGACTCTCAGCCTTGTTCGAATGAAAGCGGTCGACGGTACGCGGGGCGCGTGGCCCAGGTGGAGCGCCGACGCCGGGCTGGTCGCGCTGACGGTTCTGCCGCCGCTGCTGTCCCAGCCGTATGTGGACCCGTCAGGAGTGGCGTGGTCGGCGCTCGCCGGTTACGAAGCGGTGACCGCGGTGCTCCTGGCGCTGCGGCGGCGGCTGCCCGCCACCGCCTTCGCGGCGGGCCTGGCCGCGCTCGTGGTGGCGCCGGCCGGAGGGGCGAGCCAGGACGCCAAGCTGACCCCGCTGGTCTTCCTGCCGCTCGCCGTGCTGTTCTACGGCCTGGGCTGCTACTGCACGAGCTGGGTACGCACCGGACTGGCGATGTCCGGCGGCATCGTGGCGATCGCGGCCGGCCTGCTGGTGAACTGGACGACCGCCGGCGCCCGCGAGTACAAGGGCGGTCTGGACATCCTCGCCTCCCTGGCCCCGATGCCGCTGGCGTGGGCGATGGGGTTCGCCGCCCGTACCCGGCGGGCGCTGCTCGCCGCGGCCGAGCAGCGGGTGGCCGACGCGGACCGCGCGCAGCGCCTGGAGGCGGCGCAGGCCACCCAGCGGGAGCGGGCGCGGATCGCCCGCGAGATGCACGACGTGGTCGCGCACTCGCTCACCCTGCTCGTCGTGCACGCGGAGACCCTGCGCGCCCGCGGCGACGAGCTGCCCGGCTGGGCCCGTACCCAGATCGACGGGCTGGCGGCGGCGGGCCGGCAGACCGGCGGCGAACTGCGCGACCTGCTGCGGATGCTGCGCGACCCGGCGGAGGCGGCCCCGCTCCAGCCGATGCCGGGCCTCGGCGAGCTGGCGGCGCTGCTGGACAGCCACCGCGCCGCGGGCGGAACGATCGAGGCGCGGGTGGGGGCGGCGCTGGGGTCGCTGCCGAGCGCGGTGCAGCTGGCGGGCTACCGCGTCGTACAGGAATCGCTGGCCAACGCCCGTCGGCACGCGCCGGGAGCCCCGGTCCGGCTCACCGTGGACAGCGCCGCCGGGCGGCTGCGGTGCGAGGTGGTGAACACCCGCGCGGCGCGGCGCGGCACGGCGGGCGCGGGGGTCGGCCTCGGTCTGACCAGCATGCGGGAGCGGGTGTCCGCGCTGGGCGGCGACCTCAGCGCCGAACCGACCGACGACGGCGGCTTCCGCGTCGTGGCCACGATGCCGTTGGAGAGCGCCGGTGCCTGAAGCGCTCGGTGCGCCTGAAATACCTGAAATACCTGAAGAAAGTGGGAGAGCTCCGGTGTCCGAGCAGCAGATCAGTGTGCTCGTCGTGGACGACGAGCCGGTCATCCGGGCCGGCCTGGTCGCGATCCTGGACAGCCAGTCCGATCTCACCGTGGTCGGCACGGCGGGCGACGGCGAGGAGGCCGTCGAGGCGAGCGCGCGGCTGCGGCCGCAGGTGCTGCTGCTCGACATCCGCATGCCCCGCCGGAACGGGCTGTGGGCGCTGGCCGAACTGGGCCGCCGGGGGCTGCTCGGGCCGGGGCGGAGCCAGGTGCTCATGCTGACGACGTTCGACCTGGACGAGTACGTGGACGACGCGCTGGGCGACGGGGCCGCGGGGTTCCTGCTGAAGAACAGTTCGTACGAAGAACTGACGGGGGCGGTACGGGCGGCGGCGGCCGGACACAGCGCGCTGAGCCCGGCGGTGACCCGCCGGATCATCGAGGGGCATCTGAGCACCCGGAGCGGGGCGGACGATCAGGACCTGGCCCGGCTGAGCGACCTCACCGAGCGGGAGCGCGGCGTGCTGCGGCTGGTCGGGGACGGGCTGAGCAACGCGGAGATAGCCGACCGGCTCGTGGTCAGCCTGCACACGGTGAAGACGCATGTGAGCCGCATGCTCGCGAAGACCGGCTGCCAGAGCCGGGCACAGGCGGCGGTGCTGGCCCGGAACACGCTGGCCTGACGGGGGCCTGTCATCCCTCGTCACTCCTTCGAGTGATCCGGGGGCACGGGAGGCCGCGCCAACGAGCGATGTGCCGGGCGACCAGCCCTGGCTGAATGGTTGTTGTGCGGCGGGCCCGCCGTGAAGCCCCGCAGGGGGAGGAATCCGGGGCCTTCGCCGCACGAGACCACTTGTCATGCGCCGAAGGGAACCGCCATGTCCGTAACCACATCATCTCGCCGCCGGATTCTGCGCGGGGCGCTGACGGTGGCGCTGGTGACCGGCATGGCCGGGGGGCTCGCGGCCTGTTCGGACTCGGACGACGACGAGGGCCCGGGTTCGGGTTCGGGGAAGGGAAAGGGAAAGGTGTCGGCCGAGCGGGACGCGGCGGCGGCCGACAAGCAGCTGGGCGACCTCGCGCAGAAGGCTGCGGACGGCGGCTCCGTAGGCGTGATCGTCCGGGTCGACGACGGCAGCGGCAAGCCCGTGGAGATAGCGCGGCAGGCCGGCTGGACGGAGTCCGATCACCGCATCGCCCCCGGCGACCAGTTCAGGGTCGGGTCCAACACCAAGACGGTCACCGCCACCCTCGTCCTGCAACTGGTCGCCCAGCACAAGATCGGCCTGAACGACCCGGTGGAGAAGTGGCTGCCCGGAACGGTCAAGGGCGGCAAGGACATCACCGTCCGCATGCTGCTCAACCACACCAGCGGGCTCGGCGATTTCCTGCTGACGCCGCAGTTCCTGCCCTCCCTCACGGGCCAGAAGCCGCGCACCTGGCAGCCGAAGGAACTGCTCGCCATCACCCCTCGGCAGGACCCGCCGGCCGCGCCCGGCGAGAAGCACTCCTACAGCAACGCCAACTACTCGGCGCTCCAGCTGATCGTCGAGAAGGCTTCCGGTAAGAAGCTGGGCGAGCTGATCGAGCAGAAGATCCTCAAGCCGCTGAAGATGAAGGACTCGTTCCTGGCCGAGAACGCCGACTGGCCCTCCGGCAAGCAGCACGTGACCGGTTACGAGCCGGACTCGGAGCGACTGAGGCAGCTTCTCGCCGGGACCGTGGACCTGCCCGAGGGCGTCGGGTTCGCGGGCCCCGAGCGACCCAAGGGCAACGTGGACACCGACGCCATCGATCCGAGCTGGGCCGGGGCCGCGGGCGGCATGGTCTCCACCGCGCAGGACTGGGAGCGCTTCCAGACCGCGCTCATGTCCGGCAAGCTCCTGCCCGAGGCCCAGATGAAGCAGATGCGCACCACCGTCGCCGCGTCCGAGGAGGGCGAGGCATACGGGCTGGGGCTGATGAAGGTGGACACGCCCTGCGGCACCGTCTGGGGCCACACCGGCGGGCTGCCCGGCTACTCCAGCGAGTTCTACACCGACGAGAGCGGCAGCCGCAGCGTCGCGGTCCTGACGAGCACGAACTTCGGCATCAAGGAGAAGTCGGCCGCGGTCTCCGACAAGGCCCTCGTCAACGCGGCGGCCTGCACCATGCTGGGCAAGCCGGCGCCGTCCGGCGACAAGGCGAAGTGACCGGGCCGAGCGGGCCGGCGGCCGGGCCGTCGGTCACCGGCCCGCTTCCGCGGGGGCGGGGCCGGTGCGGGGCGCGGGAAGGCTCCGCGCCGGACGCCTGAGCTGCCAGACCCTGGCCGGGGGGAGGTTGGTCCGGACCGTCCGGCAGCCGGTGGCGTACCGGCGCTGGTAGCCGGCCATGACCTCCTCCACCGCCCGGTGGCGGCGCGCCTCGGCGCGGGTGGCGAACAGGGCGCGCGCGTGCCGGGTGCCGAGGTAGGCGAAGTAGGTCAGGGTGCCGCCGGGGTGGAGCAGTTCCAGGTACCGGTCCATGACCGTTTCGGCCTGGCGGGGAGTGAAGTTGGTCAGCGGCAGGCCGGAGACGATCACGTCGTAGCGTCGGCCGGTGTCCAGGTCCTCCACGAGGCTCTGGTGGACGCGGACCTGTTCGGGGCTGCCGGCCAGGCGCGGATGGGTGCGTACGAGGTGGCGCAGCCGGGCGGCGAAGCGCGGGTTGGCGTCGACGACGTCGAGGCGGCTGCCCGGCGCCAGCCGGGGGATCAGGGCGCGGGTGACGGCTCCGGTGCCCGCGCCCGCCTCCAGTACGGCGAGGGGGCGGGGCGCCCGGGCGCGTACCGGGTCGGTGAGCGCGCGGGCCAGGGCCTTGCCGCTGGGCGCGACGGCGCCCGTGGTGCGCGGGTCGCGGGCGGCTTCGAGGAGGAACGTCCAGCCCTCGGCGTGGCGCCGCGCGAGGACACGTTCGTACGGGGTGGTGGTCTGGTCATCCATGGATCCGACGCTAGAAATCCGCGAGCGTCGGCACTTCGGCCGATGTGCGGCCGTCTCCCCCTACGAAAGTAGGGTGCGTAACGCGGGCCTCAGCCGTAACGCGGGGCTCATAACGCGGGTCTCAGCCGTAACGCGGTCCTCAGCGCCGCGCGTGACGGATCGTCAGCCGTCCGAACCCCATGGCCCCGGAGATCCGGATCGTCGGCCCGCCGGGGCGGGCGTTCCGCCGGGGCTTGTAGTGGGAGTCCTTCCATCCGGTACGCAGCCCCTCGACGTCCACGACGGCGTCGCGCGGCACCGTGATCACGGCCTTGCCGGTGCCGAGCTGCAGCTCGATGTCGAGCACCGGATGCTCGAAGACCGCCCGGGACAGGTCCAGCCGGACCTTCGCGAACGCGGACTCGACCTTGAGGGTCCGCGGCACCCGCCATGCGCCGCGCCGCCGGATCCGCCCGGCTCCGGCGGCGATCGTGGACGTGGCGCCCGCGTCCTCCTCCGGGATCGCGTCCAGGGCCGACACGAACTCGCCGTGCGTCGTGGCAGTGAGCACCTGGTGAAGACGGGCTTCCAGGTCCTCGTGCGCGATCTGCCCCGCGGCGTACGCCTCTTGGAGGCGCCGTACGGCTGTGTCGCGGTCGTCTTCGCCGATCAGCGGCGGCCGGTCGTTCGGCAGGGCGGTCACCTTGTCACTCTATCGCCGTCGCGCCCGCGCACGGGAGCGCGAGGGAAGGCGGCCGGGCCGCCGTACTACCGCAGTTGGGGCAGATAGGCGCCGGAAGTCTGGCCGGTGGCCCGGCGGAACGCGGCGATGAACGCGCTGGGTTTGCGGTAGCCGACCGCTCGGGCGGTGGCGTTGACCGGGACGCCGTCGGCCGCCATCGGGACGACGGCGCGGACGCGGACCTGGGTGCGCCAGGCGGATCGACACCGCCGTGCTCACCGCCGTGCTCACCGTCGTCCTCGCCCACCGACTCCGCCGCCACCCCACGCCCGCCGGGCAGGCCGGCGGATTCGGGACGACGTTCCTATGGGTGCCGGCGATCACGATCGCCGCCGCCGTCCCGACCGTCGTGCTCGCCCGCGCCGAACGCCGCGCCCTCCGCAGCGCCGACGCGGCCGAGCCCCGCCCCGCCGCGGGCGAACCGGTGGAGAACTCGCGCTAGGACGAAGGCGCTGTCCGGTGCGGCGGCTCGTCCTGGGGGCGTACGACGATGGCGATCTTGCCGCGCGGGCGTCGGCGCCCCCCGGCGGTGGCGCCGCCCTCCAGCAGGGCGTGCGCCTGCGCGACGTCGGCCAGCGGCAGCACGGCGCCGATCACCGGCCGGAGTCTCCCCTCGTCGACCAGGCGGCCGAGGGCGTCGAGCTTCGCCCGGCCGGGGCTGACGAAGAGGAAGTGGTAAGTCGCGTTCACGCCCCACGCGGCGAGCAGGTTCTGCGGTTCGGGGATGTCCACGATGGACACGACGCGACCCCGGTCGGCGAGGACCTCCGGGCTGCGGGTGAGGGTGTCCCCGCCCACCGTGTCCAGCACGACGTCCACCCCGCCCAGCTCACGGACCTGCGGCACATAGTCGCCGGCCGAGAAGTCGATCGCGGTGTCGGCCCCCAGCCCGGTGACGAACTCGTGGTCCCTCGCCCGCGCGGTGGTGACCACCTCGGCCCCCAGCGCCTTGGCGACCTGGACGGCGGCCGAGCCGACCCCGCCCGCCCCGCCGTGCACCAGGACCCGTTCCCCGGCCCGTACCCCGGCGCGTTCAACCAGGGCCTCCCACACCGTCACGCCCACGAGCGCGAGACCGGCGGCCTCGACGTGCGACAGCCGTGCGGGCTTACGGGCGACCAGGGCCTGGTCGACCACGTGGAACTCGGCGTAGGTCCCCTGCCCGGCGAACACCGGCGCCAGGTACCAGACCTCGTCGCCCGGCTGGAAGTCATCGGCCCCGGGGCCGGTCCCGACCACCACGCCGGACACGTCGTTGCCGATCACCGCGGGCAGCGCCACCTGGTCGCGGTAGTCGCCGCGCCGGGTCTGCAGGTCGAGGGGGTTCACGGAGGTGGCCAGCACGCGCACCAGCACCTGGCCGGGTCCGGGAGTGGGCCTGGGCAGTTCCCGGGCGGCGAACGCGGTGTCGGCGTCGCCGAAGCGGACGAGTTCCATCACGCGCATCGCAGTAGGCACCGAAGCAGACATCGGAGCAGGCGCCGAAGCAGGCGCCGAAGCAGACATCGACGGGGGTATCGACGGGGGTATCGAGGTAGGCATGCGGCAACCTTAGATCGTCATATCGCGAATCATCAATACGTCCTGCCGATATACGTGTACGTTACGATCACCCCGTGTTCTCGGAGGCGGAGTTGCTGACAGTGTTCCGGGCCCTGTCGAACCCGGCCCGCCGCCAGATGCTGGTGTGGCTCAAGGACCCGATGAGCTTCCCCGGCCAGGAGCCCGAGGACGTCGAGATCGGCGTCTGCGTGACCGACATCCAGCAGCGCGCGGGCCTGGGCCAGTCGACCACCTCGCAGTACCTCGCGATACTGCGGCAAGCGGGACTGGTGGTCGCCACCCGGCGGGGCAAGTGGACCTACTACCGCCGCGACGAGGCGAACATCGCCCGGCTGCTGGAGACCCTGCGGGACGTGTTCTAGACCCAATACCGTGCAGTCAGGCGTCGGCCGCGTATGTCAGGTCGCCTGAACAGGGACGGAGCCTCCACTGGGCAGGACGCCGTCAGCGGTGACGACAAGCAGGTCCGTCGCGCCGGTCGACAGCACTTGGGTGAAATCGGCTCGCTCGTCGGCCATCCACCGTTCGGTGGTCAATTCGGTGGTCAATTCGGCGGTCAAGCGGAGCACGGCCACGCCGACATCGGTGGCCGGCCGCGCCGCCTGCCGGCCGCAGCCGCGGTGCAGCAGGGCGGCGGCGAGGGCGTCGGACAGGGACGCCGGCTTGATCAGTTCGCGTTCTCGCGACGGCGGATTGGCCGCAATGACCGCAGACCGCTCCCGCAGGAACTCGCGGGGACGGAACACCTCTGGCGCGGTTGCGAGTGAGGGCGGCAGCGTCGGCAGCGCACCAGTGTCCGCGGGAAGGGCGTCGATCGCAGAGACGAGATGCTTCTTGAGGCCCTCACTGCCGCCGAACAGCACCTCACGCTTGTCGGCGAACCATCGGCAGAACGACCGCCCGGCGAGGTTGGCGCGCTGCGCGACCTGCGCGACCTGCGCGATTGTCGTGCGGTCGTAGCCCTGCTATTTCGACACCAACACCACTCAGCGCAACGACGTGCTCGGCGAATACGCGAACCTGGCGTCCGAGGGCCGGTTCTCTGCGCCAGTGGCCCGCACCTTCCCGCTGGAGGACTGGCGGACCGCCGCCGAGCTGAGCCGCCTCGCGTGGCTACCGGGCATCGATCGCCTCGAAATCGATCATCTGGAGCTACGCAGGGTCTTCCGCGGCGCGGCGGAGGCGTTCGAGCCAGGTGTCGAGGGACTGGCCGAGCAGCTTCCGCATGTTCTCCGTGTCGGCATCGACCGGGTCGCCCGACCAGGACTCCTCGTTGCGCACCTGGGTTCCGTCGCCGTCGGCCTCGAAACGCCACTCGTGGATGGCGGCGATGCCGTGGGCGGTGCCGCCCCACAGGATGCGCCCGGGGGCCTCGACGGCGTAGATGGTGGAACCGATGGACAGGCCGGCGCTGGTCCAGTGGAAGGTGCTGCCGGGCATCACGGGACCGTCGATCCGGGCGGTTTCGATGTCGGTCTGCCAGCGAGGCCAGGCGTCAACGTCGGTGTGCAGCTGCCATACCCGCTCGATGGAGGCGGCGATTCGAATGCTGTGCCGGGAGATCACCGGGGCGGTCTCGTCGATACCGCTGGGGGTGGGCTCGGAACGGGTCATGACTCTTCCTTAGTGTTGGATACCGGAACCTTAGGGATAAGGTAGCTCGTTAGTTAGAGTGTATAACTCTCCCGAACGGGAGTGTCAAACAATCCCTTGCCCCGCCCGTCACCCGCCGCCTGACCGACCCCACGTCGAAGCCGCCGTCGCTGCCTACCAGCGCCCCTCAAACCTTCACGATCACTGCATGGATGATCGATTCCGAGGTCAGCGGCCGTAGGCGGTCGGTGAGCGGATGGTCGAGCCGGCGGTCTTGTGGCTATGCCGGATCGCGGTCGTCAGGGCGAAGGCGATCGGCAGGCCGTGAGGGTGCACACCAGGTGCAGACGCAGCCACCACGAGAACCGTGAGTGGTCGGGTCGGCGCAATAGCCTGGAGTCGGCCAGGCGCACCGCCGAAGCGGTCACGTTACGGGCGTCCTGCCCGTCGTTGCCGACGAGATGTCCGGGTGCCGGATGCCGTCATGGAGGGTGCACGGGCGCTACGTTCGCCACTGGCCGATGCACCGTTCGGCGGCGCGGCCGTCGTGATCGAGCTGACCGTGCGCCGGTTCACGTGCCTCAACTCGGCCTGTCCGGCAGTGACGTTCACCGAGCAGATCCCGGACTGACGACCAGCCCGCACGCCCGGCGCACGCCGCTGCTGCGCACCGCGCTCCCCCCTCGCGCCTTTACTGGCCGCGCGCCCCGGGGCCAGGCCGGCCGCCGCGTTGAAGATTTAGTGGGTGTTCTACGAGTCTTTGCGCGGGTTCACTTTGCGAGCCGGGGCATGGTGAACAGGCCGGGTTCGGATTCGGTGAGGATGCCGCGGCTGACGAGGCGTTTGAGTTTGGCCCGGGCGCCTTCGACGTGGCGGTTCTCGGTGCCGGGTCCCAGGGCTTCGCAGACGTCCTCGGCCCGCAGGCCGTGCTCGCCCTCCTCGAACAGGGCCAGTATCTGGCGGTAGGCGGACGGCAGCGGCCGGGGCCGCCGGGATCGCTGCCACCGTCCGCGGCGATCTCCAGGACGGTCTCCCGGGTGATCTCCAGCCGCTCCAGCCCGTTCTCCACGGCCGTGAGCGGATCGCCGAGCTCGGCGATCCGCTCACGCAGGCGGGCTGCTTCCTCGCGGCCGGCGGCCTGCCGTGTCTCGATCCGGGCCAGGAGCTCACGCATGCGCCGCCCCGCGGGCCGGGGACCCGGTGCCGATCGCCGACGGGTCCTCGCGCCGCCCCGGCCCTCGCGGACCTGCCAGCGCAGCAGGCCATGGATCACCTGGTCGGTGCCGGGACGAGCTCGATGTCGATGCCCAGGGCCGCGCCGTGGTCGACGACCGCGTTCTTGAACCTGGCGTCCACCCAGCCCTTGGTCACCGACGGATTGTCCGCGGCGACCCGGTCCAGCAGCGCGATGCCGACGGCGTTGTCGTGCACGCTCGCGGCGACCACGATCACCGCGATGAGCAGGCCGAGGCCGTCGGCGGCGATGCCCCGCTTGCGGCCCCGACTCTTCCTGCCCCGGATCCAGCCCCGTAGTCTCCTCCGGCGCGTTGACCGGGACGTGCACGGTCTGGGCGTCCATCACTATCGCCGACGGGTCCTCGCGCCGCCCCGGCCCTCGCGGACCTGCCAGCGCAGCAGGTCATGAATCACCTGGTCGGTACCGTCGTCGCGCCACTTGCCGAAGTAGCAGTACACCGCGGTGCAGGGCGGGAAGTCATGCGGCAGGTAGCGCCACTGGCAGCCCACCCGGGCCTCGTACAGGATCGCGTCGACGATCTCCCGCATCTCGTACCGGCCGCCATGGCCGCTGACCGAGCGGTGCTGTGCCTAAGCTGCCTGAGTCGCTTGAGCTGCTTGAGCTGCCTAGGCGACCGTGACGCTCTTGTCGTCCGGGGGCCAGCCGACGGCCGTGATCGCCGTCAGCAGCACGACCGCGTCCTCCAGCGCCACCAGCCCGTGCCGCTCCTGCCGGATGCCGTGCAGCGCCCCGGCCGCCAGCTCCTGATCCCCGGACCCGGCCGTCAGCCGCACCCGCCCGCGCAGTACCTGAAGGCTCGCGGAGGGGGGCGCGCTGTGCTCGTCCAGGGCGGCGCCGGAGACCAGCGCGATGACGCTCTGCCGCAACGGGCCGTCGTGCAGGACCAGATGGGCGCTGCGCCCGTGCTCGGCGGCCCGCGCCACGGCCAGGTGCTCGTCGGCCAGTGAATTCAGGTCCTCCATCGGAGTCTCCCCTTGCCCATCGCCGAGTACCGCTGTCGCTACCGCTCCCCACCCACCGTAACGCCCGCACTCCCGCCACGACCGCCTCATTGACCCGAACGACGCCCCGGACCGCGCGGGGCTCGGGGCGTGTGCGGCTCGGGACGTGTGCGGCTCGGGACGTGTGCGGCTGCGGCTGCGGCTGCGGCTGCGGACCGCGTACACCGGCACGTATACCGGAACGCATACCGAGGAGTCGCACGCGAGCCGGGCTACCGCGGCGACGCGCTGGAAGACGGTGCGGGTGAGGCGGAGCCGATCGGGGCCGGGAGGTCGGGGAGCTGCCAGCCGCCGCCGCGGTCCTCCTTCGCGAAGCGCGCGGCGAGATCGGGGATGTGCAGGAAGCAGGCCAGTGCGGTGGTGTTCTGGAAGGCGCTGATCGCCCCCTGGGTCACCGGCATGGCCAGCCGCAGGAGACGCGGGTTCACCGCGCCCTGGATCTCGTCGACGAAGGGCCGCAGCACGCTGTCGTAGTTCGCCAGCGCGGTCGGCAGGTCGTCCGGATGCCGGTTGATCTCGCCGGCCAGGACGTACGCGCCGACCAGGCCGCCGGAGATGCCCATGCCGCTGTACGGGGAGGCGCAGTGGGCGGCGTCGCCGGCCAGGACGACGCGCCCCTTGGACCAGGTGCGGGTCCGGACCTGGACGACCTCCTGGGAGTAGAAGAAGGGGCTCGTCCGCATGCCGTCGATGAAGCGCTCGACCTGCCAGCCCGCGTCGCTGAACCTCCTCGCCCAGAACTCCCGCTGACGCTCGACGGGTTCCCGGTGTATCGCCGACGCCTCCTCGGACTCCTCCCGCATCACGAAGTACACCTGGGTCTCGGTCGGGTTGTGGCTGCGGCGCATGATCTGACGGCCGCCCGGAACCATGTAGGTGTCCCGGATGTTGCCGTCGGACGCCGTGCGCGGGATGAACCAGTAGGCCATGTGGATGCCGAGCCTCCGGTACGGGTCGAACCCCTCGGGGAGGATCGACCGCCGGATGCGCGAGCCCTGCCCGTCCGCGCCGACCAGCAGGTCGTACTCGCCGGAGGACCCGTCGGAGAAGTGCGCGGTGACCTTCTGCTCGTCCTGCGTGAAGCCGTCCACGCTCACGTCGAAGACGTACTCGGCGTCGTCCTTGGACGCCTCGTGCAGGATGCGCACCAGGTCGCCGCGCATGATCTCGTACTCGGAGGTGAGGGTCTGCCGGCCCTTGCCCGAGGTGTTGGCCATGATCTTCGCCTTGGCCCTGCCGCGCGAGTCGACGAAGGCGACGCCCGGCTCGTCCACCAGCTTGTCGCGTACGGCGTCGAGCAGACCCATCCGCTCGACGGCCTCGATGCCCTGCCCTCGGAGATCGACCTGCGCCCCGGTGGCCCGCAGCGCCGGGAAGCGTTCGACGACGGTCACCTCGTGGCCGCCCCGCGTGAGCCAGAAGGCCAGCGCCTGGCCCGCTATCCCGCCGCCTGCGACGAGTACCCGCAGGGGGCGTGCTCCCGATCCGTTTGTCATGCCCATCACCTCAGAAAATCTATCAGTGAATGATTCCTCTTCAGCGTCACCTATCAGTGATAGGTTTGTCAACGTGACCAAGGTGAACCGCGAAATCGTCGTCTCCGAAGCCCTCGACCTGCTCGACGAGGTCGGGCTGGACACGGTCAGTACGCGCCGCCTGGCGAAGCGGCTGGGCGTCGAACAGCCCTCGCTCTACTGGTACTTCCGCACCAAGAAGGACCTCCTCGCCGCCATGGCGGAGGCGGCGATGGCACCACACTCCACCGCCCCGCTGCCGACGCCCGACGACGACTGGCGCGAGTGGTTCCTGGAGAACATGCGCAGCTTCCGGCGCACCCTGCTGATGCGTCGGGACGGCGCGCGCCTCCACGCGGGCAGCACCCCCTCCAGCGACCTCGACCGGCTCCGCCGCAAGATGGACTTCCTGGTCACCGCCGGGGTACCCGAGCGGGACGCGCAGATGGCGATGCTGGCCGCCGGCCGCTACACGGTCGGCAGCGTCCTGGAGGAACAGGCGGACGCCGGCCCCGGCGACGGCTCGGATCTGCCGGCGGACATCCCTGTGATCGACTACGAGTCGGCGTTCGAGGCCGGGCTGACCCTCATCCTGGACGGCCTGGCGCACCGCGCCGACGGCCTTCCGCCGTCCTGACGTCGCACGTCGGAGGGGTGGTACGGGCCGACCGCCGGAGGCCGCCGGCCGGGCGGCTCCGCATTACGTGGCGACGGGGGATGCGCGTACGGGCGCCCGGCGGCAGGCTTCAGTTCGCCGACGTCACCTCTCCGGCATCACCGCGGAGCATCGGGTGCGAGTTGCGCGCCGTCGCGACCGCCGTCGCCGCACTGTGCGCAGGGCAGTGCCAGTCAGGGCAGCGCGTAGCCGACCAGCGGTCCGATGCCGGCGGCGAGGGCGGCGACGGCGAGCGCGCGAGTACGCGAGTACGCGAGTACGGGGCAGCCGCGGCAGCGCCCGCACAGCCGTCGCCGGTCTCTCACAGACGCCGGGCGATGGCCCAGGTCCGGGCGGGCGGTTTTGCGCGTTGAAAAGGTCGGTGTGGGGGCACCGCGTGACTTCGGTGGCCCCGGCGGTAACGGTGTCCTCGCCGCCGACGATCAGCAGGTCCGCCGCGCGTTCGACAGCCCCTCGGCCGCGATGACCTTCTGGTAGAACGGCGTGCTGTCGTAGAAGCCGAGGGCGGCTGCGGCGTCGTCGGTGACCTCCGATCTGCGGTGCCGGGGCCGCCCGGCTGCGGCGGCGGCTTCGGTAATGACCGGCACGATCCGTTCGGAGAGGGTACGAGGCCCGGCGGGGAACGGAACCGTTCCCTCGGCCAGCTCGCCCGCAGCCGCGAGCAGCCCCCTGGCCCCCTGGCCCCCTGGCCCCCTGGCCCCCTACACCAGACCGTCGCTCAGAACACGGTCGAGCGCTGCCCGGCCCGCGGGTCCCCACGCCGGTTTGCCGCCGGGCAGGCCCCGGTCACCGTTCTGGCCCATGAGCATGAGGAACAGGCTCTTCAGGGCGGCCAGCCCGCGGGCGCGCCGGATCGTCCCCGCGTCTGCCTGCCCGTACGCGCTGAAGAAGGGTGAGGCGGCGCCGGCGGGGAGGATGACCCACGCGGCCGCGAGGTCCCACGCAGGATCGCCCGCGAGCACGTCACCGAAGTCGATCACGCCCGAGAGCGTCCCGTCCGTGACGACGACGTTCGCGGGATGAAGGTCGCCGTGCACCCAGAGCGGCGGGCCCTCCCACTCGGGCGCCGCGACGGCGTCGTCCCAGACGGCCCGGACACCGTCGGCGAGCTCGTCGGGAACGACGGCGTGGAAGAAGTGGTCGAATCCGTCCGTGTACTTCTTGAGGTGGCCGCCACGGTCCTCACTGACCGGCGCGTCCTCGGGCGCCTCCACGTGGAGCGCTTCGAGGAAAGCCGCCAGAGTGCCGGCCGCGTGGCCGCCGCGGCTGATGGAAGTGCGGTCCAACGGCTCGCCGGGGATCCACGTCATGATCGTCCAGGGCTTCGGGAAGCGCGCGGACGGTTCACCGATCCGTACGGGCTCGGGCACCGGAAGCGGCAGGCGCGGGGCCAGTACGGGCAGCCACCGGCACTCCTTGCGCAGGAGGTCCGGGGCGCCCGCTGTACGCGGCATGCGCACAGCCAACTCATCCCCCAGGCGCCACATCTGGTTCCCCCACCCGCCGGCCACTTCGCGGATGGCCAGTCCTGCGAGGTCCGGATGCTGCTCCCGCAGCAGGTCATGTACCAGGTCCGCGGTGATCTCGATCTCGGAGTCGGTCATGCGAAGCCACCCTAGCCGGGGCAGGATCGGGGCAGGGTTCCGGCTTCGCTCATTCATCGAGGTCGTCGTAGGAGGTCGCCGTACCGTGACGCGCGGGAACGGCCCGCGAGAGCTGGGCAGTTGAGTCCTCCCTCAAGGGGACGGGCTGCCTTCATGCCGCAGCCAGGCGGGTGTCGATGGTGTCACCGAGGCCGCTCGCCGGGTCGCCGTCGGGCAACCGACGTCAGGGACGTCAGGGACGTCAGGGACGTCAGGGACGTCAAGGACGTCAGGGACGTCAAGGACCGTCAACGTCCAGGCGAGCGCCGGCGTCACGTTCCCCGGTATCGGCACCCTGGCGGCGGGTGGGCCCGCGGCCGGGGCCGCCGTCCCCGCACACGCCGCGCCCACGCTGTAGACCACATTGCTCATGCCGCATGCCGCATGCCGCATGCCGCATCAGGCAACGCCCGCCTCGCCTGTGAATACGGAGGAGTAAATCGGTGGGGTGATGCAGGGGAATCTGCCACGATCGCCGGATGGGTGCATTGGATGCGGTGGCAGGCAGGGTTGCCGGCGGGGCCACACTGGCGTTCCGGCCCAGCGGCTCCTCGATGGTCCCGCTGATACGCAGCCAGCAGCAAGTGGTCGTCGCTCCGGTCGACCCGTCGAAATTGGAGGTCGGGGACATCGTCCTCGCCCGTGTCGCCGGGACGGTCTACTTGCACTTGGTGTCGTCCGCGGACCCCGCCAGGAAGCGGGTGCAGATCAGCAACAATCGTGGCCGCGTCAATGGCTGGACCAGCCACGATCGCGTCTATGGCATCTGCGTGACAGTCGACGGCGTCACCCGGTCAAGGGTCGAAGGCAAGACGCACGCGGCCGACTCCGACGACTCCTCCCGAACCTGACGCTCCAGCAGTACCGGACCGCCAAGCCATGCGGGCGGCAGAACGAGAGCGCGTTCGCGAGATCGATGGCATCGATGACGACGAGGGCCTGCGCCTTCTGCTCCACGAGGAAGACATCCCCTTTCAACTTTCAACGCCGGAAGACCTGGCGGCCCCCCATGATCCGGACCACGCGACCAAGAAGGCCCACATCGAGCATCTCTACGCGATCGCCGACGGCGAGGTCATAGCCGAAGACGCCGAACTCGAAGCCGTCTTCTGCATGCTGATACCGCACCCCGGACGGCAGTGGGCCGAGCGCGGTGGCGGCCACAAGGATTCCGACCGTGAGCCCAGCCGCGTGGCTTCGTTCGCGTTCAGCAGCAGCGTTTGTCTACCGGTCCGGGAGGCGACGGAGGGTCGGAGCCTCAGCAGATGTCCACGAGAAATGACGTCGCTCTTGGCCGAGGAGCCTCAACCGTGCCTGGTTGAGTGACGGGCAACCGATAATGCGTTGTCGGTCTCAGCTGGGCTGCGAGAGCATCCGATGCATGGAAGAGCCTGCCGAAAGCCTCATTTCTGACCAGGTTGAGCTGCGCCGGTGGCGCATGAGCGATCTCGACGCCTTGGAACGGACGATCGACGAGTCCCTGGACCATCTGGTGCCGTGGATGCCCTGGGCAGCCGACTCGGACAGACAGCAAACCTCTGATTTCCTCGCCCGCAACCAGGAAGAGTGGGAAACCAGGCAAGCCTTCGGCTATGCGATCACATCGGATGCTGCGGTGATCGGCAGCTGCAGCCTCATGCGCCGCATCGGAGCCGGCGGCCTCGAAATCGGCTACTGGCTCCACCCTCATTGGACCGGACGGGGGCTGGTCACGATGGCAGCGACGGCTCTTGTCCGCCAGGGCTTCCAGCTCGCGGGCATCGAGCGACTCGAGATCCATCACGATGCCGCCAACCTCGCCAGCGGAGCCGTCGCCCGCCGCTTGGGATTCACTGAGGTTGAGCGCATACGAGCAGCTGAAGGGCCCGTCGCTCCTGGCGAAGTGGGGATCGATGTCATCTGGCGTATGACGGCAGACCATTGGAAGGCAAAGACAGCCGAGCACGCTCAACAAGCGAGCTGAGCAGAGGTAATACGGGCAATTCTGTTGGCGGACACCGCCCGTGAGAGCGAGGCCCGTGAACAACTGACGTCACTACTCGTGAATAAAGCCCCGCCGTCGTGGACAAGGCAAACATTGCCTGATGCGACACCAACTGAGCTTTTGGCTAGGTTCGATGGGCCAGCCGGCTCGGGGCCGAAGGGACCGGCGGGCCAGCCGGTCCAGGGTGCGGCAGCAGAGGACTGTTGCGTTGCAACCTCTCCCGTCTCGTCCCCTCTCACCCCGTGACGGCGGTGTCACGCTCTTTGCCCCTCGCCGAGCCGGCCCCGCGCGGTACATCCCAGACATGCCCCCGCGCGACGGTCCCCAGCGCCCTCTCCGACGCACGCTGGGGGGGTGATCGAACCCGTGCTCACCGCCTGGCGGGCCGAGCGCCGCTGCGCCGCCCTGGGCTTCGACCGCCCGCCCGAGCACGACCTGCGCCGCACCATGGACGCGATCCTCTACGCCCCTCTACGCCGACCGCACCGGCATCCCCCGACGCTGCCTGCCGCACGGCTTCCCACCCCGCCAGACGGTCTACGGCTACGTCGCGCGGCGGGACCAGGACGGTGTCCTCGCCCAGCTCACCGGGCCGCTGCGGCGCCTGAACCGCGAGCGCGAAGGACACTGGGCCGAGCCGTCCGCGTGCGTGCCGGACTCCACACCATCAAGACCTCCGCCCACGTGCACTTGACGGACCAGAGCACCCATGCCGGGAAACGCATCATCGGACGCAAGCGCCACCTCGGCTGCGCCCCCGGCCTGCCGCTGACCGTCCCGGTCACCGCTGGCAGCCAGTTGCGCATGGCGACGTTCGCCGCGTTCGCGTTGGCGACCTGCGGTACGGCCATGGGACCGCATCCGCTGCCGCTCCTCGCGAGGGTCGTCCCGTTCCCGCGGTCGATCATGCCGGGGAGCACCTGACGCACGGCCGCGAGGGCGCCGAGGAAGTACCTCTCCAGTTCGGGCAATACGGCCTCGACGCGGGGGTGCGCCGCCGGGTCTGTCAGTGGGGGGCTGCTGAGAACTCCAGGACGTCGACGGATCCGAAGTGGCTGTCCGCGGCAGCGAGCGCCTCGGCGAGCTTCGGGCGATCGGTGAGGTCGGCCGGGAACGCCGCGGCTCGGATCTCCTTGTCGGGCAACATACTTGCCATGCCCGCGAGCTGCGCTCTGGTTCGACGAGAGTCGCGCTCGTGGTGGGCCTGGTCGTGCGGCCGAGGCGCCCGCACACCGATGTCGCGGCGGGGGGCCTCGGGTCAGGCCGTCCCGGATCAGACTTCGGCACAGGCCCTGGGCGCTACACCTTGGGGGCGTTGGTCAGTACGAACGGGCCGTTGCCCCGGTCGCCGATCGGAGTCAGCACCCGGCCGTGCTCCCGGGCCACGGTGCGTGGGAGCCGCGACTCCACGGCCCAGCCGTGCTCGCGCAGCCACGCGCCGGGGCCCTGCCGGGTTTCCGAGTCAAGCAGCGAGCGCGATCGAGCCCCAGCGACTCGGATCGGGCCCGTGCCTGCGGGTCCTCCATGCGCTTGAGGAAGCACGGATCGTCCTCGATGACCCAGCGTGAGCCGGGCGCCGAATTCTCGTCCACGGCCTGGAGGGGGTCCTGCTGGGCGTCAGGGCCGAGGTAGTAGAGCAGCCCCTCGGCAACCCAGACAGCGGGGCGGTCGCGGGCGAACCCGGCCACGCGCAGCAGCGGCGTCCACGGGTCACGCAGGTCGGCGGAGAGCGGAAAGCGGAAACACGGCGGTGCGCGCAGTTCGGCTGGTCGGCGCCTTCAGGCCAGCCGTTCGATTCACGCAGCGCTGAACTCACCCCTGCCGGTGGATCCGGGGGGGGAGTCAGCGCACCAGGAAGGGGGGTTATCGCAGTACCTGTATCGCCAGGATCTCCCAGACGTCCAAAGCGCCTGTCAACCTGGTGGAGTCGAAAGCGCCGACAACACTCCATGGACCCGCGCTGCAGCTTTACCCCCATCAGTTCAATTCAGCTGCCCCGAATGCGCACCCGTGCCGGCACACTCTTCCACGAAGGAATAAGGGACCAAGACCAATGGCGGACAACCAATTCACCACTCACACAGAACTCTTCGATCTGAGGGGGAAGTACGCCCTTGTAACCGGCGGCACCAGGGGCATTGGGCTGATGATAGCGCGCGGCCTTCTCCAGGCAGGCGCCCGCGTCGTCATCAGCTCACGCAAGGCGGACGCGTGCGCGGAGGCACAGCGTCTGCTGTCCGAATTCGGCGACGTTCAAGCAATTCCCGCCGACCTGTCCAGGCACGACGAGTGTCAGCGCCTCGCTGATCTCGTCAAGGCCGACTCGGAACGCCTGGACATTCTTGTCAACAACGCGGGAGCGATGTGGCGCGAGCCGCTGGCGACGTTCCCGGACGAGGGCTGGGACACCGTGATCGACCTCAACCTCAAGTCGCCGTTCTGGCTGGTGCAGGCGCTGGTCCCCGCGCTTCGCAGGGCGGGCACCGCCGATGATCCCGCGCGGATCATCAACATCGGCAGTATCGCCGCCATCCACGTCGCCCAGGCGCCCAACTACTCGTACGCCAGCAGCAAAGCGGCGCTCCATCAACTGACCAGAGTGCTCGCCCGAGAGCTGGGCCCACAGCACGTCACGGTGAACGCGGTAGCACCGGGAGTGTTCCCGTCGCAGATGATGACGTCCACGCTCGACGCCATCGGCGACACGATCGCGGCGGCGACCCCCCTGCGCCGGCACGGCCGCTACGACGACATGGCCGGAATCGCCGTGTTTCTCGCCAGCCGTGCCGGGTCCTTCCTCACCGGCACCGTCATCCCGGTAGACGGCGGCATCGCGACGACCGCATCGGGTACCCCTTGAGGCCATGTCCTACGTGGTGAGGCGGACGTAGAACCCGTTATGGGACGGGGCGTTCCGCAGCGGAAGGAGACCGAACGGCCGTGAAACTCGTAGAGGTGGGATCGGAGGACCCGGCGAAACTCCGCCCCGTACTGGGCGCCGAGCGCACCCGGACGCTGAAGGAAGCCCTGCGCGACGCCGGCACGGCCCTCGCCGGACGCACCGTGTGGCAGGTCAACACCACCGCGGCCGGCGGCGGCGTCGCCGAGCTGTCGCACGCTCTGCTGCCGTACGTACGCGGCGCCGGAATCGACGTCCGGTGGCTGGTCCTGACCGCCGACAGCCAGTTCGTCGACACGGCCAAACGGCTGTGCCTGCTGCTGTACGGCCTCGACGTCGCCGAGCCGGACGACGCCGCCCACGCCCACTACACCGAGGTCTGCGAGACAGCCGCGGCACGGCTCGCCGCCGCGCTGCGTCCCGGGGACGTGGTCATTCTGCACGACCCCCAGACGGCGGGCCTGGCCCCCGTTCTGCACCGGGCCGGGGCCCACGTGGTGTGGCGCTGCCACATCGGAGCCGATGCCCCCACCACGGGCAGCACCCGCGTCCGGGAACGGCTGCACCCCAGTCTGACCGCCGCTGACCTGCTGGTCTTCTCCACCCGCCGGCACATCCCCGCCCCCTGGCGGAACATGCCCGAGCGCACCCGCGTCATCCCTCCCTCGCTCGATCCCCTCTCCGTCAAGAACCGTGACATGGACGCGGATACAGCGGCGCGGATCCTCGGCGGGTCCGGGCTGCTCGCCTCCGCCGCCGGCGCGAGCCCGCTGCGGATCAGCCGGATCACCGACGGTCCGCCGATCCCCGCGCAGGCCCCGTTGGTCGCCCAGGTCTCCCGCTGGGATCCGCTCAAGGACATGCGCGGCGTCATGGACGCCTTTCGCGCCGCGCTCGGCGACCCCGGCGCCGACGGCGCCCATCTGCTCCTGGCCGGCCCCGATGTCACCGCCGTCGCCGACGACCCGGGCGGCGCGGCGGTGCTCCGCGACTGCCATGAGGGGTGGTCCCGTCTCTCCGCCCGCGACCGGGAGCGGGTCCATCTGGTCACCATTCCCATGGACGACCCCGTCGCCAACGCCACCGTGGTGGCGGCGATCCAGCGGCACGCGGCAGTGGTCGTGCAGAAAAGCCTGGCCGAGGGGTTCGGCCTCACCGTGACGGAAGCCATGTGGAAGGCGCGCCCGGTGGTCGCCACGGCCGTGGGCGGCATCGTCGACCAGATCAGCGACGAGCACGAGGGCATCCTCGTCCCCGACCCGCACGACCATGCCGCCGTCGCCCGCCACCTCGTCCGCCTGCTCACCGCCCCCGCTCTGGCCGCCCGGCTCGGCACGGCCGCCAGGGAGCGGGTGCACCGGGACTTTCTGCCGGACCGCCACCTCGGCCAGTGGGCGGCCGCCCTCCACCACCTCGTCGCCTCCTGAACCCCTGCCCGCCCTCGCCGCCGGACCGCACCCAGTCCTTCAGGACGCCGTGCGTCGAGGCGCGGTCCAAACCGCGCGGGCGGTCCGCCAGTACGGCATCCAGCTCATCCGGCAGGCCCCGTCAGGGCGAGCCGGTGCGGTGCCTCCACGCGACGGCTTCGAGGGCTCCACGGTGATCTGCCCGCCTCCCGGCCGGCCAGGGACCGGATCGGTCGGCATCAGCGGCTCGATCCGGTCCCGCGTCGCATCAGCGATCACTGACCGGGCAGACGCAGCCGATCAGCCGGCGGACGCGCCAAGGAGACACGCTCCGGCGGTTCCAGCGTCACGTAGTCGTCGACGACGCGGTGGTAGCTGGTGTGCCCGGTCGCCCGCGTGTGGCGGCGCATCCACTCCTCGATCCAGTCCGAACCACCGGAACGGATCATCTCCCCGCACTCCTTCCCCTCCCCCGCGACACAGGTAGCGCTGTACTCCGGGCGTACGCCCGGGTCCTGCTCGAACGTCCACCCCACGTGCCGGCACGCGCCCCTCATGACGCCCCCTCACGACCGCCGTCGGTCACGCCGCCCCCGGCCAGCCGAACCGCCGTGTCCGGCAACCCCAACCCCGCACGGTGCTGCGGGCATTCGCACCGGGGAAAGGCGATCGAGCCGGGCGGAGGCTTCGGTCGTTCGTCGCTCCCGTTCAGGTGATCCGGAGGGATCGTGAAGACGAGGAGCGCCCCGTTGACCCCCCGCTCCGCGATCATTCGGGCCAGTTGCGCCCGCGCCGTGCTCTTCATGTGACCATCCGCCTCAGTCCGTGCCATACCTTCTCCGTCAATTCCTTTGTCGGCTCCGCGTATTGGCGCGGCACCCAGTCGGGGGCTATGCGCCAGAAGCCGCCCGCGCGGATGAGTTCGTACAGCGCTTCAAGGTCGTCCCCTGGCCCCGGGGGCTGGGGGGCTCGTTCGGCCACGTCCGGTGCCTTTCTGCCGGTTTCCCGACATCACCTTGCCTGCGCAGTCGTACGATCACTAGCAGTGACAGCCGGACAACGGAATTGTCCGGCTGGGGAGGTGCACATGCCCGAGAAGGCCGAAGAGTTGGACGGGGCGAACGACCCCCGGAGCTTCTGGCATTCCGAAGTCAAACGCCTGCGCGAGAAGAGGGGTTGGCTCCAGAGCAGGCTCGGCAAGGAGATCAACGTCTCGGAGGACTACGTCAGTCGCCTGGAGCGGGGCGTGCGACCGCCGACGCATGAACTGTCGATTCGCCTGGATCAAGTATTCGACACAGACGGACACTTCGTGCGCCTCTTCGAGCTGGCCAAGAAGTCCATCGGCGCGATACCCGACTTCTTCGCCTGGGTAGCCGAGATGGAGAAGTCCGCACAGCGGATCGAGGAGTATTCCCCCACCCTGGTTCCTGGGCTGCTACAGACAGCGGGCTACGCCCGCGAGGTGTTCAAGGCCGTGTGGCCGTACCACTCGCCGGAGAAGATCCAGGAGTTGGTCGATGCCCGCTTGGAACGCGCCGGAATCCTCAGTGTTCATGGGGGCCCGGAAGTCTGGGTCATTCTCGAAGAAGCACTGCTGCACGCACGCCTGCCCGTAGGCGTCATGGCCGACCAGCTCGCGCACATCGTCGAGTTGATTGAGGGGCGAAAGATCGTCCTGCAAGTGCTCACACAAGACATCGGCATGCATGCGCTCAAGACCGGACAGCTACGGATCATGACGCTGGAGGACGGCGCACAGATCGCCTATACAGAGGGCCCCTACTCTGGCAGCGTGCTCGACACAGCGGAAGAGGTGGCAGCCTGCCGAAGGTCATACGATCTGGTGAGGGCTACCGCACTTCCACAGGCGGACTCCCTCGCCCGGGTCAAAGCGGCACTTGAGGAGCACAAGAAGCATGATCAGTGAGAACGCGTGGTACAAGTCGAGCCACAGCGGCGGCGAGGGTGGCAACTGTGTCGAGTGGGCACCCTCCACCGTGGCAACGCACGGCGTCGTGCCCGTTCGTGACAGCAAGGCCCCGCACGGCCCTGTCCTCACCGTCTCCCCCGTCGCGTGGGCCTCGTTCATCGCCTTCGCGGCCCGTAGCGACGTCTGAGCCCGACAGAACCCCCCTGCTGCGGAGGCCGGCACCTCATCATGCGGTGCCGGCCGTCGCCCTCGCGGCCTCGGCGATGATGGACTCACGGTCGCGCCATTTGGCCCAGAACGCGCCCCGGTAGCCCAGCGCGGTGAGCGCCGCCAGGAAAGGGTTGTCGGCGTAGTTGTTGTCGTCCTTGGAGCTGCCGGGGGCGGTGGGCAGCATGACGCGGGGGTAGTCGGCGGGGGCGACGTGGTCCCACATCAGCTCGACGGTGCGCAGCCGGCGTCCCGCGGGGTCGGCCAGGGTGTCGGGGTCCTCGGGGAGGCCGGGTGAGAAGTAGAACACCGGGCGGAGGGCGCCGTCGGGCTGGAACAGGAACTGGCGCTCGTACTCCACGGGCGAGGCGCACTGCTCGGCCGTGCGCAGCACGATGGGTTCGGTGGCGGTGTTGGACTGCGTTCCGGGTTCGTGCCGTACGCCCGCGCTCTGCCGGGCCAGCCACAGGCCCAGCGGCTGGTAGGGGAAGCAGCGCAGTCCCAGACTGAACCCGGCGACGGTCGCGTCCAGCGCCAGGGTCCGGTCCATGGCTTCGCGCAGGGTCTGCCAGGTCTCCCCGGGCATCCCGGCCAGGACCTCCACCAGGCTCGCCATGCCGTACTTGCGGCACAGTTCCACCGCGTGCGCGGTGTCGGCCCAGGTGTAGTAGCGGGTGCCCTTGCTGGTGACCTTCCACCCGTCCAGGAGGTCATCGCGTACGTGGTCGGGCGCCACGTTCACGCCGGCGCAGCCGGCCGCCGCCAGCAGCTCGGCGAACTCCTCGTCGAAGGGTTTGGGCTGGGCGTAGATCCACAGCCGCAGCCGGTGCAGCGAGGAGCCGGGGGTGGTGTTCTTGCGGCGCACGATCTCGCGCAGTACGGCCTTGGAGTTCGCGATGGCGAGGTTGAACTCGGAGTCGGCGGTGTGCACGTCGTACACGCCCTGGTCCAGCAGTTCGGTCAGTTCGTCGACCACCGCGTGCACGGAGCGCTTGGCGAACGCCGTGCCCTTGGCATCGGGTTCCACGCAGTGCGCGCACGCGTAGGGGCAGCCGTTCTTGGTGAGGATGTTGCCCAGGCCCCCGCGTTCGTAGTAGCCGAGGTTGTCGACCTTCCACCGGTCGCCGGAGCGCCGCGTGTAGGCGGAGGCGGTGTCGACCTGCCAGGCGCGCGACTGTCTGACGCCGACCTCGCCCACCGCGCCCAGCGCGGTGTCGGGGTCGGGCGTGGCGGAGCGGGTCACCCGGCCGTCGCCGTGGTTGACGAGCAGGCCGGGGACGAGGGCCGGGTCCTCGCGGCGGGAGAGCCGGTCGGCGAGGTCCACCAGGACACGTTCGCCCGGACCTTTGACGCCGAAGTCCAGCCCGAGGTAGTCCACGCACGCGAACGGCGTCGCGGAGAATCCCACGCCGCCGCCCACCAGGGGCGCCGGGGTCAAGGAGCGAATCTTCCGTACGATCTCCCGGTGCTCGGGGAGGAAGACGCGCTGCTGCTGCGCGTAGAGGTTGTCGGTGTTGCGCACCGAGAAGCCCACCAGCAGCGGGGGCGGGCGGGAGGTGAAGTAGTCCTCCAGCAGCCGCGGCCAGCTGTCCCGCTCGAAGCACAGGTCCACGACCTCCGCTGTGTAGCCGTGCTGCTCCAGTTCGGTGGTGAGGACGTCCAGCGCGTACGGGGTGATCGGGGGATGAACCTTGTTCGGGTTGATCAAGGTGATCAGGGGGGACGTGGGAGCGGTCATGATCGGTCCGTGCCTTCCTCGGGGTCGAGCGGGTCGAGCGGGTCGAGCCTGGCGGTGAAGTGCCTCAGCGGCGACTGCGGGCCGGTGATCGTGAAGCCGGTCAGCTCCCGGGCCCGGCCGGCCACTTCGCGCGCCGCCGCCACGACGTACTCCAGGTGCGAGCGGGTGTAGACGCGACGCGGCAGCGCCAGCCGCACCAGTTCGTGCGGGGCCGGGCGGCCGTCGTGGCCGAGCGTCAGCGTGCCGAACTCCACCGTGCGCACCCCCGCCGTCCGGTAGAGCTCGCAGACCAGGGCCACGCCGGGGAACTCGTCGGGCGGAATGTGCGGCAGGAGCGCTCCGGCGTCGGCGTAGACGGCATGGCAGCCGGCCGGGCGCAGCATGGGCAGGCCCGCCTCGGCCAGGGCGTCGACGAACCACGCCGCGGTCTCGGCCCGGTACGCCAGATAGGCGGGGTCGATGACCTCGCGCAACCCGCGGGCCAGGGATTCCAGGTCGCGCCCCGCGAGTCCGCCGTAGGTCGGGAACCCCTCCCAGGCGATCAGGAGTTCACGGCAGCGCGCCGCCGTCTCCTCGTCGCGCAGGGCGAGGAGCCCGCCGGTGTTGGCCATGCCGTCCTTCTTCAGCGAGGCCCAGCAGCCGTCCGCGAGGTCGAACATCGCACGGGCCGTCTCCCGCGGGGTGCGGTTCTCCTGGCCCGGCTCGCGGGCGGTGATCAGATAGGCGTTCTCGGCGAAACGCGACGCGTCCAGCAGCATCGGCACCTCGTACTTCCGGCACTCCTCCCGCACGCACCGCAGGTTCTCCAGCGAAACGGGCTGGCCGCCGCCTCCGTTGTCGGTCACCGTCATGATCACCGCAGCCACCCGCTCGCCGTCCTGGCCGGCCAGGAGTTCCCGCAGCCGGTCGAGATCGATATTTCCCTTGAAAGGCGCGGGGACCGCGATATCGGCGGCCTGCGGGGACGGCAGGTCCACCGCCCGGCACCCCAGCAGTTCGACGTTGGCGCGCGTGGAGTCGAAGTGCGTGTTCGCGACGGTGATCTGGCCGGGGCGCAGCAGCGTGGTGAAGAGAATCCGTTCGGCCGCGCGTCCCTGGTGAATGGGAATGATCTCCGGGAATCCGGTCAGTTCCCGCGCGGTCCGCTCGAATCGTCCATAGGACGAGGCCCCCGCATAGGATTCGTCGCCCTGCATGATCGCCCCCCATTGCGCGGACGACATGGCCGTCGTTCCCGAGTCCGTCAGCAGGTCGATGGTCACGTCGGAGGCGGGCACGCGGAAGATGTTGTAGTCGGCCTCGGCCAGTATCCGCCGCCGCTCATCTGCGGTGCGGAAGGCCAGCGGCTCCACCATCTTTATACGAAACGGCTCCATCGTCGCGCTCCACTCCTCGGAGGGGGTGCGTCACGAACTTCCTCGCTCCCTTCCTTCACGAATACGGCAGCGGCGGTCACGGCCCCGCGGAATGGGAGCCGGAAGAACGGACCGGCAGAACGGACCGGCAAAGCGGGTCGAGAGAACGGGCCGGGAGAACGGGCCGGAATTACGCATGCGTGAACGCTTCGGATTCTCATGAATTACCGTACTGCCGACAGGGCGCGCGCGCCTTCTCAAGAAATACGGGCGCGGGGCGGCGGGGTATCGAGCGGCGTGCCGGAGTTACGGGGCGGACCCCAACGGACCCGAACGGGCCCGAGCGGCCCCGAGCGGCGACCCCGCGATACGTGACGTGGACATGTCCGACTATGCGCGGACGCGCACCCCGTTTCGATAGGACTTCGGCCATTGATGCCGCGGACCCGCGCCGTCCGGAGCGCCCCGCGACCGCCCGCCGGGCCTCTTTTCGGCCGGGGCGCCAGAGACCCCACACCACGGCGCGGACCATTGGAACCGAAGGCGCTTCACGGTTCATGTCGCAACCATCAAGGCATATCGCGCACCATAGGCAATGATCAGAAGGCCTCTCCGCCGCTCCGCACCCCTGAGGCCCGGCCGCTCGGCGCGGCGGCCAGGACGCCCGTACCGCCCCTTCCCTGAGACCCCCGTCACGCGAGTTCGCGCCATTACGGAACGCGTTCAACCAGCGACCAGAAGTGATCGGGCGATGTGCGTTCGGCGGGCGGTTGGGTCAGACTCCCGTCCGGTATCTGCACCTACGAGCAAGGGAGTGTTCGAAATGCGGTACATCACTGGGGGAATCGCTCTTGCCGCCGCGCTGGCCGTGACCGGTCTGGCCGGGGCCTCGACCATCGCCAGCGCCGCGCCCGTACAGCCCAAGAGCCTGTACGCGCCCTCGGCGCTCGTGCTCACCGTCGGCGAGGGCGAGCACGCCGCGAACACCACGGTCCGCCGCGCGGTGACGCTGAGCTGCACCCCGACCGCGAGCGGCACGCACCCGGCCGCGAAGGCCGCCTGTGCCGAACTGACCGCAGCCGGCGGGAAGTTCGACGTACTGGCCGAACCCGCCTCGGACCGAGCGTGTCCGCATGTATGGAACCCGGTCGTCGTCACCGTTGACGGCGTCTGGGAAGGCGCCCGCGTCTCGTACGAGCACACCTTCGCCAACGCGTGCACGAAGGAGAACGCGCTGAGCACGGTCTACGAGTTCTGAGGCCACGCCACTCCTGAGGGGCACGGTCTCCCGAAGGCCGCTGCCCCCCCTGAAGGTCGCCGCCTCCCGAAGGCAGCCGCGCCTGAAAGTCCCCGTACGACCCTACGCCCGTACATCTCGTACGCACGCGGAGCGGCCCCCGGACAACCCGCTGAGCAGGTTGTCCGGGGGCCGCGTCAAGCAGACCGGGACCAGGACCGGGACCGGGTACTAGCCGATCTCCGCCCCGTACTCCTGGAGCGCCTCCGGGACCGGCTGGAAGAAGGTCTCACCGCCCTGGGAGCAGTCGCCGCTGCCGCCCGAGGTGAGGCCGAGGGCCGACTCGCCGTCGAAGAGGGCGCCGCCGCTGTCACCGGGCTCGGCGCAGACGTCGGTCTGGATCAGGCCGTCGACCTGGCCCTCCTGGTAGTTCACGGTGGCGTTGAGCGCCTTGACCGTGCCGTCGTGGACCTGCGTGGTCGAGCCGCTGCGCTTGACCTGCTCGCCCACGGTGGCCTCGGCGGCCTTGGTGATCTTCTGCGTGCCGCCGTAGAGGTCCACCTCGCTCGGGTGGTCCGTCTGGCCGGTGTACTTCGCGATGGAGTAGTCGTGACCGGGGAAGGTCGACGCCTCCGTGGTCGCGATCTCCTGGCCGCCCTGCTGGTCGGACCAGCTCTTGACCGCGTTGCCGCAGTGACCGGCGGTCAGGAAGTACGGCTGGCCGCCCTTGGTGACGTTGAAGCCGAGCGAGCAGCGCGCACTGCTCCCCCAGATCGCGTCGCCGCCCGCGATCAGCGGCTTGAACTCACCAGCGCTTCTCTTCAGCGCCGCCTTGTCGCCGAGGGACGAGACGACCTTGTCGACCTTCGCCAGCTTCGCGCCCTTGACCGTGCGGTCGGCGGTCACGACGACCTGGTTGGTCTTCTGGTCGACGGCCCAGGCGGTGCCGGGAACGGCGGCCTTGGCGTCCAGCGTCCGGCGGGCGGTGTCGAGCTGGGCGAGCGAGTGCTTGACGATCTTCGGCTCGGCCCCGGCCTTGCGGACGTTGTCCGCGGCGGCCTGGTTGAGGACGTTGACGACGAGTTTCTTGGCCTTGGCGTCGTAGTACGAACCGGCCGCGTCACCCTTGAGGCCGGCGGAGAGCTTGCTCGCAAGCTTTCCGGCGGACGTGACGGACAGTGAGTCGGGGGTGGGGGCCGGCGCGGCGTTGGCGCTCTGCAGGGTGAGGGACGCGGCCGCGAGTACGGCGACACCTGCTCCGGCGAGGGCTACGCGCCGCTTGGGCATCCGACGGTGCTTCAACTCTTGACCTCCAGTGGGGGGATGGGCCCGGCTGTGGGGTAATGCCCGGACCCGGAGGGGGTACGACACGGGCGCTGCCCCCGGTCGGGGTCGCGTCCATGCCAAGTTGCGCCGTCGAGTATCCCGACGTGGCGAGGGAGTGCACAAGACCGACTTCCAGTCGCGCGAACAGGGTTTCGCGCGCCCCCGTCACAGGAGCCTCACAGGTAACTCCCCGCACGTCGGCCAAGGTGCTGAATACGGTGGGCAGATGGCCGGTCAGCGCAGGGTGATCCATAAAGCTGTCCGGTAAACGCCCCTCCGCTTCCGGAATGCGAGGCGGTTTACGCCGGGTGGACTACGGGCGCGGAGCGGGAGCGTGAGGGGGGAGTGTGAGGGGCCGTGGCAACGACCCGGCCCGGTCCGTGCTCGGGCCCCGGTCCGGGCTCGGGCCCCGGTCCGGGCTCGGGCCCCGGTCCGAGCCGAAGTCCGGCCCCGGGTCAGGCCGCCGCGTGCCGATAGGTCGGGTACGTGATGTATCCGGCGTCGCCGCCCTGGTAGAAGGTGCCCTCGTCGACGGGCGCGATCGGCAGCCCCAGGCGCAGGCGCTCGACCAGGTCGGGGTTTGCCAGGAAGGCGCGGCCGAAGCTGATCAGATCGGCCCCCTGGGCCAGCCAGCGGTCGGCCTCGGCCGGTCCGGCCTGCCGGGGGCCGCCGGGCGCGGCGGGGTTGACGATCAAGGAACCCGGCCACGCCTTGCGCAGCTGGAGGAGCACGTCGTCGTCCGCGGTGGCCTCCAAGTGCACATAGGCCAGGTCGAGCCGGGCCAGCTCCGCCAGCAGCGCGGTGTTCAGTTCGGCGGCGTCGTCCTCCACCACGCCCCAGATTCCGCCGCCGGGCGACAGGCGGATGCCCGTACGAGCGGCGCCCACGGCCTCGACCGTGGCAGCGACCGCCTCGACCGCGAACCGAATCCGGCCCGCGATCGAGCCGCCGTAGCGGTCGTCGCGCAGATTGGCGTTGGACGACAGGAACTGGGAGATCAGATAGCCGTTGGCGCCGTGCAGTTCGACCCCGTCGAAGCCGGCGTCGACGGCGCGGCGGGCGGCCTCCGCGTAGGAACGGGCGTGCTCCGGCACCTCCTCGGTTCCCAGGGCGCGGGGTACGGGCATGGGCCGCGGGCCGTGCGGGGTGAAGACGCTGCCCTCGCCGGGCACGGCCGACGGGCCGACCGGCTGGAAGCCGGTGGTGTCCGGGTGCGAGACCCGGCCGCCGTGCATGAGCTGGGCGAAGACGCGGCCGCCGTTGGCGTGCACGGCGTCGGTCACCTGCCGCCAGGAGTCCCGCTGCTCGTCGGTGTGCAGGCCGGGCGTGCCCGGGTTGGACTGCCCGACGAGGCTGGGCTGGACGCCCTCCGAGACGATCAGTCCGGCGGTGGCCCGCTGCGCGTAGTAGGTCGCCATCGCGGGGGTGGCCAGCCCGCCGGCGGCGGCCCGGACGCGGCTCATCGGGGCCATGACGGCCCGGTTGGGGAGGGTCAGCCCGCCGAGCTGGTAGCTGCTGAACAGGGACGGCATCGGTTTCTCCTGCGTGGTCCCGCGCCCCGGTCTTTCGGGGCGCGGGACCACGCTAAAATCTGACATCCATGTCAGATTCAAGTCGAAGACCCCGCGAACTCGTGTGACAGCCCTCACACGCCCTCGGTGCGCCGGGAGACCGGTGAAGAACGACGAGCAACGACGTAGGACGACGTAGGACGACGCAGAACAAAGGACGAAGGGAGCGCAGTCCGTGCGCATCGGAGAGCTTGCCGCACGCACCGGAGTCAGCGTGCGATCACTGCGCTACTACGAGGAGCAGGAGCTGCTCACCAGCGTCCGCAGCGGTGGCGGGCACCGGCACTACACGGAGAACGACATCGACCGCGTCCACTACATCCAGGGCCTGTACGCGGCCAACCTCTCCAGCCGCACCATCGCCGCCCTCATGCCGTGCGCCGAGTCGCCGAGCACCCACAACTCCGACGCGGCCCTGGAGCGCATGGCCCTCGAACGCGACAGGATCACAGCCCAGATCGACGACTTCCTGCGGGCCCGGGACACGCTTGACCGCATGATGGACATGGCGCGTGCGCACCGGGAGACGCTGGCGCACGCGGGTGCGGGTGCGGGTGCGGGTGCGGGCGCGGACGCGGCTCCGGTGGAGGAGGGCGCGGGGTTCCGGTGCGGGTAAGGCGTCGAGGAGGGCGTACGGCCGGGGCCTGAACCTCAGAGGGTCCTCTACCGCACCTGCGGCTCCTCCGAAAGCGCCTGCTCCGGTGTCGCGTCGCTCACCTGATCCGGCTGACGCACCCGGCCCACCTGCCCCAACTGCTGTGTCCGGTCCGGCTGGTCGGCCTGCTCCATCGGGTCGGGCGGCTGCTGCGCCGCCTGCTCCTGCGCCGCTTGCTGCTGAGTCCGGGGCGGCTCGGCCTGGACCTGCGGCTGAACCTGGGGCTGAGGCTGGGGCTGCGAGGGCTGGGCGGCCTGCGGGGCCGGCTGCGTGGAGCGTTCCAGGAAGCGCAGCAGCTCCACCGGGAACGGCAGCACCAGCGTGGAGTTCTTCTCCGCCGCCACGGCCACCACGGTCTGGAGCAGCCGCAGTTGGAGCGCCGCGGGCTCGCCCGACATCTCGTGCGCGGCCTCGGCCAGCTTCTTCGACGCCTGGAGCTCCGCGTCGGCGTTGATGACGCGCGCCCGCCGCTCGCGGTCGGCCTCGGCCTGCCGTGCCATCGACCGCTTCATGGTCTCCGGCAGCGACACGTCCTTGATCTCCACCCGGTCGATCTGCACGCCCCACCCCACGGCCGGGCTGTCGATCATCAACTCCAGGCCCTGGTTGAGCTTCTCGCGGTTGGAGAGCAGATCGTCCAGGTCGCTCTTGCCGATGATCGAGCGCAGCGAGGTCTGGGCCATCTGGGAGACGGCGAAGCGGTAGTCCTCGACCTCGACGACGGCGTTGGCCGGGTCGATCACCTTGAAGTACACGACCGCGTCCACGCGCACCGTGACGTTGTCACGGGTGATGCCCTCCTGCGCGGGCACCGGCATCGTGACGATCTGCATGTTCACCTTGCGCAGCCGGTCCACGGCCGGGATCACCATCGTGAACCCCGGTCCGCGCACGGAATTTCGCAGCCGGCCGAGGCGGAAGACCACGCCCCGCTCGTACTGCTTGACCACACGGGCCGCCGCGAGTGCGTACAGCACACCCGCGGACGCGACCGCCGCTCCTGCTGCCACCAGCTCCTCGACCATCACGGCCCCCTAGCCGTCTGGGCCCCTCCCCGTCTGCGGCAGCGGGGAGGGCGGGTGTTATTTCCCACGGTATGCCCGCTACGGGCAGGGGTCGAGCCCCCCGTCACCGGGCCCGGCCCCGCCTCGGAGCTGTACGCCGGGGTCAGCCCCGGATCAGCCCGAGGCCAGCCGCTCGATCTCGGCGGTGACCTGCTCGGCGTACGGGCGCAGGCGCGGCAGCAGGTCGTCCCAGCGCTCCCGGTCCGCGCCGAGCCGGCCGAGATAGCCGGCTCGCGCGCGGGAGAGTACGGGGCGGTGCTCCTCGGGGAGCCGGGCGAGCGCCCAGCCGGCGGCCGCGTCCTTGGAACCGATCTCCCCGGTCGCCAGGGTCCGCCAGACGCGGGCGAGCGTCAGGACGACGTTCCGGGTGTCGTCCTCCAGCTCGGCCAGCAGCTCCGGCACCCCGGCGACGATGCCGCGGCGCAGGTCCTCGGGGGGTACGGCGTCGAGCGCGTCGGCCGGGGGCGGCCCGCACAGCGGTGCGTCGCCGAGCAGCGCCATGGTGATCAGCGGCGCGAGATCGGGGCTCTCCCCCGGCCCCGGCGTCTCCCCGCGCTCGTACTCCGTACGCAGCCACTCCCCGTACTGGAACTCGCAGCGCGGCGGATACCGCCACGGCCGTACGTCGTCCTGGACGACGACCGTCAGCTCGACGGGCCGCCGTCCGCCGCCTTCCTCGCCTCCTCCGCCTCCTCCGTCCCCTCCGTCTCCCGTGCCCCCCGTGCCGGAGATCCTCAGCAGCGCGGCCACGAGCGCCCGCCGCTCCCCCGCCGTCGTGCGCCGCCGCAGCACGGCCAGCACATCGAGGTCGCTGCTCGGCCGCAGCCCGTCCAGCACGGCGGAGCCGTGGAGATACGCGCCGACGACGTCCTCGCCGAACACCTGACGTACCAGGCGCACGACGTCCTCGGCCTGCGCTTCCGTGTCCGCCTCCGACTCCGGGAGGCCCGTCCCGCTGATCGCCACGGTCCGGATGGTAGGGAGCGGAGGAGGGGGGAGCCAACCGGTTTCCGGCGAGGCGACGGCACCGTACGGTCACCGATTAATCTGTTGATCATGACCGATTCCGCAGACGTACGCCGCATCGCCCTCTCCTTGCCGGAGACGGTGGAGAAGGAGGCGTGGTCCATGCCCACCTTCCGCGTCGCCGGCAAGATGTTCGTGACGGTCCCCGACGACGAGACGTCGTTCGCCGTGCGGTGCCCGATGCACGAGCGGCAGGAGCTGATCGCGGCGGAGCCGGAGAAGTTCTGGGTGCCGCCGCACGAGGCCGCCTCCAACTGGGTGCGCGTACGGCTCGCCGCCCTGGAGGACGTCGACGAACTGCGGGACATCCTCGTCGACTCCTGGAAGCAGGCGGCCCCGCCGCACCTGCTGGACGCCTTCACCGGAGCGGCCTGAGCGTGCGACCCGACCAACTCACCTATCTGATAAGGGGGTTATGGGTCGTCGGCACGACAGCCGTCGTCACCGTCGCCCTGACCGCGTGGTGGCTCTGGGAGGACCGACTCGAAAACCACCGCGATGACGGGCTGGCGTCGAGCCAGGTGCTGGTGAGCCGGGACGGCCGTACGCTCACCGCTGCCGTCTCGTGGTCCCCCTGCCATGAGGTACAGCCCGAACTGGCGGCTCGGGAGTCCTCCGACACCGTCGCCCTGACGATCAGGACAGGCATCCCCGACCTGTCGCACCCCTGCGCGACCTCGAAAGATCAACAGGTTGCCGTCACGCTGCGGACGCCCTTGGGGAAGCGGCGGCTCGTCGAGGGCTTCACCGGCGACCGCATCCATCCCTTCGACAGCGCTTTCCTCGGCGCTCCCGGCTACCTCCCGCCGGGTTACGCGCAGACGGACGTCATGTACCAGGAGGCGCCCGGACCCCAGCCCGGCCTGCCGTCCCTGCTCTCACGGGACCGCGAACACGGGCCCGCCTGGACCCGCTACTACCGCAAGGGGGCAGGGGAACCCACCCTGGCCATCGCGCAGATCGCCGGCAGAGACGGGCAGGTCGGCTCGGGCGAGGCGGTCTCGGTCGGCGGGCGGCCCGGACACCTCTTCACAAGGGCGGGCTCCGAGCGCGGCGTGACCTGGTTCGACGGGACCTTCACCTACATGGTGTGCGACTCGGGCTCGCGGCTGGCCGCCGACGAGTTGCTGAAGGTCGCGGACCGGCTCGGCGGCGGGGAACGGGGCGGGGCCGCGTACGGACCGGCGGCGGTCCCCCGCTGAGTCACGTGCGCCCGTAAGCCCCGCCCGTACGCCCCGTACACCTGCCCCCGGCCGGTGTTCCGGCCGGGGGCAGGGGGGATGGGGCAGGCCGTGAAGGTGGGGAAGAAAGCCGCGCCTTCCCTCGGAACGCGCTCAGAGCGGGGTCAGAACAGGCTCACGCCGTAGGCGTTCATCGCTTCGACCACCGGCTGGAAGAACGTCGTGCCGCCGGAGGTGCAGTTGCCGCTGCCGCCGGAGGTGAGGCCGTAGGCGGTGGAACCGGAGTAGAGCGAGCCGCCGCTGTCGCCGGGCTCGGCGCAGACGGTGGTCTTGATCAGGCCGGAGACGATGTCGCCGTTGCCGTAGTTGACGGTCTGGTTCAGCGCGGTGACCTTGCCGCTGTGGGTGCCGGTGGTGGAGCCGCGCCGGGTGACGTTCTGGCCCACGGTGGGGTTGGCGGCCTTGGTGATGGCCTGGCTGCCGACGGCGCTGGGGTGGGCCAGCGAGGTGTTCGTGTACTGCACGATGCCGTAGTCGTTGCCGGGGAAGCTCGTACCCGTGGTGGGGCCGATGCTCGTGGTCTTGCTGGAGTTCGCGTAGTACGGCGGCTTGCCCTCGGTGCAGTGTCCGGCGGTGAGCAAGTAGTACGTGTTGCCCTTGCGCACGTTGAAGCCGAGGGAGCAGCGCCAGCTCGGCGCGTAGATCGCGTCGCCGCCGGAGAGGAGCTTCCGGAGCTCGCCCTTCATGTGCTCGATGCGGATGGCGCCGGCGTTGGCGCCCGCCCCGGCCTTGATCTTGGCGATGTCGGCCGCGGTGACGGTGTCGTCGACGGTGACGGTGACGGAGCGGGACTTCTGGTCCACGGACCAGGCCGTGCCCGCGACGTCGGCGCTCAGCACGGCCGAGTCGACGGCGGAGAGCTGGGCGACGCTGTACGGCTCGGCGGACCGGCCGCCGTCGGCGTGGGCGTTGGTGGCGACCAGCGCCGTCGCGGCCGCGAGGCCCGCGGCCGTGGCGAGCAGGCCGGAACGTCTCACGATGCCGCTGCGGGGGGTGGTGCGCTTGATCCTCACGTTCTTCCTCCCGAGGGGGGTAGGGGGCCCGCCGTGGGGTGGACGGGCCCGTGAGGCGCAGTCAAAGGGCACACCGGATTCCGTTTCCGCCGTGCCCCTGACAAGCGCTGCTGCGGAGTATCGAGGCGGGCGGACAACAGGCGCAAGGGCAGCTTTCGGACGCCCGTTCGCGGCACAACGGCCATGGCCCCGACGGCTCGGAGGCCGCCGGGGCTGGGTGCTGACCCCCTCGGGTCGCCGATAGGACGTAGCGGCGCGGCGGTCGGTTCCCTTCGGCGCGGCAACCGGTTTTCGCTCGGCGCGTCAGCCGGCCGTCCGCTCCCCCTCGGCGCGGCGACCGGCCCCCTCAGAGCCCCGGCAACCGATCGCGCTCAGCGCGGCGACCAGCCCCCCCCTCAGCCCCGGCAACCGGTCTCGCTCAGCGCGGCGGCCGGCCCCCTCGGCGCCTCAGCCGATCTCGCTCAGCGCGTCAGCCGGTTCCGCTCCCCCGCCCGTACGTCGATCGGCAGCGTGTTGCCCGGCGGCGGGAAGGGGCAGATGAAGTGGTCGGCGAAGGCGCACGGCGGCAGCAGGGTCCGGTTGAAGTCCACCGTCACCGTGCCGTCCGCGGCCGGCGCCGGCGGGCGCAGGAAGCGGAAGCGGTAGCTGTCCCGGCCGCTCGTGCCGTCGGCGAGCACGGCCCACAGCGACCCGTCCCCCTCCACCGCGACCTGGAGCGTGTGCTCGTCGCCGTCGACCGTGAAGGCGAGTTCGCCGCCGAGCCCGAGCCCCCGCTCCTGGCCGTCGGCGTTGCCGACCCGTACGGTGCGGCTCGTGTCGTACGGGCGGAAGAGCCCGTCCAGCACCCACCGCTCGTCGTAGTCGAAGACGTCGATGCCGGCGAAGGAGCGGCGGTTCTCGGCGTCCGGGTCGAAGACCCGGACGGCCCACAGGCCCTCGCGGCGCAGCACGACGAAGCGCTGTCGGCCGCGGGCCACGCGGGCCGCCTCGGGGCCGCTGTCCTCGCCGAGCCGGACCTCGCCGTCCAGCGGCCGGCCGTCCACCGTCAGCCCGTCGGCGGCGTCGGCGCTGAGCGACATCGTGTCCTCGTCCCCGTCACCGCCCTCGGTCCAGCGGCCGGGGAGCGTGCCGCCGTCCAGGGTCGGGACGCGGCCGTCCTCGGCGTCGGAGAGCCAGTGCGTACCGGTGAGCGCGAGCGGCCCGTACGGCTCGGAGACCGTCGCCACGCGGCCCTCGTGCCAGGTCTTCCACTGCTGCTGTGCGTCGTCGCTCATGTCGTTCAACCTTTCACAGCCCCCGCGCGCGTGCCACGCGCGGGGGCCTCGGCGGGGGCCTCGACGAGGCGGGACGGTGCGGCGGGCCGGGGCAGCCCCAGGTGGTCGCGGAGCGTCGTGCCCTCGTACCGGGTGCGGAACGAGCCGCGCTCCTGGAGCAGCGGCACCACGCGCTCCACGAAGTCGTCGAGGCCGCCCGGCGTGAGGTGCGGGATGAGGATGAAGCCGTCGGCGGCGCCCGTCTGCACGAACTCGTCCAGCTCCGCCGCGACGCTCTGCGGCGTCCCGATGAACGACTGCCGGCCGGTCGTCTCGATCACCGTCTGCCGGATGGACAGCCCCTTGGCCGCCGCCAGCGCCCGCCATTTCGCGGCGACGGCCAGCGGATCGCCGAGCCGGACCCGGCCCTGGACCAGTTGGCCGTCGGGGTCCGGGTCGATGTCGGGCAGCGGCCCGTCCGGGTCGTACGCGGACAGGTCGCGGCCCCAGATCTGTTCCAGGGCGAGGATCGCGTTCTGCGGCGAGACCTGGAGCCGGCGGATCTCGGCGGCCTTCTCCTGCGCCTCGGCGGCGGTGTCGCCGAGCGCGTAGGTCACGCCGGGCATGATCTTGAGGTCGTCGGGGCGGCGGCCGTACGCGCCGAGCCGCCGCTTCACGTCGGCGTAGAACTCGCGGCCCGCCTCCAGGGTGCCGTGCCGGGTGAAGATGATGTCGGCGGCCGAGGCGGCGAACTCGCGCCCCTCGTCGGAGTCGCCCGCCTGAATGACCACGGGGTGGCCCTGCGGGCTGCGCCGTACGCCGAACTCGCCCGAGATGTCGAAATGCCGCCCGGTGTGGGCGAAGGGGCTCGGGGCGTCGCCGCCGTCCCAGGAGTCCCACAGCTCACGGGCGGTCGCGACGAACTCGGCGGCGCGGGTGTAGCGGTCGGCCCGGTCGAGGTAGCCCCCGCGCCGGAAGTTCTCGCCGGTGAAGGCGTCGGAGGAGGTGACGACGTTCCAGGCGGCACGGCCGCCGCTGAGGTGGTCCAGCGTGCCGAGCCGACGGGCCAGTTCGTACGGTTCGTTGAAGGTGGCGTTGACCGTGGCGGCCAGCCCGAGGTGCTCGGTGACGGCGGCGAGGGCGTTCAGCACGGTGATCGACTCGGGGCGGCCGACCACGTCGAGGTCGTGCACCCGCCCCTTGTGCTCGCGCAGCCGCAGCCCCTCCGCGAGGAAGAAGAAGTCGAACAGGCCGCGCTCGGCGGTACGGGCCAGGTGCTCGAAGGAGGAGAAGTCGATCTGGCTGCGGGAGCGCGGATCGGCCCATACGGTCGTGGCGTTGACGCCCGGGAAGTGGGCGGCGAGGTGGATCCGCTTCCTTTCGCCCCTCGCGGGAGTGTTCCTGGCGGGAGTGTTCCTGGCGGGTGTGGTCATGCGATGCCTCCGGCGGGTGCGTAGCGGTTGGCGGGGCGCGGCAGGCCGAGGTGGTCGCGGAGCGTGGCGCCGGGGTAGAAGGTGCGGAAGAGGCCGCGGTGCTGGAGCAGCGCCACCGTGCCGTTGACGAACCGCTCCAGGTCGTCCTCCGGGTCGGTGGGCGTGATGTGGAAGCCGTCCACGGCCCCCGCCTCGTGCCAGTCGCCGATCAGCTCGGCGAGGCCGACGGGCCCGCCCCGGTAGAGCGTGCGCCCGTCGCGCCCGGCCGTGAGCTCGCCCTCGTACGAGGCGGCGTCGGCCGACGCCGCGCTCTCGCCGTCGGTCAGATCGACCGTCAGCGCGGCCAGCACCGTCAGCTCGTCCGGGGCCCGGCCGTGCGCCGCCGCCCGGCCGCGCAGATCCGCCCGCGCCCCGGCGGCGGCGGACCGGCTCATGGCCCGTACGTACGCGACGTCGGCGTGCCGGGCCGCGGCCTCGCGCGGCAGCGAGGCGGTGGCGTCCAGCGCGATGACCGGGCGGCCCTGGGGCGGTCGCGGCACGATGGCCGGGCCGCGCACCGAGAACTCGCCGCCCTCGAAATCGACGTAGTGGAGCTTGTCGCGGTCGATGAAGCGGCCGGTGGCGACGTCCCTGATCTCGGCGTCGTCCTCCCAGCTGTCCCAGAGCCGCCCGGCGACGTCGGCGACGTCCGCCGCCTCGCGCCACAGCGCCCGTGCGGAGGCCGCGGGGCGGCGGCCGAAGAGCCGCGCCTCGGCCGCCGTCGTCGACACGTCCACGGTCCAGCCGGCCCGGCCGCGGCTGACCCAGTCCAGCGTGGCGACGGCGCTGGAGACGTGGAACGGCTCGGTGTGCGTGGTGGTGACGGTCGGCACCAGGCCGATCCGTTCCGTCGCGGGGGCGATGCGGGCGAACACGGCGAGGGCGTCCGGGCCCCGCCGCGCGAAGGAGTCGCCGAGGGTGACGAAGTCGAGCCGGCCGCGCTCGGCGAGGCGCGCGGCGCGTACGTACGGGCCGGCGTCGAGCGCACCGGCCGCATCGGCGCGGTCGACGGCCGCGGCCAGCCGCAGCGGCCGGGAAGGGGAGGGTACGGACATGGTCGTATGCCTTCTTTCGGTGGCTCTCGGTGGCTCTCGGTGGCTCTCGGCGGTCGCTTCGGTGCGATGGGCGGACCCGGCGCGCCTCATCCCGGCGCGTCCCGCCCCGGCGCGTCCCATCTCGGCGCGTCTCAGAGGACCTTGGACAGGAACACCCTGGTGCGCTCGTGCTTCGGGTCGTCCAACACCTCGGCGGGCGGCCCCTGTTCGAGGATGCGGCCGCCGTCCATGAAGACGACGGTGTCGGCGACCTCCCTCGCGAACCCGATCTCGTGGGTGACGACGATCATCGTGGTGCCGCGGGCGGCGAGGTCCTTGATGACGTCGAGGACCTCGCCGACCAGCTCCGGGTCGAGGGCGGAGGTCGGCTCGTCGAAGAGGAGCAGCCGGGGTTCGAGGGCGAGGGCCCGCGCGATGGCGACGCGCTGCTGCTGGCCGCCGGAGAGCTGCCGGGGGTACGCGGCGGCCTTGTCGGCGAGGCCGACCCGGGCGAGCAGCCGTTCCGCCGTGGCCGCGGCCTCCTTCTTGGGGCGCTTGAGCGCTGATACGGGCGCTTCGGTGATGTTCTCCGCCACCGTCAGGTGCGGGAAGAGGTTGAAGTTCTGGAAGACGAAGCCGATCCGGGTGCGCTGCCGCAGCACCTCCCGCTCCCGCAGCTCGTAGAGCTTGTCGCCGGAGCGGCGGTAGCCGACGAGGGAGCCGTCGACGCTCACCTGGCCGCTGTCCACCTTCTCCAGGTGGTTGATGGTGCGCAGCAGAGTGGATTTCCCGGAGCCGGACGGGCCGAGCACGACGGCGACCTCTCCTGGTCGTACGCGCAGGTCCACGCCGTGCAGCACCTTGAGCGGTCCGAAGCTCTTGTGTACGGACCGGACGTCGACCATGAAGTCCGCGGCGCTCGCGGCATCAGTGGGGTCCGCGGCATCAGTGGGGTCCGGGGCGTTCGTGGTATCCGGGGCGTTCGTGGTGTCCGTGGCGTTCGTCGGTCGCTTCGCGTGCGAAGTCAGTGGCATAGGGGTTCCTCGAAGTCCGTGCGGGCCGGGGTGTGTTCAGGCGCTGAGCGGTGCGCGACAGGACACGTCGCGGAGGAAGACGAGCAGGGCCCGCGCGGCGGCGTCGTTCTGCCGGAAGGCGGGCGCGTTGGTGCGGGGCCGGGCGAAGGCGCCGGACGAGCGGGCGTCGGTGTGCGCGCCGATGGCGAAGCGGCGGGGGTGCGGGCGGCTCGTACGGTCGAGGACGCGCAGGTCCACGGGGTCGACGGCGAGCAGCCCGGCGGGGGTCGCCGCGGCCCCGTCCGTGTACAGGCCGCGCAGCAGCGGGTCCCGTGAGCGGACGACGGACGGCGCGGGCAGCCGGGCCTCGACGAGCGCTCTCGCCTCGACGGCGTGGCCGGGCACGCTCGCGCCGCCCGCGCGGAAGACGCCGCGCTCCGGGTCGGCGGTCACGGTCATGTCCGCGCCGAGGAAGCGCACGACGCCGGCGCGGGAGAGGGCGAGGAGCTGCCGGAGCCGGGGGCCGGGCGGGCCCGAGGCGAGGTAGCTGAAGAAGCCGTGCCACCACGGGCCCACGTCGCCGAGGCGCACGAGCTGCCCGTAGACGGAGAGCAGGGCGAGGAAGACGGCCAGGTCGGGGCTGTAGGCGGGGTCGTGGGCGCGGGCGAGGCCGGCCTCGATGTAGCCGCGCAGACCGTCCTGGAGGGCGTCCGCGTCGGCGTAGCGCAGGCCCGCGAGGGGGTGGTCGAGCGCGTCGAGGTCGAGCCGGTCGGCGGGGTCGGGCACGGAGGCGGCGACCAGCGCCTGGAGTTCGGGGCCGCCGGGGTCGCAGGCGGCGTACTTCTCCTCGAAGTCCGGCCAGTCGACGGATGTGCGGTGCGGGTGGGCGGTGAAGAGCCGGTGGTAGTGGGCGAAGCCCAGCTCCTTCTCGACCAGCGGCCAGACGTCGCGCCGGAAGTCGGGCGGGCCGGGGCGGGCGAGCACCGCGTCGACCTGGGCCGGGCCGAAGAAGCGGGGCAGCGGGGGCGCCTCGCCGCGCAGCGGGTAGCCGAGCTTGGAGTGGTACGGGACGCCGCGCCGCGAGCCGACGTGCAGGACGGGTTCGCGCCCCGAGGGGTGGTAGGTCGGCGCGCCGTCGGGGCCGTCTTCTGTGTAGCGTCCGCCGCGCCCCTCGGTGAGCAGCACCATCAGGTCGATGAAGGCCAGCCCGAAGCCTCGTACGATGACGGGCTCGCCGGGGCGCAGGCCGGACAGGTCGCTGTCGGCGGTGAACTCCGGCGGGATGTGCGTGAGTCCGTGGTCCGCGGCGAAGGCGGCGAGGGCGCTCTGCTCCGCGTCGGGTTCGGCGTCGAGGTGGCCGAGAGCGAGCACGACGAGGTCGGCGAGGAGCGGCGTGGGCCGGTCCGCGAGCCACACCTGCTGCCGGCCGTCGCGCGGCCCGGACACGCGGGTGGCGCGGCGGCGGTGCTCGTGGACGGTGATGTGCGGGGGCAGGGCGGCCAGCGCCTGCTCGTACACCCAGCCGAGGTACGCGCTCTGGAGCCGCCGGCTGGCGAAGGTCTGGCCGGTCAACTCGGCCAGTTCCGCGGCTGTTTCGGGTTCGAGGTCCACGGTGAGCGCGCCGGTGCGCACGAGTTCGGCCCACTCGGAGAGGGAGGGGCCGGGGCGGACCGGGCCCTCGTGCTCGACGGAGTCGTCGCCGAACATGGTGACGTCCTCGGCCATGGAGTTCATCCACAGCAGCCGCGACTGGTCGTGCCGCCAGATCCGGCCGCCGCCGGGCGGGTGCGGGTCCACGAGGTGGATGTCGAGGCGCGTGCCGTCGAGGAGTTCGGGGGCGTTGGCGGCGATCCGTTCGATCACTCCGGTGGCGCGCGGTCCGGCGCCGACGATGACGACGGAGGGCACAAGGGCGGTGGACCGGCCGTCGGGGGCGTTCGGCACCCGGTCGCCTGCGGCCTGACCGTTCATGGCCTGACCGGTCAGAACGCGGTCGCCCAGGGTGCGGGGGCCGCCCGGTCGGGGGCCAGGCGGGCGCGTGCTCATCGGGCGCCCGCCGTGCCGCGCGCGTAGCGCCGTTCGACGTAGTGCTGGCCCACGCTGAGCACCGAGGTGACCAGCACGTACCAGAGGGTGGCGACCAGCAGCATCGGGATGACCTGGTACGTGCGGTGGTAGACGAGCTGCGCGGAGTAGAGCAGGTCGTTCACGGCGATGATGGAGACGATGGAGGTGCCCTTGAGGGCGCCGATCAGCATGTTCCCGGCCGGGGGCACGATGGACCGCATGGCCTGCGGCAGCACGACGCGGCGCAGGGTGCGACCGCGCCCGAGGCCGAGCGACTGGGCGGCCTCCAGCTGGCCCTTCTCCACGGAGAGGATGCCGCCGCGGACGACCTCGGCGGCGTACGCGGCCTCGTGCAGGGTCAGCCCGACGACGGCGACGGCCGTGGGGCCGAAGAGGTTCACGGTGTGGACGCTGACGAACTCGGGCCCCCAGGGGATGCCGAGGCCGAGCGTCGGGTACAGGGCGCCGATGTTGAACCAGAACAGCAGCTGGACCAGGACCGGCACCGACCGGAAGAGCCAGACGTAGCCCCAACTGACCTTGTTCAGGACGGGGTTGGCCGAGAGTCGCATGACGGCGAGCAGGGTGCCGAGCGCGAAGCCGGCCACCATGACCACGGCCGTCAGCCAGAGCGTGAGGCCGAGGCCGCGCAGCACACTGGAGGAGGTGAAGTACGCGCCGACGACGTCCCATTGGAACGCCTTGTTGCGGGCGACGGAGTTGGCCGCCATGGCGAGCAGCAGGATGACGACGGCTGCCGCGATCCACTGGCCGGTGCGGCGTACGGGCACGACGCGCGGCCGCGCGCCGGGGTCCGGGTCGGGTGCGCCGTCGCGTTCGTACGGCGGGGAGGTGGTGGCGGGAAGGGTTTCGGGGTGCGTGGCTGCGCTGCCCAAAGACATGCGGAGGCTCCGTGGATGCAGAGATCGAACACGGGATACGCCTTCACACGCGGGCCGCGCCCCTCAGCACGGCCGTGACAGGAGGCTAAGCCGCCCGTACGGTCCGCTGTCAAGCCCGTCCGCACTGTGAGCCGTACGTCTCATGTCAGTTGACGAAGAAACGGATGCCTGTTCCACTTGGGCCATGCATTCACGGCAGTGGCTGGTCACACGGGACCACATCGACTTCGGTCGGGTGTGGTCGTCGTCCTGTCAGAGCTGACCTCCCGCCCTGAGGGCCCGGTCGTCTTCCGGGTTCCGAGCCCGCCCTTCGCGGCGCGGCGGCGGCATACGCGCGTTCCTTCCGCGCCTTCACACGCCTGAGCGACCTCCCCTCGCGCCTCTCCCCTCAGCTCGCCCTGTCCCGGCGGCGCGCCCGTACGGGCCCGCGCCCTCACGTCATGCACCCCGAAGGGTCCCGCATGCGTTCCACAGCCCTGCCCCCGACCGGGGGCGCCCCTGAACTGACCGTCCATCACACCACCGTCGCCGATCCGCTGGCCCGTCCGCTGCTCGACGAGCTGACGTACGAGTACACCGCCCGCTACGGCTCGTCCTCCGATCTGCACGGCTATCCGGCCGTCGAATTCGCCCCGCCCGAGGGGGCGTTCCTGCTGCTCCTGGAGCGCGGGGCGGCCATCGCGGGCGGCGCGTTCCGCCGCCACGAGTCGGCCGGCCCGCCGACGGTCGAGCTCAAGCGCATCTGGACGCACTCGGCGCACCGCCGCTGCGGACTGGCCCGGCAGGTGCTGCTCGCCCTGGAGCGGGAGGCCGCCGAGCGCGGTTACGAGCGCCTCTTCCTGACCACCGGACCCCGGCAGCCGGAGGCCAAGGGCCTTTATCTGGCGGCCGGTTACCGCCCTCTCTTCGACGTGTCGGCGGACCCCGAGACGATCGGGCCGCTGCCGTTCGAGAAGTTCCTCAACCGGTTGGAGAACCGCACGCCATGAGAGCGACATCGTGAAGGGGGCGACCTCGTGAGAGCGACCGCCGTGCGCGGCGCCACCGCCCTGCTGGCCGCGGGTCTCCTGTCGCTCACCGCCTGCGGGAGCGGCGATCCGGACGCGGCGGGCGGCGGCGCGCGGAACGCCGCGGCCGGCGCGCCCGGCGCGGACATCCCCACCGAGAACGTAGTCTCCCAGATCGCGGAGGACCGGGCGGCCTCGGCGCTGCTGCCCGCGGACGTACGGGCGCGCGGCACCGTGAAGATCGCCGCCAGCGTCGGCTCGCCGCCCAGCTCCACCTACCTCCAGGACGGCAGGACCCTCGCCGGTCTGGACATCGACATCTCCGACGCGGTCGCGCGGAAGCTCGGGGTGCGGCTCCAGCGGCAGGTCGCCGGGTTCGAGGCGATCCTGCCGGCGCTCGGCAGCGGCAAGTACGACGTGGGGACCGGCAACTTCGGGGTCACCGAGGAGCGCCGCAAGACCATCGACTTCGTCACGTACATCAACGACGGGCAGGGCTTCGCCACCCTCGACGGCAGCGGCCCCGAGAAGGTCACCGACCTGACCGAGCTGTGCGGGCTGACGGTGGCGACGGGCGCGGGCACCACCTTCGAGGCGACGCTGGAGGAGAACGCGCACCGCTGCGCCGACGCGGGGAAGAAGGCGTACCGCGTGAAGACCTTCGCCGACCCGGCGACGGTCTGGCTCGGGCTGCGGCAGGGCCGGATCGACGTGGTGATGAGCACCGCCAACGGGCTGCGCTACGCGGTGCGGCAGCAGCAGGGCGTGCGGTTCCTGAACGAGTCGCACCGGCTCGACGTCGGTTTCGCCTTCGCCAAGGGCAGCAGGCTCGCGCCCGCCTTCCGGGCCGCGGTGGAGGGGCTGATCGCCGACGGCTCGTACGCCCGCATCCTGAAGAAGTGGGGCGTGGGTCCCTCGGCGATCCGGCATTCGCGGCTCAGCCCGCACGAGGTGGAGTAGCCCGCCCGGAGCCCCGGGCCGGTCCGCACCCCGGCCCGGTCCCGGCGGCCGGCCTCCCTGCCGACGTCCGGTCGCCGTCGGCGGCGTGCTCGCGCGCCTACGTCACAGCAGGTCAGGGCGGGGGCCGCCGAGGCCCGGCCGGGACGGACGGGGCGGACGGACCGGCCAGCGCGCCTGTGTCCTGCCGCCGATTGCGTCACGGTCGGTACTGAAATCAACTCAGCTGGTTATAAATCGACAACCCGTCACACTCTTTGCACCAGATGCGTCACGAAACCCCCGTGCGGCGGCTATCCACTTGGCACATCATCAGCATCATGGACGACCATAGGAAGGCGGACGGTACACACCGCGTGTGAGAGGAGGCGTCCATGGGATCGGTGCGCAAGGCGAGTGCCTGGCTTGGGCTCGTCGACGACAGCGATGAAGAGCGCTACTACGACGACGAGTACGCCGAGGGGTCCGAGGCGCGGGAGTCCTGGGTGACGAACCCGCGGGTGCGGGTGGCCGAGGAGGCGGCGGAGGAAGAGGGCACGCGCATCGCCACGGTCACCCCGGAGAGCTTCCGGGACGCCCGCGGCATCGGAGAGCTGTTCCGGGACGGCATTCCGGTGATCGTGAACCTCACGGGCATGGAGCCCACCGACGCCAAGCGCGTCGTGGACTTCGCGGCCGGCCTCACCTTCGGCCTGCGCGGCTCGATCGACCGCGTCGCCAACCGGGTCTTCCTGCTCACGCCGCCCGATTACCAGGTCCTCAGTGGCGACTCCGGCGGCCGCAGGACCGGCGGCTTCTTCAACCAGAGCTGATCGCGTTCCTGCCTCCGGCCGCCGGCGCCGGCCAGAGGCGGGGACCCGTTCGCCGCTTACCGGAAGGCGTCGAGCCCGGTGAGCGCCTTGCCGAGCACCAGCTGGTGCATCTCCACGGTGCCTTCGTAGGTGAGTACCGATTCCAGGTTCGTGGCGTGCCGCATGACGGGGTACTCCAGCGAGATCCCGTTCGCGCCGAGGACCGTACGGGCCGTGCGGCAGATGTCGATGGCCTCCCGCACGTTGTTGAGCTTCCCGAAGCTGACCTGCTCGGGCCGGAGCGTGCCCGCGTCCATCCGCCGCCCGAGGTGGTGGGCGAGCAGTATGCCCTTGTGCAGTTCCACGGCCATGTCGGCGAGCTTGGCCTGGGTGAGCTGGAAGCCGCCGATCGGCCGGCCGAACTGCTCGCGGGTGCGCGAGTACTCCAGCGCCGACTCGAAGGCGGCGCGGGCCGCGCCCATCGATCCCCACACGATGCCGTACCGGGCGTGGGACAGGCAGCTCAGCGGCCCGCGCAGCCCGGTGACGTCGGGGAGCACCGCGTCGGCGGGCAGCCGCACCTCGTCCAGGACGAGCTCGCTGGTGACGGAGGCCCGCAGCGACCACTTGTGCTTGATCTCCGGCGCGGCGAAGCCGGGGGCGTCGGTGGGCACGAGGAAGCCGCGGATGCCGTCGTCGGTGCGGGCCCAGACCACGGCGACGCCCGCCACCGAGCCATTGGTGATCCACATCTTGCGGCCCGTCAGGACCCAGTCCCCGCCGTCCCGCTTGGCGTACGTGCGCATGCCGGCCGGGTCGGAGCCGTGGTCCGGCTCGGTCAGCCCGAAGCAGCCGATGGTCTCGCCCGCCGCCATCCCCGGCAGCCACCGCTGCTTCTGCTCCTCGGAGCCGAACCGGTGGATCGCGTACATCGCCAGGGAGCCCTGCACGGAGACCAGCGAGCGGACGCCGGAGTCGGCGGCCTCCAGTTCCAGGCAGGCCAGCCCGTACTGGACGGCGCTCGCGCCCGCGCAGCCGTAGCCCTTGAGCGTCATGCCGAGCGCGCCCATCGAGCCGAGCTCGCGGGACAGTTCGCGGATGCCGGGCAGCTCCCCGCGCTCGTACCAGTCCGCGATGTGCGGCAGCACCCGGTCGGCGGCCCACTGGCGGACGGTGGCCCGTACGGCGAGGTCCTCGGGGGCGAGGAGGTCGTCGATCCCGAGCGGATCGGTCGGATCGAACGGCGGCATGGAGCGTACGGACATGTCTGCGCCTCCGGCAGTGATCTTTTCGGCTCGCGCCCGACGCTACGACCGGCCGCCGCCCCGCGTCCAGAGGCCCACCGGGGCCGCGCGGCCGGGCCGGGCCGGGTGCGCGGCGGCGCGCGGCGGGCACGGCCGGCGGGTTTCGCGGCGGCGCGGATCGAGGATCAGCCGGAGGACTCCGCGCCGCACGGCTCGCCCCTGCGCGCCGCGGCCTCGGGGCCGGGGCCGCGTTCCGGGGCCGGGCCGGGGCCGCGTTCCGGGGCCGGGCCGGGGTCGGCGTCCGGGTCCGGGCCGCCCTCGCACTCCATCGCGCGGGGCAGCCGCAGCGCGGCGAGCGCGCCGAGGAGCAGCAGCCCGGCGCTGACGATCAGGGTGACGTGCAGGCCGTGCACGAAGGAGGCGCGGGCCGCGTGGCGCAGCGCCGAGCCGGCCGCGCCGCCGAGCCGCCCGGAGACCTCGTACGCCTCGCCGAGGGAGTGGCCGGCGGCGGCGGAGGAGTCGCTGGGGACGCCGGGGGCGTTCTTGACGCCGGGCGCGTACGCGGCGTTCATGACGCTGCCGAGCAGGGCGATGCCGATGCCGCCGCCGAGCTGGTAGGAGGTCTCGCCGATGGCGGCCGCTCCCCCGGCGGAGGCGGCGGGGGCCTCGCTGAGCATGGACTCGTACGCGCCGAAGAGCGTGGTCTCCAGGCCGAAGCCGAGCAGGACGAAGCTGATGACGAGAAGCGCCGGCCGGTCCTGCTGTCCCATGACGGTCAGCGAGAGGACCGCGCCGGCGGTGAGGAGGAAGCCGAGGCCGACCATGGTGCGGGGGCCGAAGCGGTGCAGTATTCGGGAGCCGACCAGGCCCGCGGCCATCGCGGCGAAGGTGAGGGGCAGCAGCCGCAGGCCGGTCGCGAGGGGGGAGAGGCCGAGGACGAGCTGAAGGTACTGGGCCGCTATGAGTTCGAGGCCGACGAGGGCCAGCATGGCCAGCACGATGCAGCCGACCGAGGTGCCGAAGGCGGGCCGGGCGAACATCGTGAGGTCCACGAGCGGGTGTTCGCGGCGTCGCTGGCGGCGGACGAACAGGACGAGCAGGGCCGCGCCGAGGACGACCGGGGCGAGGGTGTCGACGGTCAGGAGCTCGTCGCCGCCGCCCGCCCGTTTCACTCCGAGGACGACCCCGAACAGGCCGAACGCGGCCATCAGCGCGCCGATCACGTCCCAGGGGCCGTCCCGGTCGCCGGTGGACTCGGGGAGCAGCCAGCGGCCGATGGGCAGGCTGACGACCATCAGCGGGATGTTGATGAGGAAGACCGAGCCCCACCAGAAGTGTTCGAGGAGGAAGCCGCCGAGCAGCGGTCCGACGGCCGCGCCCACGGCGGCGACCGCGCTCCACACGCCGATGGCCAGCGCCCGCTCGCGGCGGTCGGGGAAGACCTGACGGAGGATCGACAGCGTCGCGGGCATGATCATCGCGCCGCCGACGCCGAGCAGGGCGCGGGCCGTGACCAGCACGTCGGGGCTGGTGGCGAAGGCGGCGAGGGCCGAGGCCAGGCCGAAGAAGCCGTAGCCGAGCAGCAGGACGCGGCGGCGGCCGACGCGGTCGCCGAGGGTGCCGAAGAGGATGAGCAGGGAGGCGCAGACGAGCGGGTAGACGTCGACGATCCACAGCAGCTCTATCGGGCCGGGCCGCAGATCCTCGGTGACGGCGGGCACGGCGACGTGCAGCACGGTCGAGTCGAGGGCGACCAGCAGCAGGCTGACGCAGAGTACGACGAGCACGGTCCAGCGGTTGGCGCCGCCCCGGTTCCGGGACGGGCCGTCCGCTGTCGGCCTGGCGCCGGCCGTGGTCGTCCCGGACATTCACACACCTCCGTGTCGTGCGCTCGCGCTCGGAACGGGCCAAGGGGGACTGTGGACCCGGCGTCGAGGGGGCGAGTGAGTCGTCAGAGTACGCGAGTCCTCCGGGGGGCCGTTGGGCACTCCTCCCGATGGGAGACCGATCGCAGCAGATCACCGGGGTCGGCGGCGGCTCAGCGCCCCCGCTCCATACCCCGTGGTCCATGACCGATAATCGTGGCGATGACCGGTCTGACTCCCGCGCTCAGCGCGCCCGCGAGCCCCGGCGCGCGGACGGTGACCGACGCGGTGCGCCGGGCCGCGCCCGCGCTGCTGGCCTTCGCGTGCGTACGCCTGCTCTCCCTCACGGTCCTCGCGGTGTGGAGCCGGGCGGCGGGCAGCAGCCCGCGGCAGCTGCTCTCCGGGCGCTGGGACGCGATCTGGTACACCCGCGTCGCCGAGCACGGCTACGGCTTCACGCTCGATCTGGGCGGCGGCCGGGTCCACTCCGATCTGGCCTTCTTCCCGCTGCTGCCGTGGCTGGAGCGGGGGGTGGCCGCGTGCTCGCCGCTGACCGCCGCCGACGCGGGCCTGGCCGTCTCGGCGGTGGCCTCGCTCTTCGCGGCCTGGGCGCTCTTCCTGGTCGGCGAGCGGGTGTACGGGCGGCGGGCGGGCGTCGTGCTGGCCGCGCTGTGGGCGGCGCTGCCGGTGTCGGTGGTGCAGTCGATGGCGTACTCCGAGTCGCTGTTCACGGCGCTGGCGGCGTGGGGCGTGTACGCGGTGCTGACCGGGCGTTGGGTCTGGGCGGGGTGGTTCGCGCTGCTGGCGGGGGCGACCCGGCCGGTGGGCGCGGCCGTCGTCGCGGCCGTATGGGTCGCGGCGGCGCTCGCGCTGGCGTCCGGCGGCCGGTGGCGGACCGCCTGGCGCACCGACCGGCGGATGCTGCTGGGGGCGGCGCTCGCGCCGCTGGGCTGGCTCGGGTACGTCGCGTGGGTCGGGGTGCGCGAGGGCGGGGCGCTCGGCTATCTGCGGGTGCAGGGCGGCTGGGGCAACGGCTTCGACGGCGGGCTGGCGTTCGCCGCCTTCGTCGGCGGCCGGCTCACGGGTCCGGGGTACGTCTCCGGTCTGGTGCTGCTCGCCGCGGTCGCGCTGGTGCTCTGGCTGTACGTGCGCGGGGTGCGCCAGGGGCAGCCGCTGCCGCTGCTGGTGTACGCGGGCGTCGTGCTGCTGCTGGCGCTGACCGCGAAGGGCTACTTCGGTTCGAAGCCGCGGCTGATGCTGCCCGCGTTCCCGCTGGTGCTGCCGTTGGCGGTGGCGCTGGCCCGGCTGCGCACCGGATGGGCCGCGGCGGCGCTCGGGGCGCTGGCGCTGGCGTCGGCCGGGTATGGCGCGTTCTGGCTCAACGGGACGGGCCCGCCCTGAGGGCCGGGCCGCGGGCCGGGGCCCCGGCCGCGCCTGCCGGGAAACGGTTCGGGACATCCCGGCCAATCGGCGATAAACAGCGGTGCGAGAAAAGGATAAAGAGACGGAAGGGCCTTCGGCCGCCTCTTCGCACCGGATTCTTTAGGTCGCCTTTATTTATCCGAATCGCGCCATCGAAAGAGCCGATCGAGACCCACTCCACATCACATCGTCATCACAAAGAGTCCTGATCGGCCATGCCTTCCTGTCACCCAATGTAACGTCGATTGGGTGCGTACCAATGACGAGCTCGTCCCAGCGGAGGAGCGCCCCGACGATCCGCGACCACGGATGACCCGAACGCGCCTCGGCATCTTCGTGGCGACCTTCGTGGTCTATGTGGCGATCGTCGTCGGCGTGCTCACCACGTCCTGGCCGGTGCGGTTCGACTGGCAGGTCATGCTGTTCCACCCGTACAAGCAGTGGCCGGAGATCCACACCTTCCTCGACTACTTCGTGGTGCTGGGCCAGCGCGGGCCGACGGCGGTGGCGGTGGCGGCCTGGCTGGGCTGGCGCTCGTACAAGCAGCAGAGCCTGCGCCCGCTGCTGGTGCTGGGCTCCTCGCTGCTGCTGCTCAACGTGACCGTGGGCGCCGCCAAGCTCGGCATGGGCCGACTCGGGCCGCACTACGCGACGGAGATCGGCTCGAACGAGATGTGGGCCGGCGGGGATATATTTCCTTCCGGCCACACCGCCAACGCCGTGGTGACCTGGGGTGTGCTGGCCTATCTGGCCACCACCCCGCTGACCCGCCGCGTCACCTCCGTGATCGTCGCCTCGCTCGCCTTCGGCATCGGCATGACGACCGTCTACCTCGGTACGCACTGGGTGAGCGACGTGACGCTCGGCTGGACCGCGGGGCTGCTCGTCCTGCTGGCGCTGCCCTGGTTCGAGCCGCTGATGGCCTACGCCGAGGCGCATCTGACGGCGCTGCTGCGGCGGCTGCGCGACAGCGGGGCGCTCGCCCCCGCTCCGGCCGGCGGTCTGACCGTCATCGCCGCGCCGCGCCCGGCCGTGGACGACGAACTGCCCGTCCTCGAACCGGTGGGGGCCGCCAGCCGGTCGGGCGGCGGCACGTCGCCGGCCGCCGCCGGGCGGGTGCCGGACGCCTGGCCGCACCTGTCGTCCCGGCCGCACACCGTCCGCTCCGAGCGGTCCCCCGTCACCCCGAGCGGCAGCCGCCGCCCGCCGCACGGCGACCGCGCCCCGCGCACGGCGCCGCTGGGTCCCTCGGCCGGGCGGGGGCGCACGGCGGGCACCTGACGCCGCGGGGGCAGCGGTACGCACAGCCTTTCCCCCCGCACGTGCCACGCACCACGACGGCCCCGGCCGCCCCTTCCACAGGGCGGCCGGGGCCGTCGGCCGTACGGGCGGGCGGTCAGCCTTTCCAGCAGCGGCGCACCGTGCCGTGCTCGACCTCGAAGTTGAGCCTGCCGCCCTGGTACTCCATGGTGATGATCGCGCCCGGCGGCAGCGCGCGCACCGTGTTCCAGCCGCGCGCGCGGGCCTGCTCCTCGGCCTTGGCCGCGTCGAGGCCGACGTACCGCCCGGGGTCGTCCTCGGGCTCGTAGGGGGGCTTGGGAAGAGGTGCCATGGCAGCCACCGTAGGCCGCCGGGCGCGGCGGCGGAAGTCCGGGCGGTGCCATGGACTCATGCGTGACACGTTCCCCACTGGTCACACTTCTGTCACAGAAAACCGCCTCTGGTTTGCCGTTACGCGCGTCACTCGTACGGTGCTTCTCTTGCCGTGTCCAAGACACGCTAACGACCTTCGGATAAATTCCCGGCGCTCTCGCCGGGGAATGCCGGGGGCCGATCGGCAGGGCCCGCCATAACGCCCGGAGCGCGGATAGCGGGCGGGCCCGCGCGGGGGAATTCGCGGAGGCGCGGCGAAATGCGGGGGCGGGCACATGGATTGCACAAATCCGCCACATCCCGCTCCTGATCCCCGCACAGGTTTGGCCCGGCTCCGGCGCGGTACCCGCTGCCCCGAGGTCACCTATGACAGACACCCCTGAGAAGCGAGACAAGAGCGCGGCGGACGACGAACCGACGCCGCTGGAACTGCTGCGGGCGGCCCGCGAGCAACTGGGCGAACTGACCGGGCGGACGCCCGAGACGGTCTCCCGGTTCGAGCGGACCGACGGCGGCTGGACGGTGGAGGCGGAGGTCGTGGAGGTCGCCCGGGTGCCCGAGACGATGAGTCTCATGGCGCTCTACGAGGTGACGCTCGACGCGGGCGGACGCCTCACCGGCTACCGCCGCGTCCGCCGCTACGAGCGCTCGCGGTCCGACCGCGACTGACGCCCGGCGGCCCGGCCCGCACACCCCGAGCGCCCGAGCGCCGGGAGAGAGCACCAGGAGAGGAAGACCGGCGACATGACCGCTGACCCCGTCTCCCGCCCCCCGACGGACGAAGAGCGAGAAGGCACGTATGTGTACGGCATCGCACGCGGCGAACAGGTCCGGTGCCCGGAGCCGCTCACCGGCGTCGGCGACCCGCCCCGTCCCGTGCGCGCGCTGAGCGAGGGACGGCTCACCGCGATCGTCAGCGACTGCCCGGAGCGCCTGCGGCCCAAACGGCGCGACCTGATGGCGCACCAGCAGGTGCTGGCGCGGGTCGGCGAGTCGTCGGCCGTGCTGCCGATGCGGTTCGGCAGCGTCTCCCCCAGCGACGAGGCCGTACGCACCGTGCTCAGCGAGCAGGCCGAGCGCTACCACGAGCAGTTGGAGCGGCTGACCGGCCGCGTCGAGTACAACGTGAAGGCCGTGCACCGCGAGGAGGCGGTGCTCCACCTCGTCCTCGCCGACAGTGCCGAGCTGCGGGCCCTCGCCGAGGCCAACCGGGCGGCCGGCGGCGGCACGTACGAACAGCGGCTGCGCTTCGGCGAACTGGTCGCGGGCAGCGTGCGCGAGCGCGAGGAGCGCGACGCCCGGCTGGTGGAGGAGGCGCTGCTGCCACTGTCGGAGGAGAGCCGGCCGGGGCCGGAGAGCGGCGGCTGGTTCGTGAACATGTCCTTCCTCGTGGAGAAGGGCGAGGGCGTCGACGAGCTGCTGAGCACCATCGACGAGCTGACCGGGAACCACCCGCACATGGAGCTGAACGTGCACGGTCCGCTGCCCCCGTACAGCTTCGTCGAGCCGTGAGCGGGGGCGGCGGGGAGGCGGATGTCCGGGACGCGGAGGTCCGCGACGCGCATCCAAGGACGGGAGGAGGGGTCGCGGTGTCCGAGGGCCCGACGACCGGGGAGCCGACGACCGGAGGTCGGATGGCCGGAGAGCCGGCGGCCGGAGAGCCGATGACCGGGGAGCTGCTGTACGCCTACGCCGTCGCGCGGGACGCCGAGGACGCCGACGCGGCGCTCGAAGCGGTCGGCGGCGTGTGCGGCGGGCCCGTGCGGACCGTACGGCACCTGGGGCTCGCCGCGCTGGTCAGCCCGGTGCCCGCCGCCGACTTCGACGAGGCGGGGCTGCGCAAGCGGCTGGAGGACCTGCCGTGGCTGAGCGAGGTGGCGCGCGCCCATCAGCGGGTCGTGGACGCCGCCTCGCGGGAGCGCTGCGTGCTGCCGCTGCGGCTGGCCACCGTCTACCGCGACGAGGCGGGGCTGCGGCGGGTGCTGGCGGCCGAGCGGGAGGAGTTCGGCTCGGTGCTCGACCGGCTGGAGGGGCGGGTGGAGTGGGGCGTCAAGGCGTACGCGACCGCAGCGCCCGGCGCGGAGGGCGAGGGCGGTAGGCCCGCGGCGGACGCCGCCTCCGAAGGCTCCCAAGGCTCCGGCAGCTCCGGCGGCTCCGCAGGCTCCGCTCGCTCCGGCCGCGACTACCTGCGCCGGCGGGGAGCGCAGCGGCGGGCCCGCGAGGAGCGGTGGCAGCGTGCGGACGAGCGCGCCCGCCTGGTGCACGAGACGCTCGCCGCGCTGGCCGAGGGCGTGCGGCTGCACCCGCCGCAGGACGCCCGGCTCTCCGGCGACCCGGACCGCAATGTCCTCAACGCCGCGTATCTGGTGCGCCGCGAGCGCAGCTCCGCTTTCACCTCGCGAGTGGGCGAGCTGGCGCAGGCGGCGGACGGCGTGCGGCTGGAGCTGACGGGCCCCTGGGCGCCGTACTCCTTCGTCTCCCGCGAGACGTCCCACGAAGCGCCCGGCGAGGTCTCCCACGAGGCCCCCGGCGGGCTCTCGGGCGAGGCCTCCCGCGAGGAGCGGGGCGGCGGGGCCGGCGAGTGAGGGAACAGGAGCAGCTCGCGCTCGTGGACCTGCTGGACCGGCTGCTGGCGGGCGGGGCGGTGATCGTCGGCGACATCACGCTGCGGATCGCCGACGTCGATCTCGTACGGATCGATCTGCGCGCCCTCATCAGCTCGGTGAACGAGAACGTGCCCTCCCCGTGGGACGGTTCCGCGGGCGGGGCCGCCCCGGGGAAGGAGTGGAGCGCGTGAGCGAGCGCACCGTGCACGGCCGGGTCGAGCTGGACCGGGACACCGTCGAGCGCGACCTGATGAAGCTGGTGCTCACCGTCGTGGAGCTGCTGCGGCAGTTGATGGAGCGTCAGGCGTTGCGCCGGGTGGAGCAGGGCGACTTGACGGAGGATCAGGAGGAGCGGATGGGGCTGACCCTGATGCTGCTCTCGGAGCGGATGACCGAGCTGCGCGAGCGGTACGGGCTGACCGCCGCGGACCTCAACCTGGATCTCGGCCCGCTCGGACCGCTGCTGCCCCCGGAACCCTCCGGGCCCTCCGAATAAGGCGTGATCCGCACCCCCGCACATCGCGACGCACCCTCGCGCAACCGCCGGGCGGCGAGCATCATGGCCTGAGCCCGAATGCTCAGGCCCATGCTCAATGCCCCACGGCCAGAGAACTCCTCAACACCGCGGCGCAGGCGACATCGAGGGAGCGCAGATGGGTGCGGACACCGCGCAGGCGGCCGCCGGTCCGGTGCGGGTGCGTCGGCCGGGAAGGATCGTCGTCGACTGGCTGACCACCACCGACCACAAGAAGATCGGCCACCTCTATCTGATCACGGCGTTCGGCTTCTTCCTGATCGGCGGCGTGCTGGCGCTGCTGATGCGCACCGAACTGGCCCGGCCCGGACTCCAGATCATGACGAACGAGGAGTTCAACGAGGCGTTCACGGCGCACGGCACGATCATGCTGCTGCTGTTCGCGACGCCGGCGTTCGCGGGGTTCGCCAACGAGATCATGCCGCTGCAGATCGGCTCCCCCGACGTCGCCTTCCCGCGCCTGAACATGCTCTCCTACTGGCTGTTCCTGTTCGGCGGGCTGATCGTGATCTCCAGCCTGCTGATGCCCGCGGGCGGCGCGGCCTTCGGCTGGACCGCGTACGCGCCGCTGAACAGCATGGTGCGGTCGCCGGGCGGCGGCGCCGATATGTGGATCATGGGGCTGGCGCTGGCCGGCTTCGGCACGATCCTCGGCGCGGTGAACTTCCTGACCACGATCATCGGGATGCGCGCGCCCGGCATGACGATGTTCCGGATGCCGGTCTTCACCTGGAACGTGCTCTTCACCTCGATCCTCGTGCTGATGGCCTTCCCGGTGCTGGCGGCGGCGCTGCTCACACTGGAGGCGGACCGGCGGTTCGGGTCGGTGGTCTTCGAGAGCCCGTACGGCGGGGCGCTGCTGTGGCAGCACCTGTTCTGGTTCTTCGGCCACCCCGAGGTCTACATCATCGCGCTGCCGTTCTTCGGCATCGTCACGGAGATCATCCCGGTCTTCTCCCGGAAGCCGATCTTCGGCTATGTGGCGCTGATCGGCGCGACGATGGCGATCACCGGGCTGTCGGTGGTGGTGTGGGCGCACCACATGTTCGCGACGGGCGCGGTGCTGCTGCCCTTCTTCTCGTTCATGTCGTTCCTGATCGCGGTGCCGACCGGGGTGAAGTTCTTCAACTGGATCGGCACGATGTGGCAGGGCTCGCTGTCCTTCGAGACGCCGATGCTGTGGGCGATCGGCTTCCTGGTGAGCTTCCTGTTCGGCGGGCTCACGGGCGTGATCCTGGCCTCGCCGCCGCTGGACTTCCACGTCACGGACACGTACTTCGTCGTTGCGCACTTCCACTACGTGGTGTTCGGGACGGTGGTGTTCGCGATGTTCGCGGGCTTCTACTTCTGGTGGCCGAAGTTCACCGGCAAGATGCTCGACGAACGGCTCGGGAAGCTGCACTTCTGGACGCTGTTCGTGGGCTTCCACACCACGTTCCTCGTCCAGCACTGGCTGGGCGTGGAGGGGATGCCGCGGCGGATCGCGGACTATCTGGCGGCCGACGGCTTCACGGCGCTCAACACCCTCTCCACGGTGGGCGCGTTCCTGCTGGGCCTGTCGACGCTGCCGTTCTTCTACAACGTCTGGAAGACCGCGAAGTACGGGCAGAAGGTCGGCGTCGACGACCCGTGGGGGTTCGGCCGCTCGCTGGAGTGGGCGACGTCCTGCCCGCCGCCGCGCCACAACTTCCTGACCCTGCCGCGCATCCGCTCCGAGTCCCCGGCCTTCGACCTGCACCATCCGCAGATCGTACGGACGGAAATGGGCCGACCGGACGGGCCGGCGGAGGCGGCGGGCGACCCGGAGCAGCCTCCGGCCGCCGCTCCGGAGAGCCCGGAGACCAGCCCGGAAACCAACTGATCCCGCCGCCCCGCACAGGCTTCCGCCGGCCGCCGAGGAGCGTCGTGCTGCCTCGGCGGCCGGCGGAAGCGAAGCTCTGCCGGGGTCACGGCGCCCGGCGGCGGGCGCCGCCGATCACCATCGGTACCAACGTGACCTGCTCCCCCCTGCGGCCGTGGACCGGAAGAGGAAGCCGAGCAGCCAGATCACCAGGACCGCCACCGCGACCCACCACAGAACCTTGATCGCGAAACCTGCGCCGAAGAGGATCAGGGCGAGCAGGAGAACGAGAAGAACTGGAACCATTATTCGCACCTCCGCAGCTCCGAGTGCCCCTGGATGCGCGTTCCATACCCTTTCTCCCCGGAGGTTCCCCGGGCCGCCGCCCGAGCCTCCCCCAGCGCCCGGCGTTCCTCAGCGGGCGGCGGGCTCGCGCTCGTCGATCCGCACCGACAGGTCGTTGTCGGCCGTGTAGTACGGACCGGCCTGCGCGGGGGCGTGGTCGGCGGCGATGGGCCGCGTCGGGTAGACGAAGACCGGCTTCTTGTCCGCGATGTCGTCGAGGATGCGGGCGATGCGGACCGGCTCGCCGTCGGCCGGGCGCAGCCACAGGTCCCACACGTCGAGCCCGCCGCGCCACGCCTCGGCCAGCGGCCCGTACGGCAGGGTGAACGCGAACTCCGGGCCCTCGGCGCTCGTCGGGACCGTGTGGACCAGCTCGGCGTCGCGCCGGCAGCGGGCCTCGACCACGGCGCCGGCCAGCCACGCCTGCGGGTCCGGGACGCGGTAGAGGACGCCGCGGGCGGTTATGCCGGTGCTCTCGACCTGGATGTCGGCGGCCTCGGCGTGCGGCACGCGGAGCCAGCTGCGCAGCGAGAGGTTGCCGTGCTTGGTCGCGTACGGGATGCGGACGGCGAGCGGCGAGGTGCTCTGGCCGGGCCTGCGGTCGACGAGCGAGCGCAGGTCGTTCAGGCCGGGCACGAGCCGCCGGACGTCGTCCTCGCCGCAGGCCACATGGATGTCCCAGCGGCCCTCGGGGAGCGCGACCGTGCTGGGCAGCACGGCCCTGAGGCGGCCGTCGCCGTTGGGCGACAGGGGCAGGCGGACCTCGTCGAAGTCGGCGTCGGCGTCCGCCACGCGCCGGCGCAGGACGAGCGCTGCCGTCCAGTCGCCGGTGGGGGCGGGACGGCCCCAGACGTCGACGTCGAAGGTGAGTCCGCCCGCGGAGTCCGCGATGCAGTCGGCGCGCGGCGGGGCAGACACGATGGTGGGCTCCTCGGGTGGGGTGACGGGGTGGTGACGCGGGGCGGAGGTCGTCATGCGGCTCGCCCCCGTCGCAACGCTGATCTGCCGGCGTCCTTGGTGCGGAACGCGTTGCTCAGCAGGGCGCCGCGGGTGCGGTGCAGCGAGCCGCGCAGCGCTCCGCGGGCCACGAGGTCGCCGAAGAGCGATTCGTAGCGGCCGGCGACGCGTGACGGGTCGAAGCGCTCCGAGCGCGCGAGGGCCTCGCGGCCCATGCGGCGGCGGAGCTCGTCGTCGTTGATGAGGCTCAGCAGTCCGTCGGCGATGGCGTCGACCTTCCCGGTCGGCACGAGGAGGCCGTCGACGCCGTTGTCGATGATCTCGCCGGGGCCGTGCGGGCAGTCGGTGGAGACCACCGGCAGGCCGCAGCGCATGGCCTCGACGATGGTCATGCCGAAGGATTCGAGGCTGGAGGTGACGGCCGCGACGGAGCCCTTGACCCACTCGGGGTCGAGGGGGTTGGCGGGGCCCATGAGGAAGACGTGGTTGTAGAGGCCGCGCTTGTCGATCTCGGCGCGCAGCTTGGCGCGCTCGGCGCCGGCGCCGTAGATCCGCAGCCGCCAGTCGGGGCGCTGCGCGACGACCTTCTCGAAGGCGCGGATGAGCAGGTCGTACCGCTTGGCGGGGGCGAGCCGGCCGGCCGCGACGACCCACTTCCCGGTCCCGTCGGCGGGGGCGACCGCGGGCGCGGGGATGGAGTTCGGCACGGCTTCCACGCGCACGCCGGGCAGCCTCATGAGCTTGCGGTAGGTGTCGGCGTCGGCCTCGGTCACGGTGGTGACCGCGTCGAGCCGGGGGTAGGCGGTGCGCAGGGTGCGCTTGAGCGGCGCGGAGTGCGTGGAGAGCGTCAGGTGCTCCTGGCCGACGCGGACGGGACCGCGGCGGGCCTGCTGGGCGATGTGCACGTTGAGGCCGGGGCGGGTGCCGATGACGACATCGCAGTCCAGGGTGCGCAGATGCTCGGCGATCCGCCGGTCGGTGAGCGCGCTGTACTGCTTGTAGCGGCCCTCAGTGGCGGGGAAGACGGCGGCGGGGCGCTCCTGCTCGGGGTCGTCGCCCTCGTAGGCGGGGCTGTCCTTGCGGAGGTCGACGAGGTGGCGCAGGCGCACGTCGCCGCTCGGCGCGAGGATCGGCTCGTCGCGGTGGCGGAACACCGAGACGATCTCCACGTCGTGCTGCTCGGCGAGGGCGCTCGCCAGGTTGTACGTCGTACGGATCGTCCCGCCGATGCCGTACGCATTGTGAATAAGGAATGAAAGGTGCATTCGACCCCGTATGCCGCGGATTTCCAGCGGACGTTACCACTCGCCCGCCTACCTTGAGATAAGACTGTCGCCCGGTGGCCGAGGTTGACCGTGCTCACCAAGTCGTTCTTGAAGCGATGGGAAATCGGTAGCCGGAACCGGGAACTTTTCACTTTCCCCCGCGCTACGGCCGGTAGGCAAGGAGGGGGACGGTGAAGCAATTGTGGATCATGTCGCCGCCCTCGGTGACCCAGCGGCCGGCGCCGCCGCCGGCCCCGTCCCGCCAGCGCGCGACCGACAGGCACGTACGACGGCTCGTAGGCGGCTCGGCCAGACGCTCGTACGAGACGGGGAGGAGCAGGCCGCGCGCCGTATAAGGGGTGCCGCGCTCCATGAAGCGCCGTACGCAGCTGCGGGTGACGGAACCGGAACAGGATGTGGCGGCGTCGGTGAACCACATGGCGGCGGCCCAGCCCTCCAGCGCCCACTGCGACAGCGGCGCCGTCCGCGCATACCGGCCCATGCCCGCCCGGAACCCGCGCACCTCCGCGGCGGCGGCGCCGTCGGTGGCATCGGTGGCGTCGGTGGCGTCGTAATTTCGGCTGGAACCCGTCGCCCACAGAGCGTTACGGCAGCCCGGGGCCCCCTTGTAGTCCTCGCGGACGGACGCCGTCCAGTTCTGCACGTTGGTGACCTTGGCGGTGACCTTCACCCCGGCGGCGTCCATCGCCTCGCACAGCCGCGCGTTGCCGTGGGTGTCCAGCGCGTCGAAGACGAGATCCGTGCCGCGGGCCCGCATGTCCGCGGCGACCGCCCGGAAATTCGGCAGCGCGAAGTCCACCTGCTCGCCGGTCACGTCGTAGCCCTCCGCCTCCAGTCCGCGCGTCACGAGACGGGCGTACGAGGCCGAGGACGCCTGGTTGTAGGAGACGACGGCGGCGGTACGGGCCCCCCGCGCCCGCTTGAAGTAGCGGTAGACCTCGGTGCCGCCGTACAGCCGCCCGCCCCAGCCCGGCTCGCCGTCGCGCGGGGCGCTGCTGCCGTAGATGCCGTACAGCCCCGGATAGGTGTCGTACGCGGCCCCGATCGGCTGGCCGCCGATGTCCGGCACGCCGGCCGCGCTGACGCGGGGCGCGCCCGCGTAGTCGAGGGCCGTGGTGGCGACGAGCGCGACCACCTTCTCCTGCTCCACCAGCCGCCGCACGCATGCGTTGTTGCCGACGCCGCTGCCGCCGTCGTCGCAGGTCACGGCCTGGACGGGGCGGCCGGCCAGGCCGCCGGAGGCGTTGAGCCGGGCGAAGTAGGCGCGGGCGCCGTCGCGGGGGCCGGTGAAGGCGGCGGCGCCGACGGGGCTGGTGGCGCTCGTGATGATGCCGACTTTGAGGGGCCGGCCGGGAGCGGCGGTGGGGGCCTGGGCGCTCGGGCCGCGGGTGAAGTCGCTCTCCGGGAGGCGGCTGCCGCAGGCGGTGACGAGCACGGCGGCCATGAGCATCGTCAGGAGCAGGGCGGGCGCCGGCGGGGCGGCGCGGTCAGCAGCCCGGCGCCTTCGGCGCATCGCCGCTCAGCTTCACCAGCGCGCACAGCGTCTTGACCGACACCTTCCAGACCTGGTCCTGGTACACGGACGTACCGGACGCTCCCGGCAGCGCGGTCTGGCCGCCGAGCAGCAGCGCGTACCGCACCTCGGCCTCGGCGGCGGAGGAGAACGCGACGCGCGAGACGCGGGCCTCGACCTGGCTGCCGCGCTCGTCGCCGCCGAACGCGCGGAGCAGCGGCTTCAGCTGCCGGCCGTTCTCAAGGAGGCCGGCCTTCTCGTCGTTCGAGGTCGCCGGGTCGAAGAACTTCTCCCAGTTCTCCTTCACCTCGCGCCGCGCGGCGGCCTCGTCGGGGGGCCGGGCCCCGGAGGGCGAGGGCCCGCCGCTCTCCGCGGCGGGCGGGGAGGAGGCCGACGCCGAGGCGGGGGGTTTCACCGGCTCGTCCGCACCACCCGAATCATCGCCGCACCCGACCGCCGCGACGAGCACGACCGCCGACGCGAGCACCGCCCGCCACGCGCCGCTCCCACGGACCTTCATCGGCACACCACCACCCACCGTCCGAGGCCGTCGAGGAGGTTTTCCGGTTGAACGCCGGTTTCCCCTCACTCGGCATAGTGCATCCACCCGGCGGTGATGCACAGTCATTGCACGGTCATCGGACAGCCATCACGACACGGGGGTCCCGATGCGCACCACGCAATGGACCGGCTGGGCCGCCCTGGCGGGCGGAGCGGTGCTCTGCGCGATCGGCTGGTACGGAATCTCGGGCGAGCGCTTCGCCGAGCGCCAACTCCCCTACCTTGCCTCCTGCACGATTCCGGGCGCGGCCCTGATCGTGGCGGGGGCGGTGCTGCTGGCGCGCGGCGAACAGGGGCCGGCGGCGGAGCGGGTGGCGGAGCTGCACAGGCTGCTGGTGGCGGCGGACGAGACCGACCCGGCGGAAGGGGCCGAACAGGCCCGTACGGCCGGGGCCTCGGCGTCGGACGACCGGCTGGTTACCGTCCCCGAAGGGACGATGTACCACAGGGCGGACTGCCCGCTGGCGGACGGCCGCGGGGGGCCGATGGCGCCGGGCGCTGCCGGGCGGCTGTCCCCCTGCCCGATATGCACCCCGCCGCCACCGCCCTCGCCTCCCCCGAGCTCCTGAGTTCCTGAACGGAGGGGAGGGACGCGGCCGATGGAGTCACTGAGCTACGAACTCACCCTGGCGGGGCTGGCCGTGGGCAGCGCGGCGGCCCTGACCGGCATCGGACTGATCGTCACCTACCGGGCGACGGGCGTACTCAACTTCGCGCACGGGGCGCTCGCCATGGTGACGGCGTACACGATGCGGCAGTTCGCCGTCGACTGGTCCTGGCCGCTGCCGCTGGCGGCGGCGGTCTCCCTGCTGGTGGTCGCACCGGCGATGGGGCTCACGCTGGACCGCCTGGTCTTCCGCCCCTTGGCGGACGGGGCAGACGACCAGGCCCGGCCGCTGGTCGCGTCGCTGGGCGTCTTCGTCCTCCTGGTGGGCGCGGCGAGCCTGCTGTGGGGGCCGGGGGCCCGAGCGGACGCGCCCGCACTGCTGCCGTCCGGCCCGTGGGCGCAACTGGGCACGGCGGTGGCGCTGGCCGCCGCGGTGGGCGCGACCACCCGCTGGACCCCCTTCGGCCGCCGCCTGCGCGCCGTGGTCGACGACCGCTCCCTGGCCGCCCTCGCCGGGATCGACGCCGACCGGGTCGCCGCGGCGGGCTGGGCCTTCGGCTCCTTCACCGCCGGCCTGACGGGCGTACTGATGGCCCCCTACCTGCGCCTGGACCCGTACGGGCTGCCGCTGCTGGTCATGGAGGTGATGGCGGTCGCGGTCCTGGCGAGGATGCGCAGCCTGCCGACGGCGGTACTGGCCGCCCTCGCCATCGGCGTGGCCCAGAGCCAGCTGACCCGCCTGCACCCGAGCGGCTGGGCGGAACCCCTGCTCCAAGCGGTCGGCGCGAATCTCTTCGTGGTCGCCCTGCTGGTGGCCGCCTTGGCCCTGCCCGACTGGTCGGGACGAGGACGCGCTGCCGGGCGGGCCCGGCCCTGGTACCGCCTGGGCTTCGCGGGGCGGCGCGTCGGCCGGGCACGGCGGCGGCCGGACCGTACCGGAGCGGCAGTCTCCGTGCCCGCGCGCGCGAACGCGACTGGCACCCGGGCGGGGCGTGTACGGGCGGCGGCCTGGGTACGCGGCGCCGCCCGGCGGGGCCGCCGGCCCCGCGCCGACCGGGACCCGAGGGCGTGGACGGTGTGCGGGGCGCTGTTCCTGCTGCCGCTCGGCTTCGCGGGCACGGATCTCCAGACGTCGGTGCAGGTGCCGGCGATGGGCGTGATCCTGCTGTCCCTGACCGTCGTCACCGGGCGCGGCGGGCAGCTCTCGCTCGGCCAGGCCGCCTACGCCGGCCTCGGCGCGCTGTTCACCGCGCTGCTCGCCGCCGGCCGCCTCCCCCCGCTCCCGCCGATGCCCGAACTCCCCGCGCTGGCCCTCGCCGTGGCGCTCGTGGCCCCGCTCGGCCTGCTCACCGGCGTCCCCGCGATCCGTCGGCACGGCCTCGCGCTCGCGCTGGCCACGCTCGCCGTCGGGGTGGCGGTGAGCCGGTTCGTCTTCGCCCAGCCGTACGCGACCGCCGCCCTGACCCTGGCCCGCCCGGCCGGTTTCGGCCACGACCGCGCGTATTACGTCCTCGAACTGGCCGTACTGGCGGCGGCGTTGACCGGCGTGGCCGCGCTGCGCCGTGGCCGGTACGGGCGCGCGCTGGCCGCGATGCGCGACCACGAGGCGGGCGCGGCGGCGGCAGGGGTCGCGGTGCCCGCACTCAAGCAGGCGGCCTTCACCGCGGGCGCGGCCCTCGCGGCCCTGGGCGGCGGGCTGCTGGCCATGGGCGTACGCGCCTTCGACCCGGCCGCCTTCGACCCGGTACGCGGCCTCCTGTGGTTCGCGGCGTCGGTGGTACTGGGCACGGACAGCCTCCTCGGCGCGCTGGGCGCGGCGGCACTGCTGGCCGGCCTGGACGCCGGTACACGCGGCGGGGTGGCCGCCGCGGTAATCGGCGTCCTCGCGATACTGCTCGGCCGCTTCCCACACGGCCCGGCGGAGGCTCTGCGGTCGGCGGCACGGCGGGCGGCGCACACGGTACGGCCGGGTCCTGGCGGGCTCGTAGCGCCGGGGTCACACACGGGGGCGCGGCAAGCCCCGGCCACGGACGCACCGACGGGACCGCGTGCCGCGCCGCAGCGGGGCCCCGGCACGCCCGTACCGGCGGGGTTGCGCACAGGGGCACGGCAGACCTCGGACGCGCTCGCCCCGCCGGAGGCGGCTACGGCAGCGCCACGAGGCCGCGGCATGCTCGGGACGCTCCGGCCGTGGCGCGCACGACGAACCCCCAGCACGCCCACACCGCCGAGGCCACACACGGGGGCCCGGCACACCTCGGACAAGCTCACCCCACCGGAACCAGCTACAGCAGCGCCACGAGGCCGCGGCATGCTCGGGACGCTCCGGCCGTGGCGCGTACGACGAGCCCCCGGCACGCCCACACCGCCGAGGCCACACACGGGGACCCGACAGACCTCGGACGCGCTCACCCCGCCGGGAGCACGTAACGCAACGCAGCAAGGCCCCGGCCTACTCGGGGTGCTCCGGGCGCTGGGAGCACGCGCCGTACAGCGGGGTCTAGGCACGCCCGTACCGGCGGGGTCACGCACCCGGCCACAGCGCACCCAGGGCACGCCCGCACCGCCCGGACCGCGTGCGACGCCCCGGCGAGGCCCCGGCGTCCTCACGCCGCTGGGGCTGCGTACGCGCGAACGTCTCGCGCCGCTCGTCGCGGCACGCGCGCCCGCCCACGGCGGAGGGCTCGGCGGCACGGAAACCCCCGCCCGGCTGCCGCGCCGCAGCGCGGCGACACTCCGGCCGAAAGCCCCGCGCGGCGCCGCGCCCAACGCCCCGGCGCCGCCCGCAGAGGCTCCCCGCCCACTCCGGGCAGCGGAGCCCGGCCCGAGTACGCGCCCGGCTCAATCTCCGAGACCGGCTCCGGCGGCAGCGGCCGGCCCTTCCGACGGCCCCGTCCCCCTGGCCGCCCGGCCGCCCGCGCCCCGCGCGGGCTCGGTCGCCCGCCCCCAAGGCCGTCTCACCGCGCGTTCCGTCCGGGTCTCCTTCGACGGGTTCACGGCGCTCGACGGCGTGGACGTGGCCGTCGCCCCCGGCCGCGTAACGGCCCTCGTCGGCCCGAACGGCGCGGGCAAGAGCACCCTGTTCCACTGCCTGTGCGGCACGCTGCGCCCGGACTCGGGGCGCGTACTGCTCGACGGGCGGGACATCACGCGCCGCCCGGCCCACGCCCGTACCCGGCTGGGCATCGCCCGCACCTTCCAGCAGCCGGCGGTCTTCCCCTCGCTGACCGTGGCGGAGAACGTCCGCATCGGCGCCGAACAGGGCCGGTTCCGGGCCCCCGCAGCGACCGAACGGGCGCTGCGCCTGACGGGCCTCGACTCAGCGGTGCGCGACGCCCCCGCCGGGGAGCTCCCGACAGGGTCGCTCCGCCGGGTGGAGCTCGGCCGCGCCCTGGCCGGCAGCCCGCGCGTACTGCTCCTCGACGAGCCGGCGGCCGGGCTGGACACGGCGGAAGTGGACGCCCTGGCACGGCTGTTGCGGGCCCTGGCCGCGGACGGCATGGCGCTGCTCGTCGTCGAGCACGACCTCGACCTGGTCGGCGAACTCGCCGGCACGGCATACGTGATGGCGGCGGGCCGCATCGTGGCCGCGGGCCCGGCCCGCCGGGTACTGGGCGGGGCGACGCCGTGACCGTGGAGATCGAGCTCCGCGCCGCGCGCGTACGCTACGGGCCGCTCGAAGCGCTCCACGGTGTCGACCTCGCCGCCCCCGCCGGGCTGCTGACCGTCCTGCTGGGCCGCAACGGGGCCGGCCGGACCACGACGCTGCGGGCGCTCGCCGGGGCGGTGCCGCTCGCGGCGGGGCGCGTGGTGTGGGGCGGGGTGGAGGTGACGCGGCTGCCCGCGTACGCCCGCGCCCGTCGCGGCCTGGCCTTCGTTCCTGATCAGCGCGCGGTCTTCGGCACGCTCACGGTCGCCGAGAACCTCGAACTCGCCTGCCCCGGCGGCGGTTCGGCCGGCGCGGCGATGCCCTTCCCCGAGCTCAGCCCCCTCCTGTCCCGCCTCGCGGGCACCTTGTCGGGCGGCGAGCAGCGGATGCTGGCGGTCTCGCGGGCCCTGCTCTCCCCGGCCTCGCTCCTGCTGCTCGACGAGCCGACGCAGGGCATGTCCCCCGCCGCCGCGGCCCGTACGCACGCGCTGCTGGCCCGGGCGTGCGGCGATCACGGCCGTACGGTCGTGATCGCCGAGCAGCGTCTGCCGCCCGGCCTGCGGCGGGCCGTGAGCGTCGTGCACGAACTGCGCCGCGGCGCGGTCGTCTTCAGCGGCGAGCCGGCGGAACGGTGACACGGCCCGCCCGGTCGGTGCGACCGAGCGGGCCGTCGAACGGGCTCAGCAAGCGGCGTCGGCGCGGCGCCGCGTCACAGGACGAGCCGCTGTCCCGGCAGGATCAGGTTCGGGTTCGGGCCGATGACGGCGCGGTTGGCCGCGTGGAGCGCGTGCCAGCCGGTGCCGTGGGCGGCGGCGATGCTCCCGAGGGTGTCGCCGGCCACCACGGTGTAGTGGCCGCCCTGGGCGGTGGAGCGATGACGGTCGGCCCGGTACGTCGGCGACCGGTGTCCCGTGTCCGGCGCCGCCTTGCGGAAGGTCTTCGGCGCGGACCGCGGTGCGGCCTTCGCCGTCAGGTGCCCCGGGGCCTTGCCGTACGCCCCGGCGCGCGCCGAACACGTGGGCCAGGCGCCCCAGCCCTGCGTCGCCTGGACCCTGGAGGCCACGGCGATCTGCTGGGCGCGGCTGGCCCGGTCGGCGGTGGCCGCGTACGCTCCGCCGCCGTGCGCCCGCCAGGTCCCGGCGCTGAACTGGAGGCCGCCGTAGTAGCCGTTGCCGGTGTTGACGTGCCAGTTTCCGCCGCTTTCGCAGGCGGCGATACGGTCCCACACTCCGCTGTCCGCCGCCTCGGCCGGGCCGGAGGCGGCGAGCAGTGCCAGCGGGGCGAGCAGTACGGCCCCTGCCAACGCTGCTGTCTCGCGACGACGTCTGGACATGGATTCCCTCTCGACGGACCCGAGGTCCCCCTGCCGGTGCGGGACCGCCGTATCGGACGCCGGTACTCCGCTCTGGCCTCGGGCGGTGCTCGCTGCACACGGCCGGTGAATGTAGGGAGCCGCTCGCCCGGACGGCAACCGCTTGCCCTCCCGCAGCAGGCCAGTTCCCCGTTACCGTCGGTATCAGCCTTTTTCGGACACCCACTTGATCGTGGGATATCAGCATTTACCGCTCACCCGACCCGGTGATCTGTGACTCAGCTCACGCCGTCAACTTCGATGCATTACCCATGAGTTGGCAGGGAGTGAGCAATTCCGCCACCCTTCTCACCGTGTGCGCCGATTGCCGCGATCCCGGCCCGGCCGACGCGTGACCCTCGACACAGATCGTCCGTTGTCTTCTTATGAGCCGGGAACAGCCCGGCGCACGCACCGAGTTCAAGGAGCCCCAGTGCCGCGCATGCTCGACGTCAGCGACGAGGTACGCGCCGAGATCGGCGACCAGGAAGCCGACCGGCTGCTCACCGGCGACAACGCCCCGGGCAGCTACGACTGCACGTCCTGCCGCACCGCCGGCGACACCGAACAGGAGCGCACCAGCACCGTGCTCTTCGTGGGCGAGGAGACGGCCGTGCTGGCCTTCGCCCACGCGGACTGCATCCCCTCCCAGGTCGTCCCGGTCTCGGAGGAGCAGCTCCAGGGGGCCGTCCGGTCCATCAACGGCGAGGCGGGCGCCGCCCCGGCCGCCGCGGCCATGCCCACCGTCCCCGCGCCCGCCCCGCAGATCGAGACGCTCCCCCGCCAGGCGGTGCTCGGCGTGACCAGCGGCCTCGTCCTGATCAGCGGGGACCTCTACCCGGCGCTCGTGGTCGAGCCCACCGAGCCGATCGTCCGGCCGGGCACCGACGGCCAAGAGGACGAATTCCTGCACCTCCTGACCGAGCAGGGGTTCGTGCCGGTCGGCCACCTCAAGGAGGCCCCCGCCGACAACCCCGGCTGGTCCGTGCTCGTGGCCATGGGCAAGCTGCACGCCGTCCTCCAGCCCGGCCCCGGCCCCACGCCGACCGCCTGGTGGCAGGCGCACCAGCCGCTCCAGGTCACCGACGACTGGCGGTCCACCGTCAACCGGACCAAGAAGGTGCTCGTGTTCGCCGCGCCGGTCGGCACCATCGGCGCGCAGCCCCGCGAGGACCTGCTCGCGGAGGCGCTGGACCGGGCCGCGGCGGCCGGGCTGCTGGTCGGCGCCGCGATGCCGCTGGCGGGCACGTGATCACCGCACTGCACCGGACACAAACCCCGCCAACGGGACATTCCCCGTCGCACCCGCATCCGAGCGGCAATCGGGTCGTTGGCACCTATGTGCACTCATACGACCCCTCGTCCCGGAACCCGTACCAGCAGCAGATCCCCGGCATGCGCCCGTCCCACGAGGGCTCGGAGGATCACCACAGCTCGGAAACGCCCATCTTCGACGCGCTGTACTCCGAGTACCGGCGGTCCTTCCGGGCGCTGCCCGGCGACCGTACGGGCGAGGCGGACCTCGCCTTCACGGCCTTCGGCCGCCAGCCGGGCAGCACCCCCTACCCCGGCCACTCCGGACGCCCCGGCTTCTGGGAGCCGTTCGGGCGGGTGCCGATGAGCGGGCAGCCCGCGCTGCCGCCCGCCCCACGCGACGGCCGGGGGCGCGGGCGCTGAGCGCCCGCGCCCCCGGGCGCTCCGGTCCCCGCTCCCGGGGCTACTGCTTGCGGCCGCGCTTCTCGCGCACCCGCACGGAGATATGGATCGGAGTGCCCTCGAAGCCGAACTCCTCGCGCAGCCGGCGCTCGACGAACCGCCGGTAGCCCGCCTCCAGGAAGCCGGAGGCGAAGAGGACGAACCGCGGCGGCCGGACGCCCGCCTGCGTCCCGAAGAGGATGCGGGGCTGCTTGCCGCCGCGGATCGGGTGCGGGTGGGAGGCCACGATCTCGCCGAGGAAGGCGTTGAGCCGCCCCGTCGGCACCCGCGTCTCCCAGCCCGCCAGGGCCGTCTCGATCGCCGGGACGAGCTTCTCCATGTGGCGGCCGGTGAGCGCCGAGACGTTCACCCGCATCGCCCACGGGACCTGCACCAGGTCGCGCTCGATCTCCCGCTCCAGGTAGTAGCGGCGCTCCTCGTCGAGGGTGTCCCACTTGTTGTAGGCGATGACGAGCGCGCGGCCCGCCTCGACGGCCATCGTGATGATCCGCTGGTCCTGCACGCTGATGGATTCGGAGGCGTCGATCAGCACGACCGCGACCTCGGCCTTCTCGACGGCGGCGGCGGTGCGCAGCGAGGCGTAGTAGTCGGCGCCCTCCTGGAGGTGGACGCGGCGGCGGATGCCGGCGGTGTCCACGAACTTCCAGGTCTTGCCGCCCAGCTCGATCATCTCGTCGACCGGGTCACGAGTGGTGCCGGCCAGCTCGTTGACGACGACCCGCTCCTCGCGCGCGACCTTGTTCAGGAGCGAGGACTTGCCGACGTTCGGGCGGCCGATGAGCGCGATGCGGCGCGGCCCGCCGAGCGCGGTGCCGAAGGTCTGCGCGGGCGCGTCGGGCAGCGCCTCCAGCACGGCGTCGAGCATGTCGCCGGTGCCGCGGCCGTGCAGCGCCGAGACGGCGTGCGGCTCGCCCAGGCCGAGCGACCAGAGCATGGCGGCGTCGGCCTCGGCGGACGGGCCGTCGACCTTGTTGGCGCAGAGCACGACGGGCTTGCCGGCCCGGCGCAGCAGCTTGACGACGGCCTCGTCGGTGTCGGTGGCGCCGACCGTGGCGTCCACGACGAAGACCACCGCGTCGGCGGCCTCGATGGCGAACTCGGCCTGCGCGGCCACCGACGCGTCGATGCCCAGGACGTCCTGCTCCCAGCCGCCGGTGTCGACGACCTTGAAGCGGCGGCCCGCCCACTCGGCCTCGTAGGTGACGCGGTCGCGGGTGACGCCGGGCTTGTCCTCGACGACCGCCTCGCGGCGGCCGATGATGCGGTTCACCAGGGTCGACTTGCCGACATTGGGGCGGCCGACGACGGCGAGCACGGGCAGCGGGCCGTGCCCGGCCGCGGCCAGTTCGCTGTCGATGTCCTCCGGGTCGAAGCCTTCCTGCGCGGCGAGCTCCATGAACTCCGCGTACTCGGCGTCGCCAAGCTCACCGTGCTCGTCGCCGGAGGGAATCTGGTCGTTCATGAAGTCCGTTCCTCGTTCATCATCGATGGGCCGCGACCGCGGCCCACTACTCACGTCTCGTTCAACGGCCGGTGCGCCGCCTGGCGTCGGCCAGGTGCGCCCCCAGCCGGGCCTGTACGCGCACGGTCGCCGCGTCCAGCGCCGTACGGGTGCGCCTGCCGCTGCCGTCGCCCGCGTCGAAGGGGTCGCCGAAGACGACGTCCACGCGCTTCCGCAGCGGCGGCAGGCCGGATATCAGGCGGCTCCGCCGGTCCGCGCTGCCGAGCACCGCCACCGGCACGATCGGGGCCCCCGACCGCAGCGCGAAGTAGGCGAGCCCGGCGCGCAGCGACGCGAAGTCGCCCTCGCCGCGGCTGCCCTCCGGGAAGATCCCCAGCACCCCGCCGCCGGCGAGCACGTCGAGCGCGCCTTTGACGGCGGTCCGGTCGGCGCTGCCGCGGTCCACCTCGACCTGCCCGATGGCGCGCAGGAACGGGTCGAGCGGGCCGGTGAACGCCTCCCGCTTGATCAGGAAGTGCACGGGCCGCGGCGCGGTGCCCATCACCATCGGGCCGTCGACGTTGTGGGAGTGGTTGACCGCCATGATCACGGGGCCCGCGGCGGGCACCCGCCAGGAGCCCAGGACGCGCGGCTTCCACAGCCCGTACATCAGGCCGATGCCGATGCGGCGGCCGACGGCGGCGCCGGAGGCGGAGGGTGTCACGCGGCCCGCTTCTCCTCGATGAGGGTGACCACGCACTGGATGACCTGATTCAGCGTCAGCTCGGTGGTGTCCACCTCGACGGCGTCGTCCGCCTTGGCCAGCGGCGAGGTCTTGCGGCCCGAGTCGGCGGCGTCGCGCTTGACGAGCGCCGCCTGCGTCGCGGCCAGGTCCGAGCGCTCCTTGCCGGCCAGCTCGCCGCTGCGGCGGGCGGCGCGCGCCTCGGCGGAGGCGGTCAAAAAGATCTTGACGTCGGCGTCGGGCAGCACGGTGGTGCCGATGTCCCGGCCCTCCACCACGATGCCGCGCGGGCCCTCGGCGGCGATGCTCCGCTGGAGCTCGGTGAGCCGGGAGCGCACCTCCGGGACGGCGCTGACGGCGCTGACCGCGGCGGTGACCTCCTTGGTGCGGATCGGGCCGGCCGCGTCCTGGCCGTCCACGGTGATCGTCGGCGCGGCCGGGTCGGTGCCGGAGACCAGCGTCGGCTTGCCCGCGGCGTCGGCGACGGCCGCGGCGTCCCGCACGTCGATGCCGTTGTTCAGCATCCACCAGGTGATCGCCCGGTACTGGGCGCCGGTGTCGAGGTAGCGCAGCCCGAGCTCGGCCGCCACGGCCTTCGACGTGCTGGACTTGCCCGTGCCGGAGGGGCCGTCGATGCCGACAATGACTGCTGCCTGGGCGGTCCGGGCGGCGGTTTCCACGGTGACAGACACCTTCCTTGTGCACGGGGCGGGGTTCGCGGGCCGGGGGCCTGATCGCGGGGGCCCGAAAGAACGGGCCTCGACCAAGGTTACTGGCTTGTGCGACCGGCCCGTACGGCAACCGCCGCCGTCATATCGCGAGGGTCCGGCGCGCCCGGCCCCGTAGCGGCGCTAATTCCGCAGCGACCAGCCCCGCTCGCGCAGGGCGGCGGTCAGCGCCGGGACCGCCTGCGGTTCCACCATCAGCTGGATGAGGCCCGCCTGCTGCCCGTTGGCGTGCTCGATGCGGACATCCTCGATATTGACGGCGGCCCGGCCCGCGTCGGCGAAGATCCGGGCCAGCTCGCCCGGCTGGTCGCCGATGAGGACCCGGACCGTCTCGTAGACGGCGGGCGCCGCGCCGTGCTTGCCCGGCACCCGGACGCGGCCCGCGTTGCCGCGGCGCAGGACGTCGTCGATGCCCGCGGTGCCCTCGGCCCGCTCCTTCTCGTCGGCGGACTGGAGGGCGCGCAGCGACCGTACGGTCTCGTCCAGGTCGGCGGCGACGGCCGCGAGGACGTCGGCGACCGGGCCGGGGTTGGCGGCGAGGATGTCGATCCACATCCGCGGGTCGGAGGCGGCGATCCGGGTCACGTCGCGGATGCCCTGGCCGCACAGGCGCACCGCGGTGTCGTCGGCGTCCCGCAGCCGGGCCGCGACCATGCTGGAGAGCAGCTGCGGGGTGTGCGAGACGAGGGCGACGGCGCGGTCGTGGGCGTCGGCGTCCATGACGATGGGGACGGCGCGGCAGAGCGCGACGAGTTCGAGGGCGAGGTTGAGCACCTCGGTGTCGGTGTCGCGGGTGGGGGTGAGCACCCAGGGCCGGCCCTCGAAGAGGTCGGGGGTGGCGGCGAGCGGCCCGGAGGACTCGCGGCCGGCCATCGGGTGGGTGCCGATGTAGCGGGAGAGGTCGCAGCCGAGCGCCTGGAGGTCGCGGCGCGGGCCGCCCTTGACGCTGGCCACGTCGACGTAGCCGCGGGCGAGGCCGCGCCGCATGGCGTCGGCGAGCGTCGGGGCGACGTGCGCGGGCGGCACGGCGACGAGGGCGAGGTCGACGGCGGACTCGGGCTCCTCGTCGTACCCGGCGCCGAGGGCCGCGGCCGTACGGGCCTGGGCCGGGTCGTGGTCGACGAGGTGCACCCGGACACCGCGGCCCGCGAGCACGAGGGCGGCGGAGGTGCCGATCAGTCCGGTGCCGATGACGAGCGCGGTCCTCACTGGGCGATGTCCTTGCGCAGAGCGCCCGCGGCGCCGAGGTAGACGTGGGCGATCTTCGACCGCTCGGTGTCCGTCTCGACGTGCGCGAGGATGCGCACGACGCGCGGCATGGCCCCGGCGACGTCCAGCTCCTGCGCGCAGATCAGCGGTACGTCCGTGATGCCGATCATCCGGGCGGCGGCGGCCGGGAAGTCGCTGTGCAGGTCGGGGGTGGCGGTGAACCAGACGCTGATCAGGTCGTCCGGCCCGAGGCTGTTGCGCCGCAGGATCTCGGTGAGCAGCTCCGAGACCTGCTCGTGCATGTGCCCGGCCTCGTCCTGCTCCAGCTGGACGGCTCCGCGGACCGCTCGTACCGCCACGTCATCGCTCCCTGTGTCCGCTCAGTGGCCTCGGTGGCCTTGCTGCGCTCTCAGCCTAACCAGTGGCCGGGCCGGCGCGGCCACGGTGTCCAACCGCGCGGGATTCGGCGGCCGCCGCCCGCGTCTTCCTCGGCGGCGGCCCGGTGTCCGGTAGAACCGTGTGCATGATCTTCCATGTGGTGCCCCTGGACGACTGGCTCACCGCTCCGGACCGCCCCTACGCCCCCGCCTCGCTCGCCGCCGAGGGGTTCGTGCACTGCTCCCCGGACGAGGCCGTCGCGCTCGCCGTGGCCACGGCGTTCTACCGCGAGGCGGTGGGGCCGCTGATGGTGCTGCTGATCGACGAGCACAAGCTGGACGTCATGGTCCGCTGGGAGGACGCGGAGGGCGCGCCGCCGCCGGGGGTCTCGCCGGGGACGCTGTTCCCGCACGTCTACGGGCGCGTCAACCGGACGGCGGTCCAGGGGATGATGGAGGTGCGGCGCGACGAGACGGGGCGGGCCATGGGGCTGGAGGTATGGTCCTGAGCCGGAATTCAGCGGCCTGCGGGCGGCCGTCCATGGCACCATCCGGCCATGGCCGAATCCCCCGAGTGCCCCGAATCCGCTGGTCACGCCCTTGTCCGCGATCACACGATCTATGACTGCGTGATGGGCTCGCGGGCGTTCGGGCTGGCGACGGAGGACAGCGACACCGATCGACGCGGCGTCTTCGTCGCGCCGACGCCGCTGTTCTGGCGGTTCGACAAGCCGCCGACGCATGTGGACGGCCCGGGCGCCGAGCGGTTCTCCTGGGAGCTGGAGCGGTTCTGCGAACTGGCGCTGCGCGCCAACCCGAACGTCCTGGAGTGCCTGCACTCCCCGCTCGTGGGCCGCCTCGACGACACCGGCCGCGAACTGCTCGCCCTGCGCTCCGCGTTCCTCTCCCGCCGCGCGCACCAGTCCTTCTCCGGCTACGCGCTCGGCCAGCGCGGGAAACTCGAAGCCGACGTCCGCACCCACGGCGCACCGCGCTGGAAGCACGCCATGCACCTGCTGCGGCTCCTGATGTCGGCCCGCGACCTGCTGCGCACCGGCACGCTCACCGTGGACGTGGGAGAACAGCGCGAGCCGCTGCTGGCGGTCCGGCGCGGCGAGCTGACCTGGTCCGCCGTCGAGTCCTGGATGGCCCGCCTGCGCGACGAGGCCGACGCCGCGGCCGTACGCACCCCTCTGCCGCCCGAGCCGGACCGCGCCCGCGTGGAGGACTTCCTCGTGCGGGTGCGGCGGGCGTCGGCGGCATAGCCGGGAGGGCGCGCGTACGGACGTACACGCGCCCTCCGGAAAGCGGCGGCCTACAGATCGACCTCGCGCATCAGCATGCCGACCTCGGTGTTGGTCATGCGGCGCAGCCAGCCGGACTTCTGGTCGCCGAGGGCGATCGGGCCGAAGTGGGTGCGGACGAGCTTCTCGACCGGGAAGCCGGCCTCGGAGAGCATCCGGCGCACGATGTGCTTGCGGCCCTCGTGGAGGGTGACCTCGACGAGGTAGTTCTTGCCGACGTTGTCGACGATCCGGAAGTGGTCGGCGCGGGCGTAGCCGTCCTCCAGCTCGACGCCGTCCTTGAGCCGCTTGCCGAGGTCGCGCGGGAGCGGGCCCTGGATCGCGGCGAGGTAGGTCTTCTTGACGCCGTACCGGGGGTGGGTGAGGCGGTGGGCCAGCTCGCCGTGGTTGGTGAGCAGGATGATGCCCTCGGTCTCGGTGTCGAGGCGGCCGACGTGGAAGAGCCGCGTCTCGCGGTTGGTCACGTAGTCGCCGAGGCACTGCCGGCCGTCCGGGTCCTCCATGGTGGAGACGACGCCGGCGGGCTTGTTGAGCGCGAAGAAGAGGTACGACTGGGTGGCCACGGTCAGGCCGTCGACCTTGATCTCGTCCTTCTGGGGGTCGACGCGCAGCCCCTGCTCCATGACGATCTCGCCGTTCACCTCGACACGCGCCTGGTCGATCAGCTCCTCGCAGGCGCGCCGCGAGCCCATGCCGGCCCGCGCGAGAACCTTCTGGAGCCGCTCGCCCTCCTGCTCGCCGAAGGTCTTCGGCGTCGTGACCCGCGGCTTGTCGTACCGCTCGCGGTTGCGCTCCTCGATCTTGGCGTCGAGCTCGCGGGAGCGGGCGGGCACCGACTTGCGCCCCCGGTTTCCGGTCGGCTTGCTGCTCGGCTTGGACCGCCCGACGCCGCCGGGCCGGTTCGCCCCCGACTGGCCGGTGTCGCCGACGTCGTAGCGGCGCTCCTCGGGCCGGGGGGTGCCCGAGCGCTTCTTGTCGTCGCGCCTGCCGCCGCCCGCACCCCGTGGGTTCCGGTTGCCGCTGTTCCTGTCGCTGCTTCGCATCAAGGTTCCGTTGTCGAGTGGGTACTGTCTGCATCGTCCGGTGCATCCGGGTCGAACGACGGAACCCCCTCACGGGAGTCCGCCTCGACGGCGTCCGCCTCCGGCAGGAACGGGGCGAGCTCAGGCAGCTCGTCCAGGCCGCGCAGACCCATCCGCTCCAAGAAGTAGTTCGTCGTCCTGTACAGGATCGCACCTGTTTCGGGTTCCGTGCCCGCCTCCCGCACCAGACCGCGCTGGAGGAGGGTCCGCATCACGCCGTCGCAGTTCACCCCGCGTACGGCCGAGACGCGGGAACGGCTGACCGGCTGACGGTACGCGACCACGGCCAGCGTCTCCAGCGCGGCCTGCGTGAGGCGGGCCTGCTGGCCGTCCAGGACGAAGCTCTCGACGGCGTCCGCGTACTCGGCGCGCGTGTAGAACCGCCAGCCGCCGGCGATCAGCCGCAGGTCGAAGCCGCGCCCCTGGGCGGTGTACGCGGCCGACAGCGCGTGCAGCGCGTCCGAGACCTCGCGGCGGGGGCGCTGGAGGACCTTGGCCAGGTGCTCCTCGGTGACGGGCTCGTCCACGACCATGAGCACGGCCTCCAGCGCGGGCTCCAGGTCGAGCCGCGCGACGGTGCTCAGGCCGACGGGGTCGCCGTCCTCGCCGGGGGAAGAGGGCTCGCCGGGGGAAGGGGGCTCATCGGTGGGAGAGGGCTCGCCGGTGGGAGAGGGCTCGCCGCCCTCTTCCGGGAGCTGGATCTCGTACGCGTCCGCCTCCGCCGCCGGTTCATCGCGCGGGTTCACGGTGTCTCCTCCACGGCGCTCTCCTCATCGGCCCCATCGGCCCCATCGGCCTCGTCTCCCTGGTCGAACTCGTCCGCCACCACGACCGGCCCCTCCCCCGCCGCCGCCCCGGTCCACCGGACCGTCAGCGCGCCCAGCGCCTCCTCCTGGTCGAGGGCGACCATCCGCTCGCGGTACAGCTCCAGCAGCGCGAGGAAGCGGGCGACGACGGTGAGGGTGTCGGCGGCGTCCTCGGTGAGCCGCGCGAAGCTCGCCTCGCCCGCCGCCCGCAGCCGGGCGATCACCACGTCCGCCTGCTCGCGCACGCTGACCAGCGGCGCGTGGATGTGGTCGACGTATACCTCGGGCTTCGCCTTGGGCCGCATCGCCTGCACCGCGAGCTTGGCGAACCCCTCCGCGCCGATGCTGATGACCACCTCGGGCAGCAGCTCCGCGTGGTGCGGCTCCAGCCCGACCGTACGGGGCCAGCGGCGCGCCTCGTCCTGGAGACGGCCGCTGAAGACCTCCGCGATCCGCTTGTAGGCGCGGTACTGGAGCAGCCGCGCGAACAGCAGGTCCCGCGCCTCCAGCAGGGCGAGGTCCGCCTCGTCCTCCACCTCGGCGGCCGGCAGCAGCCGGGCGGCCTTGAGGTCCAGCAGGGTCGCGGCGACGACCAGGAACTCGGTGGTCTGGTCGAGGTCCCAGTCGGCGCCCATGGCCCGGATGTGCGCCATGAACTCGTCGGTGACGCGGGAGAGCGCGACCTCGGTCACGTCCATCTTGTGCTTCGAGATCAGCTGGAGGAGGAGGTCGAAGGGGCCTTCGAAGTTGTCGAGCCGGACGGTGAAGCGCCGGTCGTCCGCAGCACCCGCGTTCTCGGTCCCCGTGTTCTCGGCGTCCGCGTCCACGGCACCCGCGGTCTCGGTGCTCGGGTCTTCCCCCTCCGCCGCCTCCGCGTTCCCCGCCTCCGCCGCTGCGGGCTCCTCGTCCGCCCCCGGCCCCCGCCCCAGCGTTCGGCGGGGCGGTACGGCCGGGGCGGCGGCGGAGCTGTCGGCGTCGGTGGTCGGGGGCATCGTGGTCCATCGGGCGGTGGCGGGCGGGGGCGCGACGGACGCGCGGGCCCGGCAGCAGACGGGCAGGCTACCGCCCCCCGCGGTCAGCGACCGCGCAATCGGCGCACCAGGATGCTCGCGTCGCCCCGCGACTCCAGATCGGCGAGGACGACCGCGACGGCCTCGCGCACGATGCGGCCGCGGTCGACGGCGAGGCCGTGCTCGCCGCGCAGCACCAGCCGGGCGTGTTCGAGGTCCATGAGCTCCTCGGCGGAGACATACACCGTGATCTTCTCGTCGTGGCGCTCGCGGCCGCTCGGGCGGCGGTTGGCCGCCCGGGCCCGGCGGCGCGCCGCCGCGGTGGAGCCCTGCTCGGGCTGCGGCTGGCGGCCCTTGGGCCGTTCCTGGGCGGCGGCGGGCGCCGGGGCCGTACGGCGCTCGGCGGACGTGTCCTGGCCCGCGCCCGGCGCGGCGGCGGCGTCGCGCCCGCCGTGCTCGGGCTCGGCGGCGCCCGGCCGGGCGGGCCGGTCCCCGGCGCCGTTCGCGGCCTCGGGCTGCGCGGGGGCGTCGGGCTCCGCGGCCGGTCCCGGCACCCGCGGCGGCTGCTCGCCGTTCGCGGGCCTGCGCGGCGACGAGGGCTGGAGCGCCGTGCCCCCGGTGGTGCGGAACAGCTCGTCGGCTCCGGGCAGACTCACTCGGCGTGACACCGGGCGAGCACCTCCCTGGCGAGCTGTCGGTAGGCGGCCGCGCCGACGGAGTTGGACGCGTACGTGGTGATCGGCTCGCCCGCGACCGTGGTCTCGGGGAACCGGACGGTGCGGCCGATGACCGTGTGGTAGACGTGCTCGTCGAACGCCTCGACCACGCGGGCGAGGACCTCGCGGCTGTGCACGGTCCGCGAGTCGTACATGGTGGCGAGGATGCCGTCGAGCTCCAGCTCGGGGTTGAGCCGCTCCTGGACCTTCTCGATGGTCTCGGTGAGCAGCGCGACGCCGCGCAGCGCGAAGAACTCGCATTCCAGCGGCACGATGACCTTGTGCGCGGCGGTGAGCGCGTTGACGGTGAGCAGGCCCAGCGAGGGCTGGCAGTCGATGACGATGTAGTCGTAGTCCGCCATGAGCGGCTTGAGGGCCCGCTGGAGCGTGGACTCGCGGGCGACCTCGCTGACCAACTGCACTTCAGCGGCTGACAAATCGATATTGCTGGGCAGCAGGTCCATGTTGGGCACGGCCGTCTTCAGGAGCACCTCGTCGGCCGCCATGCCCCGCTCCATGAGCAGGTTGTAGACGGTGAGGTCGAGCTCCATCGGGTTGACGCCGAGGCCGACGGAGAGGGCGCCCTGCGGGTCGAAGTCGACGAGCAGCACCCGGCGTCCGTACTCCGCGAGCGCGGCGCCCAGGTTAATGGTCGAGGTGGTCTTGCCGACCCCGCCCTTCTGGTTGCACATCGCGATGATCTTCGCGGGGCCGTGGTCGGTCAGCGGTCCCGGAATGGGGAAGTACGGGAGCGGACGGCCGGTGGGGCCGACTCGCTCCCGGCGCTGTCGGGCTGCGTCGGGGGCCAGCGTGGCTGCGTACTCCGGATCGGGTTCGTACTCGGCGTCGGGGTCGTAGAAGTGCCCCTGGGGGACTTCGTCGTAGTCGGCGAGACGGGCGGAGTCCGTGCCGCCGTGGTCGCCGGCCATGGCGTTCACGTGGGGGCCATCCATGCTCTGGGGGGCTGTGGTCGTGCTCTGCGCTTCGAAGGTGTGGACAGCGACGGAGCCGACAGCCTGGAACCCCGAGGCGCTCTGGCCCTGTGCAGGCATTCCTGGTTGACCACCCCCGGGAGCAAATGTCGACTCATTCACAAGTCGTCCTACCTCCTTGGTGACCAGGAAACATCTCGATAGGTCAGCGTGGCACCATGCCGACGGTGGCCGACTCTATGGCGTGTCGGCCTTCCGCAGCAACACAATCCGCCGGAGACGGCACGATGTGTCGGCAATCGAACACCCCTCTGTCAAGGGTGTACGGAGGTCGTTCCGGAGATTTCGCGGGAGGGCGAATCGGCGCGAAACGGCCCGGCCGGACCCCGTTTCGCAAGGTCCGGCCGGGCGCGTCACGTTGACCGGCGACGCTCGCGCGTCAGCCGAGGAGGACGCTCAGCTCCACGTGCGGCAGGTCGTGCGCCTCGGCGACGGAGGCGTAAGTGACCTGGCCCTCATGGGTGTTGAGCCCCTTGGCGAGGGCGGCGTCGCGGCTCAGCGCCTCGCGCCAGCCGCGGTTCGCCAGCTCCACGATGTAGGGCAGCGTGGCGTTGGTCAGCGCGTGCGTGGAGGTGTGCGGGACCGCGCCCGGCATGTTCGCGACGCAGTAGAAGACCGAGTCGTGGACCGGGAAGGTCGGCTCGGCGTGCGTGGTCGGCTTGGAGTCCTCGAAGCAGCCGCCCTGGTCGATCGCAATGTCGACAAGGACACTTCCGGGCTTCATCCGGGAGACCAGCTCGTTGGTGACCAGCTTCGGGGCCTTGGCGCCGGGGATGAGCACCGCGCCGATCACGAGGTCGGCGTCGAGGACGGCCTTCTCCAGCTCGTAGGCGTTGGAGGCGATCGTCTGCACCTTGGTGCCGAATACCTTGTCGGCCTCGCGCAGCTTGTTGATGTCCTTGTCGAGCAGCGTGACGTGGAAGCCCATGCCGACGGCGATCTGCGCGGCGTTCCAGCCGGAGACGCCGCCGCCGATGACGACGGCCTTGCCGGCGGCGACGCCGGGGACGCCGCCCGGCAGCACGCCGCGGCCGCCGGCCGCGCGCATCAGGTGGTACGCGCCGACCTGCGGGGCGAGCCGGCCCGCGACCTCGGACATCGGGGCGAGCAGCGGCAGCTGGCGGTTCGCGGTCTCGACGGTCTCGTAGGCGATGGCGGTGGTGCCGGACTCCAGCAGGGCGTCCGTGCACTCCCGGGAGGCGGCGAGGTGGAGGTAGGTGAAGAGGGTCTGACCCTTGCGGAGCCGGTGGTACTCCTCCGCGATCGGCTCCTTGACCTTCAGCAGCAGGTCGGCGGTGGCCCAGACCTCGTCGGCCGTCTCCAGGATGGTCGCGCCCGCGGCGGTGTACTCCGCGTCCGTGATGGAGGAGCCGGCTCCGGCATTCCGCTCCACGTAGACGTGGTGGCCGTGGCGCACCAGCTCATGCACGCCGGCGGGGGTGATGGCCACGCGGAATTCGTTGTTCTTGACCTCGCGGGGGATGCCGACCTTCACGTCGATCACGGTCCTTGTATCGGAGAATGACAGGCTAATCCGGATATGCCACGGCACACCAGAGCAGACCGCGGCGCCCGCGGCGCGGCCAGTCTAATGAAGGATCTCGTGGTGTCTAGCCTTGCAAAGCACTAATCTTCACTAGATGAGCTACTGATTTCGTAGGTCGAGAGTGGTTCTGCGCCTTCCGCTTCCCCTACCGGGCCCACCGGCGCCCCGAGCAGCGCCTCCGCCCCGGCCCGGTGCACTCCGGCCGCGGCCGGGTCGCCGAGCCGCTCCAGGGTGTCCGCCAGCCGCAGCCGCACCGCCGCCTGCAACCGCACGTCGCCCGCCTCGCGCGCGCACTCCAGCGCCTCCTGGCAGGTCCGCAGCGCCTCCTGCGGCCGGCCCGCGTACTCCTGCACCCGGGCCGTCTCGCTGAGCGCCCGCGCGTGGCCGGGCAGGTCCCGCAGCCTGCGGCAGGCGGCCGCCGCCGCCCGCCAGTCGCGCAGCGCCTCGCCGAAGCGCCCGGCATAGGTGTGCACCGCGCCGAGCCGCCCGTACAGCCGCGCCTCGTCGGCGAGTTCACCGCGCGTCAGCCGCAGCTCCAGCGCCCGCCCGTACCAGTCGGCGGCCCGCTGCCAGTCGCCCATCGCGTGGTACGAGGCCGCGATGGACTCCAGCGCGCGGCCGGTCGCGTACGGGTCCCCGGCCTCCCGCGCCGCCACCAGCGCCTCCCGGTAGCGGACCAGCGCGCCCTCCGTACGCTCCGCGCGCGCGTCCAGATCGCCGAGGTTCAGCAGCGCCGCGGCCTTCTCCATCGGCATCCGGCGGCGGCCCGCGACGTCCAGGACGAGTTGGTGGAGGCCGTAGAGCTCCGGAGCGGCCTCCTCCGGGCCCTGATGGGCGGTCAGCGCCCGCGCCAGCGCGGAGACCAACCGCCGCGCCAGGGTGTCGAGTTGGCCGTCGCGGACCGCGAGCCGGGCCGCCGCGAGCAGGGCGGGGCGGCGCAGCCGCAGCCATCGCGCGGCCTCGTCCGCGGAGTCGAAGCGCAGCGCGCGGGGCGCCTCGGCGAGCCTCTTGCGCGCCGCGGAGTCCGCGGGCTCGGTGACCGCCCGGCAGGAGTGCAGCTGCCGTACGGTCCGTTCCAGCATCCGCGCGCGGGCCAGCTCCGCCTCCGCCGGGCGCTCCTGCGCGGCGAGCAGCGCCCGCAGCATCGGATGCAGCGCGCCGGGCACCTGGTACTGCGGCGGCGCAGCCGCGTCCTGGCCCGCCGGGTCCGCCGGGTGCAGCAGCCCCTGCGCGACGAAGTCCTCCAGCGTGGACTGGGCCGCGGAGACCGAGCAGCCGGCGAGCGCGGAGGCGGTGTGGGCGTCGGCCAGCCCCGCCGGGGCCAGCGCGAGCAGCCGCAGTATCCGGGCGGCGGGCGCGGGCAGCGACTCGTACGCGAGCCGGAAGGCGCGGGCCAGCGGCCTGCCGCCGCTCTCCTGCCCCTCGTCCTCCGGCATCTCCCGCAGCAGATTGACGACGTCCGCGACGGACGCCTTGGGCCGGGCGGCCAGCCAGCCGCCGACCAGGACCAGGGCGGCGGGCTGCCCGCCGCACTCCTCCACGACCGAATCCGCGGAGACCGGGTCGCAGGTGATGCGGGTCGAACCCGCGAACCGCCCGATCAGCTCCACGGCCGCGCCCTTGCCGAGCCCGCCCAGGGTGCACGGCCGCACGTCCGGAACACCGGTGAGCGGCCCCTGCGCGACGGCCACGAGCAGCGAGTCCGGGGCGTCCGGGAGCAGCGCGTCGACCTGCTCGGCGCCGGCCGCGTCGTCGAGCAGCAGCAGCACGCGCCGCTTGTCGAGGGCGGCCCGCAGCGCTTCGGACAGCTCGTCCTCGCCGGCGCCGGGCACCGAGCCCACGCCGAGCGTGCCGAGCAGTTCGCGGGCGGCCCGCTCGACCGGTACGGGCTCGCCGCCGGGCTCCGTGAGCCGCGCCCGCAGCACCCCGTCCGGGTAGTCCCCGGCCAGCCGCCGGGCCAGTTCCTCGGCGAGCGCGGTGCGCCCGGAGCCGGGGCGGCCCGCGATGAGCAGCACCCGGCTGCGGGGCGCCTTGCGTCCGGAGATGGTGTCGAGCCCGGCCCGGCCGATGTCCGACCGCAGCGCCTTGAGCTCGCGCTGCCGCCCGTAGAACGCGCGCGGCGCCACCGCGGTGGCAGCGGCCGTACGCCCCCCGGCCCTGTGCTCCCCCACCGCCTGATCCGTCACGCGCCACGCTCCCGTCCACTCGCGCGTACGAGCCCGCCGCGGCTGCGAGCGGGAACTTCACGAGCCTAGTTCACCCGGCGCCGACGCTCCGGCAGCGCACGCCCCCCGGATCACTCAATCGGATCAGCGCATCGGTCCGCCTCCGACGGGGCCGCCCCGGGCGCCTGACATCTGGCGTCAGGCGGTGAACGGCCGGGCCGGCCACGGCGCGTCCGCGGGGCGGAGCGCGTCGAGGCCGTCGCCCGCCATCGCGGCCTGGAGCGAAAGGGCGCCTACCACCAGGCAGTTGTTGTGGAGGTCGCCGGCGAGGACGCCGCGGACGAGGTCGGGGAGCGGGACGCGGGCGAGTTCCATGTCGGCCTCTTCCTCGGAGACCTCGAAGCGCTCGCCCTCCACCTCGGAGACGCCGCGGGCGAGGAAGATCCGTACGGCCTCGTCGCAGCCGCCGGGCGTGGTGTAGACGTCGGTGAGGACGCGCCAGTCCTCGGCCTTGACGTGGGCCTCCTCGTACAGCTCCCGCTGCGCGGCGTGCAGCGGGTTCTCGCCGGGGATGTCGAGGAGCCCGGCCGGGATCTCCCAGAGCTTGTGCCGTACCGGGTGCCGGTACTGGTTGAGGACCAGCACGCGCTGCTCGTCGTCGAGGGCGAGGACGGCGACGGAACCGGGGTGGACCTGATAGTCACGCGTGACGGCGGCGCCGTCCGGCATGACGACCTCGTCCGTACGGACACTGGTCTTGTTCCCGACGAACGGCGTCGCGGTCGCGGTGACCTGCCACTCGGCGGCGGTGTCCTTGATACCCATGTACGTCCTCCTGAACGACGGAACCGGGGCACGGGCCGCAAAACGCCCGCACCCCGGTCCACCGTATAGGTCAGCCCTGCTGCCGCTTGACGGCCGCCTTCACCAGGCCCGCGAAGAGCGGGTGCGGGCGGGTCGGGCGGGAGCGCAGCTCCGGGTGCGCCTGCGTGGCGACCAGGAAGGGGTGCACGTCGCGCGGGTACTCGACGTACTCCACCAGCTTGTTGTCCGGGGAGGTGCCGGAGAACTGGAGCCCGGCCTTCTTCTCCAGGTCCGCGCGGTAGGAGTTGTTGACCTCGTAGCGGTGGCGGTGGCGCTCCTCCACGTACGGCTGGTCGTCGTAGGTCTCGCGCACGATGGAGCCCTCGGCGAGCTTCGCCGGGTACATGCCGAGCCGCATCGTGCCGCCCATGTCGCCCTCGCCGGCGACGATGTCGAGCTGCTCGGCCATGGTGGAGATGACCGGGTTGGCGGTGGCCGGGTCGAACTCGGTGGAGTTGGCGCCCTCGATGCCCGCGAGGTTGCGCGCCGCCTCGATGACCACGCACTGGAGGCCCAGGCAGAGGCCGAGCAGCGGGATGCCGCGTTCACGGGCGAAGGTGATCGCGCCGACCTTGCCGTTGACGCCGCGGTCGCCGAAGCCGCCGGGGATGCAGACCGCGTCGCAGTCGCCGAGCTGCTCCTGGGCGCCGGCCGGGGTGGTGCAGTCGTCGGAGGTGACCCACTTGATCTTCACGCGGGCCTGGTTGGCGAAGCCGCCGGCCCGGATCGCCTCGGTGACCGAGAGGTAGGCGTCCGGCAGGTCGATGTACTTGCCGACCAGCGCGACCTTGACCTCGTGCTTCGGCTCGTGGACGCGCTTGAGCAGGTCGTCCCACTGGGTCCAGTCCACGTCGCGGAACGGCAGGTCGAGGCGGCGCACCACGTAGGCGTCCAGGCCCTCGGTGTGCAGCACCTTCGGGATGTCGTAGATCGACGGCGCGTCCTTGCAGGCCACCACCGCGTCCTCGTCGACGTCGCACATCAGCGAGATCTTGCGCTTGATGGCGGTCGGCACGTCGCGGTCGGCGCGCAGCACGATGGCGTCCGGCTGGATGCCGATGTTGCGCAGGGCGGCGACCGAGTGCTGGGTCGGCTTGGTCTTCAGCTCGCCGGACGGGCCGATGTACGGGAGCAGCGAGATGTGCACGACGAAGACGTTGTCGCGGCCGACCTCGTGCCGGGTCTGGCGCACGGCCTCCAGGAACGGCAGCGACTCGATGTCGCCGACGGTGCCGCCGACCTCGGTGATGACGACGTCGACGTCGTCGGTGGCCATCCGCCGGACGCGGTGCTTGATCTCGTTGGTGATGTGCGGGATGACCTGCACCGTGTCGCCCAGGTACTCGCCGCGCCGCTCCTTGGCGATCACGGTGGAGTAGACCTGGCCGGTGGTGACGTTGGCGGACCCGTCGAGGTCGACGTCGAGGAACCGCTCGTAGTGGCCGATGTCCAGGTCCGTCTCGGCGCCGTCGTTGGTGACGAACACCTCGCCGTGCTGGAACGGGTTCATCGTGCCCGGGTCGACGTTCAGGTACGGGTCGAGCTTCTGCATCGTGACCCGCAGGCCCCGAGCCTTGAGCAGCGCGCCCAGGCTGGAGGCGGTGAGGCCCTTGCCGAGCGAGGAGGCGACACCCCCGGTGACGAAGAGGTGCTTGGTCGTCGTGGGCTTTGCGGCAATGGCCAAGAGGGGGCTCCCGTGGTCGCGAGGTGAAGTGCGAACCGGCGTCAGCCCGGATTTCCGGGGGCCGCCGTCGCTGCGGTTCGGGGGTTCTGCTCCCACCGGTCCACGGGCTACCAGGGTATCAGCGACCTGGGGCGGTCGCTTCCGGCGACTCCCGAGGGCCTCCGGCGGCACGGCATGAGCCCTGCGTAGCGGCGCGGGGACCCCTGCGTAGCGAGGGTGGGACCCCTGTGTAGCGGCGAGGTCACAGGCCACCCATTCGGCTCAGGTTCCTGTCCCGACCGTCGCGCGTCACACCAACTGGGCGTCGTATCCTGCACGGACACAGCAGCGAGCCGGCCGGCATGGCACTACCCCGCCCCTTCCCGGAACAAGAGCTCGTCGAAGATCGCTTGACCGCAAGAGAGCCCTTCGGGGCGACGTGGCCGTTCGACTGGAGATGCACGTGGCCGGGCGCATCGAGGATTACGCACTGATTGGCGATATGCAGACCGCCGCCCTCGTCTGCCGGGATGGAACAGCCGACTGGCTGTGCCTCCCTCGTTTTGACTCCCATGCCGTTTTCGCCGGACTGCTCGGCAGCGACGAGCACGGCTTCTGGCGCATCGGCCCCGCCCATGCGTCCGGGGCCACGCCGCCGCCGGCCGACCGGCGCCGCTACAGAGGGGACTCCCTCGTACTGGAATCCGAGTGGGACACGCCGCGCGGCACGGTCCGAGTGATCGATTTCATGCCGCCGCGCGACGGAGCGCCGCAGCTCATCCGGATCGTGGAGGGCGTCAGCGGACGGGTGCCGATGCGCTCCGCGCTGCGGATGCGCTTCTCCTACGGCCGGGTCGTGCCGTGGGTGCACACGGGCGCGGACGGCCGCACGGTGGCCGTCGCCGGTCCCGACTCGGTGTGGTTCGACACCGACGCGGAGACCTATGGCAAGGACCTGACGACCTACGCGGACTTCACCGTCGCGCCGGGCGAACGGGTCGCCTTCACCATCAGCTGGGAGCCCTCGCACAAGGAGCCGCCCGCGCTGCCCGAACCGGAGGGCGCGCTGGAGGCGACGGAGGACTTCTGGCGGGAGTGGGTGGAGCACTGTACGTACCACGGGCCCTACCGGGACGCCGTCGTCCGTTCGCTCATCACCCTCAAGGCGCTGACCTACGCCCCGACCGGCGGCATCGTGGCGGCGCCGACCACCTCGCTGCCCGAGGACATCGGCGGCTCCCGCAACTGGGACTACCGCTTCACCTGGCTGCGGGACGCGGCCATCACCCTGTCCTCGCTGCTGCGCACGGGCTACCGCGAGGAGGCCCGCGCCTGGCGCGAGTGGCTGCTGCGGGCCGTGGCGGGCGACCCGGAGAACCTGCAGATCATGTACGGGATCGCGGGCGAGCGGGAGCTGGGCGAGGCCGAGCTGTCGTGGCTGCCGGGGTACGAGGAGTCGGGGCCGGTGCGGATCGGCAACGGCGCGGCCGGCCAGCTCCAGCTGGACGTCTACGGCGAGGTCACCGAGGCGCTGCACCTCGCGCACATGACGGGCCTGGCCCGCAACGACTACGCGAGCGTCCTCCAGCTCAAGCTGATCCAGTATCTGGAGGCGCACTGGGACGAGCCGGACGAGGGCATCTGGGAGGTGCGCGGCCCGCGCCGGCACTTCGTGCACTCGAAGGTGATGGCCTGGGTGGCGGTCGACCGGACCATCAAGCTCATCGAATCGGGTGATGTGGACGGCCCGTTGGAGAAGTGGCGCGAGCTGCGCGACGACATCCACCGCGACGTCTGCGAGAAGGGGTACGACAAGGAGCGGAACACCTTCACCCAGTCGTACGGGTCCAAGGAGCTGGACGCGTCCTTGCTGCTCATCCCGCAGATGGGGTTCCTGCCGCCGGACGACAAGCGGGTCATCGGCACCATCGAGGCGATCCAGCGGGAGCTGTCCACGGAGGACGGCTTCGTGCTGCGCTACCCGACGAGCGGCGATGACGCGGGCGTGGACGGGCTGGAGGGCGACGAGGGGGCGTTCCTGGCCTGCTCGTTCTGGCTCGCCGACGACCTCGCGATGATCGGCCGGGTGGACGAGGCGCGCAAGCTGTTCGAGAAGCTGCTCTCGCTCCGCAACGACCTCGGGCTGCTCGCCGAGGAGTGGGACCCCCGGCTCCAGCGCCAAGTGGGCAATTTCCCGCAGGCGTTCAGCCATGTTCCGCTGATCGACACGGCGCTGCGGCTCACGGCGTCGAGCGCGTTCGTAGGCTGAAGAACAGCGCGCAGGCGCTGACGGGCAGGACGAGCACGGCTGCGGCGGCGTTGAGGCCGCCGTAGCCGACGACGGCCACGAGGCCGCCGGAGAGCGCGCCGCCCGCCGCTCCGACGAGGTTCATGAGGGTGTCGGACGCCCCTTGGACCTCGGAGCGGTGTTCGGCGTCGATGGACTCGGTGAGCAGCGTGGAGCCCGCGACCGTGGCGCAGGACCAGCCGACGCCGAGCAGGAAGAGCCCCGCGGTGACCGCCCGGCGGTCGCCGCCGGAGGTGCCCGCGAGGAGCGTCGCGACGACGTAGACCGCCTGCCCGAGCAGGATCACGGGCACCCGGCCGAGCCGGTCGGCGGCCCATCCCACCAGCGGCGACAGCGCGTACATCCCGGCGATGTGCAGGCTGATCGTGAACCCGACGACGCTGAGCGACGCCCCGTGGTGGGCGAGGTGCACGGGCGTCATCGTCATCACCGACACCATCACCGCGTGGCCGATCACCAGTGCCGTGAGCCCGGTCAGGGCGGCCGGCCGGGTGGCCACATGGCGGATGGCGGTGCTCATACGGGCGAAAAACGCGGGCTGCCGGGCGGCGGGGCCCGCGACCGCCGCCGCGTCCCGGCCCGCGGCCAGCAGCAGCGGGTCCGGGCGCAGCCGCAGCCGGATGACCGCCCAGCCGGCGATGAACGCCGCCACGGAGAAGACGAAGGTGCCGGCGGCCTCCGGGAGCGCGAGGGCGCGGGCGACGGCCTCGCCGGGGCCGCTCAGGTTGGGGCCGAGGACGCTGCCGACGGTCGTGGACCAGACGACGAGGGACAGCGAGCGGGCGCGGGTCGCGGAGGTGGCGAGGTCGGCGGCGGCGTAGCGGGACTGGAGGTTGGCGGCGGTCCCGGAGCCGACGAGCAGCATGCCCGCGAGCATCAGCGGAAACCAGCCGAGGCGGGCCGCGGCCAGCACGGTCAGGGCGCCCGCCGCGGCGACCAGCCAGCCGATGCCGAGGCCGGCCCGGCGGCCGCGCGCCCGCGAGAGGGCGGCGAGCGGTACGGACAGCAGGGCCGCGCCGAGGGTGGTCATGGTGGTGGCGAGCCCGGCGGCGCCCTCGGAGCCGGTGAGGTGCTCGACGAGGAGGCCGCCGGAGGAGAGCATCGAGCCCATGCCGATGCCGGCGACGACCTGGGCCGACATGAGGACCTTGACCGTGCGCCGCTGGACGGCGGCGAGGTCGGGCGGGGCGGGTATGGAGCGTCCGGGCCCCTCGGACCCCTCGGCCCCTTCGGGTTGCCCGGCCGCCCGCGGCTTCGCGGTGGTCGGCGGGGTCTGCTGGGCGTCGGCGGCTTCGGTCATGCGCAACAGCGTATGGGCAGCACTGAGCAGGTGTGGCGGTCCTGGTCGGATGCCGTTTCCGGCCACGGCCGAGTACCGTCTGTGACCATGGAATCGCACGGCCCCGACCCCGGCCCACAGGGGACGATCACGGTGGCGCGGGCCCTGGAACTGCCCGCGCTGCGCCGCGGGCTCCCCGAGGTCATGGCCGCCGCCGACCGCCTGGAGCGGCCCGTGCGCTGGGTGCACGCCGGGGAGACGCCGAACATCGCGGCGCTCCTCAAGGGCGGCGAACTGCTGCTGACGACCGGCATCGGCCTGGGCAGCCGCGCCGCCGAGCAGCGCTCCTTCGTGCGCAGGCTCGCGGACCGGGACATCGCGGCGCTCGTCGTCGAGTTGGGCGGGCGGTTCGCGGCGCTGCCCGCCGCGGTCGTCGACACGGCGCGCTCGTACGGGCTGCCGCTGGTGCAGCTGCACCGCGAAGTGCCGTTCGTCGCGGTGACGGAGGAGATCCACACCGAGATCGTCAACGAGCACTACGCGCTGCTGCGCCGCGCCGAGGAGGTGCACCGGCGCGGCACGGAGGCGCTGCTGAACGGCGGGGGCGTGCCCGAGATCCTGCGGCTGTTCGCCGAGTTCGCGGGGAACCCGGTCTTCCTGGAGACGCCCGACGGGCGGCTGCTGTACGCGGCCGGGCCCGGCCCGCAGCCGGGGGCGGCCGATCCGCTCCAGGTGTGGGACGGGCTGCGGGCCCAGCGCGCGGCGCCGCGCCCCGAGCCGCCGGCGGGCAGCGTCGTCGCGGACATCCCCGGCGGCGGGCACGGGCCGGGCGCGGTCCGGGCCCGGCTGACGGTGCTGCCGGTGAACGCGCCGCTCGCGCCCGTACACCGGATCGCCGCCGACCGTACGGCGGGGCTGCTGGCGGTCGTGCTCCTCCAGGCGCGGCAGGAGGAGGAGTTGGCGGCGCGCGGGCGCGGCGATTTCCTCGCCGATCTGGCGGAGGGCCGGATCGAGGCGGCCGACGCGCCCGCGCAGGCGCGGGTGCTGGGCTTCAAGCCGGGGGACGGCCCGCTGCTGCCGGTCGTGCTGCGGCCGGCGGCGGAGCCCGCGTTCCTCGACGCGTCGGACAGCTGGGCGGCGCTGGCGTGCGCGGTCCAGGAGGAGTTGGCGTCGGTCGGCGCGCCCGTACTGCTGGGGGTGCGGCTGCCGGAGGGCCGGCTTCCGCTGCTGGTCGGGCTGCGGGCGGGGACCGAGCGGGCGGCGGTCGCCGAACGGGTGGCGGCGGCGCTGCGGGCCGGGGTCGAGCGGACCTGGACGGAGCGGTCCGGGTCCCGGCCGGTGATCGTCGTGGGCCTGGCGGGCGACTGGGCCGCCGCCGGACCGGGGCTGCGGCACGCGGCGGAGGCCGCGACGGCGGCCGAGGGGCTCGCGCCGCGGCCGTGGCACGACGTGCGGCGGCTGGACGTGGACCTGCTGCTGTGGCGGCTGCGCGCGCACGGCGATCTGACGGCGTTCGTCGAGCGGGTGATCGGCCCCCTCCTGGCCCACGACCGCTCGGCGCGCCCGCCGTTGCTGCCGACCCTGGAGACGTACCTGGCCCACGCGGGCCGCAAGGCGGAGACCGCCCGCGAACTCCACCTCAACCGCCAGACCCTCTACGACCGCCTGGCCCGCATCGCGCGTCTGCTCGGCAGCGACCTGGACGACCCGCAGACGGCCCTGGCCCTGAGCCTGGCGCTGCGGGCGCGCCGCCATGTGAAGTAGCGGGGCCGCCCGCCATCCGCCGGACGCCTCGCGTCAGTTCGCCCGGCTCTGCGCCAATTCGTCGTAGACGCTGAGCACTTGGGCGACCGTGTCGTCCTCCGTCGGCCACTGCGCGGCCCGCAGCCGCCCGGCGCTCGCCAGTTCGGCGCGCCGCTCGGGGTCCGCGAGGAGGCCGGTGACCGCCGCGGCGAGGGCGTCGGCATCGCCGTAGGGGACCAGTTCGGCGGCGTCGCCCACCAGTTCCGGGACGCCGCCGACGGCCGTGGCGACCAGGGGCACGCCCGCGTGCAGCGCCTCGTGGGCCAGCAGGGGGCGCGCCTCCCAGCGGCTCGGGAGGACGGCGAGGTCGGCGGCGGCCAGCAGGTCCGGTACGTCCTCGCGGCGGCCCAGCAGCAGCACCGGCAGGGCCTCCTCCTCGATGCGGCGCTGCAACTCGGCGCGCCGGCCGCCCTCTCCGGCGATGACCAGCAGCGGTTCGGGGTCGAGCGAGCGCCAGGAGCCGGCGGCGTCCAGCAGCGTTCCGTACCCCCGGCCCTTGTCCAGCCGGCCGACTGCCAGCAGCAGCGGGCGGCCCACGGCGCCGATGTCCGCCCGCGTCTTGTGCCCCGAGGGGTCGTCCTCCGCGTCCGGCACGGCGTTCGGCACGGGCAGCGCCACCGGCGCGAGCCTGGCGTCGCGCGCCCCTCGGCCACGGGCGCGCTCCACGAGGTCCGAGGACGCGCCGAGCACGACGGCGGCGGCGCGCGTCACCCTGCGCTCGGTCAGGCGCACGAGGCGGGCGCGCGCGCCGTCCGCCGCGGGCCTGGTGTGCCACGTGACGACCAGCGGCGTCGCCCTGCCGCGCAGCGCGAGCGAGGCGAGCAGCCCGGAGCGCAGCCCGTGCGCGTGCACGACGTCGGCCTCCGCGCACGCGGCGCGCAGCGCGGCGACGGCCCCCGGGTCCGTACGCGTCCGCAGCGGCGTGAACCGCGCCCCGGCGTCCGCGAATCCGTATCCGTCGCCCGCGCCCTGCGGTGCGCAGACCGTGATCCGCAGTCCGCGCGCGACGAGCCCCGCGGCCAGCGATCTGACGTGCGCCCCGCTGCCCGAGCTGCCCGTGCCCAGCACCTGGACGGCGTGCAGCGGCTGCTGCCCGTGCGGTGGTGCCGGTGTGCTGCTCACGCGGGGGGAGCTCCTGAGTCGGTTCGACGGGGTTCGGGTCGAGGAATTCCGGAACGAAGGCGCCCGCGCGCGTGCGGACCGGCCGCTTCCGCGCGAAGAGTGCGCCGGCCCCAGGATGCCAGCCCGCACCGGCATCCCGTCACCGCCGCCGCCGGTTTCCGGCTCGGCCTCGCCCGTACGTCCACAAAATCAGTCGCATGGGTGAGTTTGCGGCGCTGCTCTCTCAGAAGACCCACAGAAGGCCCGCCGTGCGCGCGTGCCCTCTCAGCCTCCCGTACGAGCCGCCGCCAGCAACTCCTCGGCATGCGCCCGCGCCAGCTCCGAGTCCTCCTGGCCCGCCAGCATCCGGGACAGCTCGCGCACCCGGTCCTCGCCGGTCATCGCCTGGACGCCGCTGCGCGTCACGGAGCCGTCGTTCGTCTTCTCCACCACCAGGTGCCGGTCGGCGAAGGCGGCGACCTGCGGCAGGTGGGTGACCACCACGACCTGCGCGGTCTTGGCGAGCCGGGCGAGGCGGCGGCCCACCTCGACGGCCGCCTTGCCGCCGACGCCCGCGTCGACCTCGTCGAAGAGGTACGTCGGCACGGGGTCCGAGCCCGCGAAGACCACCTCCACCGCGAGCATCACCCGCGACAGCTCGCCGCCGGACGCGCCCTTGGCGATCGGCCGGGGCTGCGCGCCGGGGTGCGGGGCGAGGTGCAGTTCGACCTCGTCGGCGCCGTGCGGCCCGTACGCGACGACGCGCCCGCCCACCTCGATGCCGGACTCCTCGTCGGCCGCGGGCGCCTGCCGGATCTCGAAGGACACCCGCGCGTGCGGCATGGCCAGCTCCGCCAGCTCCGCGGTGACCGCCCCGGCGAATCGCTTCGCCGCTTCGGTGCGGGCGTCGGTGAGGGCCTGCGCCAGACCGCCGAGCTCGGCGCGCAGCGCGTCGCGCTCGCCGGTGAGTTCGGCGATCCGGTCGTCGTCGCCCTCCAGCTCGGTGAGGCGGGCGGCGCTCTCCTCGGCCCAGGCCAGGACGGCGGCGATGTCCTGGCCGTACTTGCGCGTCAGCGCGGTGAGCGCCGCGCGGCGCTCCTCCACGGCCGCGAGCCGCAGCGGGTCGGCGTCCAGGTTGTCCGCGTAGCCGGCCAGCTCCCCCGCCACGTCGGCGAGCAGGATGCCGACCTCGCCGAGCCGGTCGGCGAGGGCCGCGAGCGCCGGGTCGTGGGCGCGTACGGCCTCCAGGGCGCGGTGCGCGCCGCCGGCGAGGGTGGCGGCGTCGACGCCCTCCGGGTCCTCGGGGTTCCCGGCGAGCGCGGCGTGCGCTATGGCCGCGGCGGAGGCGAGGGACTCGGCATGGCCGAGGCGCTCGGCCTCGGCGGCGAGTTCGGCGTCTTCTCCGGGAAGCGGCTCGACGGCGGCGACCTCGTCGAGGCCGAACCGCAGCAGCCCCGCCTCCTGGGCGCGCTCCCGCGCGCGCGTGGTCAGCTCCTCCAGCTCGGCGGCGATCGCCCGCAGCCGCCGGTACGCCCCGGAGTACTTCGCGAGCGGCGCCGCCACCGCGTCCCCGGCGTACCGGTCGAGCGCCTCGCGCTGCCGGGCCGGGCGCAGCAGCCCCTGCTGGTCGGTCTGCCCGTGCACGGCGACGAGGTCGTCCGCCAGCTCCGCGAGCAGCCCCACGGGCACGCTCCGGCCGCCCACGTGGGCGCGGGAGCGGCCCTCGGCGGAGAGCGTGCGGCTGATCAGGAGCGCGCCGTCGTCGAGTTCGGCGCCCGCCTCCACGGCCCGTACGGCCGCGGCCGAGCCGTCCGCGACGACGATCCGTCCCTCCACCACCGCGGCCTTGGCCCCGATCCGCACGAGGGCGGGGTCGGCGCGTCCGCCGAGCAGCAGGCCGAGGCTGGTGACGACCATGGTCTTGCCGGCGCCGGTCTCGCCGGTCACCGCGGTGAAACCGGGCGACAGCTCGACGACGGCGTCATCAATGACGCCCAGTGAACGAATCCGCATCTCCTCCAACACGGATACGACCATACGAGGTTCCGGGGCCCGCTTGCGACGGCCACCCCCTGGGTGCGCCGCCCCGGAGCGCCTCCGGGGACGGTACGGGGAGCCCCTGGAGAGCACCTGGGGCGGCCCTGGGGACAGCCCCACCCCTGTTCGGGGTGGACGCTCCATGGCCCTGGAAGCGCCGCGGACCGGAGGGTGGACGGTGATCCCGTCATGCTCACCGCGAGAGGTCCCTCCATGCCCAACGGACTGGCGCGCGCCGCTCTGCGCGGCCACCGGCCCGCCTTCGTCGGCACCGCCGTCGCCGCGCTGTTCGCCGCCACGGTCGTCAGCGCGTCGACGACCATGCTGACGGCCACCGGCGCCGACGGCCTCTCCGCCGCCGCCCGCAGGACCCTGGACGCGAACGGCGTGGGCGCCATGGCCGCCGTCATGCTGATCGGCTCGGTCTATCTGTCGATATTCGTGATCGTGTCGACCATGGGCACGGCCGTGGCCCAGCAGCACCGCGAGTTCGCGATGCTCCGGGCGATCGGCGCCCGGCCCCGGCAGCTGCGGCGCGCCGTGGCCGTACAGGCGCTCGCGGCGGCGGTCCCCTCGGCGGTGGCGGGGTGCGGGCTCGGCGTCCTGGTGGCGCGCTGGTGGTTCGCGGCGCTGGCGGGGCACGGCCTGATCCCGGCGGAGGTGCGGTTCCGTTTCACCCTGCTCGCGCTGCCGGTCTGCCTGGCGGTCGCGGCCGTGACGTCGGCGCTCGCGGGCATGGGCGCCGCCGCGCGGTTCACCTGGCTGCGCCCCGCGCGGGCCCTGGCGGAGGCCGCCTCGGGGCGGCGGGGGCTCGGGGTGGTCCGTACCCCGCTCGGGGTGCTCGCGCTCGCCGGCGGCGGCGTGCTGAGCGCGGTGGTCTCCACGCTGCCGGCCGAGAAGGCGGGCCAGTCGGCGTTCCTGGTGCTGATCCTGTTCTGCGCGGGCGTGGGGCTGCTCGGGCCGCGGATCATCGGTCCGGCGGCGTGGCTGGCCGCGCGCGTCACGCGGCCGTTCGGCAGCGCCGCGGAGCTGGCGATGATCAACGTCACCTCGCAGACCCGGCGGTTCGCGGCGGCGGTGGTCCCGCTGACCCTGGTGGTCGGCTTCGGCGTCACGAAGATCGCCGTGCATACGACGGCGGCGTACCGCACCGGGTCGGCGGGCAGCACCGGCGAGGTGTGGCTCGACTACACCGGCACCGGCCTGTACGCGTCCTTCGCGGCCATCGCCGCCGCCAACACCCTCGCCATGATCACCTTCGAGCGGCGGCGCGACCTCGCCCTGCTCCGCGTGGTCGGCACCGCCCCTGCCCAACTGCGCACCATGGCCGCTTGGGAGGCGCTGGTGGTGGCCCTGACCGCACTGCTCATCGGCGCGGCCGTCGCCCTGCTCACCCTCGCCCCCATCCTCCGCACCGCGTACGGCTCCGCGCTCCCGCACCTGCCGTGGCCGGTGGCCGCCGCCATCGCGGGCGGCACCCTGGCCCTGACGCTGCTGTCCACCGGCGTGCCCGTACTGACGAGCCTGCGCCGCCGCGCGATCACAGCCCTGTGAGACCCCGGCCCGACACAGCACCCCGAAGTCCGCACGAGAGCCGAGCCCCAACCCAGCGCAAAGGGGCGCGAGGAACTGCGCAGCCCCGGTGCTCCCAGCCGCACGGAGCCAGCCACCCCGTGAAGCTCAACCCCAACCCAGCGCCCAAAGGGGCGCGAGGAACTGCGCGACCAGCCACGACGAACCCGCAGACGGCAACGGCGCGCCGAACCCCACCGCCCCCGGCGAAGGGCTAGTGCGGAGCGCCCCGCCACCCGGCGACCGGCAGCGCGAACTTCGCCACGAGCCGGTCCGTGAAGGACGCATGGTGCAGGCGCGCCAGCCGCACCGGCACCGCGCCGCGCCGCACCTCCACCCGCGCGCCCGCGGGCAGTTCGACCGTGCGCCGTCCGTCGCACCACAGCACCCCGTGCGGAGTCTGCGGCTGCACCTCCACCGCGAGCACCGAGTCCGGCGCGGTGACCAGCGGCTTGGCGAACAGCGCGTGCGCGCTGATCGGCACCATCAGCAGCGCCTCCACCTCCGGCCACACCACCGGCCCGCCCGCCGAGAACGCGTACGCGGTGGAACCGGTCGGCGTCGCGCAGACCACCCCGTCGCCGCCGAAGCGGGAGACGGGCCGCCCGTCGACCTCCGTGACGACCTCCAGCAGCCGCTCGCGGGCCGCCTTCTCGACCGACGCCTCGTTCCAGGCCCAGTCCGTGTGCACGATGTGCCCGTCGTTGCGTACGAGGACGTCGAGCGTCATCCGCTCCTCCACCTCGTACGCCCGCGTCGCGACGCGGTCCACGACCTTGTCGAGGTCGTCCCGCTCGGCCTCGGCGAGGAACCCGACCCGGCCGAGGTTGACGCCGAGCATCGGCACCCCGGAGACGCGGGCGAACTCCGCGCCGCGCAGCAGCGTGCCGTCGCCCCCCAGGACGACGAGCAGCTCGCACCCGGCCAGCACGTCCGGCGTCTGCGGCCCCGCCTCGACCAGCTCCACCTCGGCGGGCAGCGGCAGGTCGGCGGCCTCGCCGGCGAGGACCCGGACGCCGATGCCGCAGCGCAGCAGCCCCTGGACGACGAGTTCGGCGCTGCGGATGGCCGCGGGGCGGCCGGTGTGGGCGAGCAGGAAGACGGTGCGCCGCTCATCGGCGGCCTCCGAAGCCGCCGCCGAAGCCGCGGTCGAAGCCGGCGCCGAAGTCACTGCTGCCGAAGACGCTGCTGAAGCTGCTGAAGCTGCTTGTGATGTGGTCAACGAGGCCCCTCCGCCACGGCACGGTCAACGTCGGCCGGGTCCAGTTCGGGCGCCCCGGCACGCAGCCACAGAAAGTACTCGACATTCCCGGACGGTCCCGGCAGCGGGCTCGCGGTCACGCCCAGAACGCCGAGGCCGAGCGCCGCGGCCCGCTCCCCCACCGCCCGTACCGCCTCGGCGCGGAGCTTCGCGCTGCGCACGACGCCGCCGCTGCCGAGCCGCTCCTTGCCCACCTCGAACTGCGGTTTGACCATGAGCACGAGGTCCGCGCCGGGCGCCGCGCACCGCACGAGCGCCGGCAGCACCAGCCCCAGCGGGATGAAGGACAGATCGCCGACGACGACGTCGACGGGTTCGCCGTCGATGTGCTCCAGCGTCAGTTCGCGCACGTTCGTACGGTCCTTCACGGTGACCCGCTCGTCGCTCTGCAACGACCAGGCGAGCTGCCCGTATCCGACGTCCACGGCGACGACGCGCGCCGCCCCGGCGCGGAGCAGCACATCGGTGAAGCCGCCCGTCGAGGCCCCGGCGTCCAGCGCCCGGCGGCCCGCGACGGTGAGCCCCAGCGGCCCGAACGCGGCCAGCGCGCCCGCGAGCTTGTGGCCGCCGCGCGAGACGTACTCGGGGTCGTCGTCGTCCTTGGCGACGACCAGGGCCGCGCCGGTCTCCACCTGGGTGGCCGGCTTGGTCGCGGTGGCGCCGCCCACCGTCACCCGGCCGGCCGCGATCAGCTGGCTGGCGTGCTCGCGCGAGCGGGCGAGCTTGCGGCGCACCAGTTCGGCGTCGAGCCGCGCGAGCCGGCCGCGCCCGCCGCTGTGGTGGCTGTTCTTGCCACGTGCCACTGCCACGTGTGGTTCAGCTCCTGTTGTCGTACGGACCGGAGGGCGCGGGAGGCCCGGGGCGCTGGTCGAGCGCGGTGAGCGCGGACCGCAGGCCCCGGTGTACATCCTCGTACACCTCCAGGTGGCCGCTCGCCGCGAGGTGGTCGGCGTCGGCCAGCCGCTCCAGCTGCGCGTCCACGTCGGCGTCGCCGGTGGGGGTGCGGTGCACGCCGAGCGGCCGCGGCCCGGCGTCCGCGGGAGAATCGCCCACCGGTTCCGGCTCGCCCACCGGCTCCGGCTCGCTCTCCGGCCCCGGCTCGCTCTCCGGCCCCGGCTCGTCGCCGGTCATCGCATCGGTCATGGTTCCGACGCTACCCCGGAACGGCTCGTGTCCCGGTCCGGGAGCCCCGGCGCGGGCGGCCCCTGGGGTACCGTCGATCACAATGGCGACCATCGAGGAGTGCCGGGGCGCACTCGACCGGCTGGCGGAGAACCTCGCGGGGGCGGACGGCGACCTGCGCACCGCCGCCGCGCTCAACCGCTCGCTCAGCTGCCACCTCACCGACCTCGACACCACCTTCGTGGGCCGGCTCGCGGGCGGCCGCATCGAGGACGTCACGGCCGTGCCCGGCCCGCCGCCCGGCCGCGCCGACATCGGGCTCGCGATGACCGGCGACGACCTGGTGGCGCTGGTGGGCGGCGAGCTGAACTTCGCGAGGGCGTGGGGCAGCGGCCGGGTCAAGCTCCAGGCGGGCCTCAGGGACGTGCTGCGGCTGCGCTCCCTGCTGTGACGGCCCGGCTCTGAGCCGTACGGTCCTCCTGAGCCGTACGGGCCTTCGCCACCCGCTCCCCGGCCGTGCGCGCGTCGCGGGCGGCGGGCACCACCAGCGGGGTGGCGGTCTCGGGGTCGTCGATGACCTGGCAGCGCAGCCCGAAGACCTGCTCCACCAGCTGCGCCGTGACGACCTCGGCGGGCTCCCCCTCGGCGACGATCCGCCCGTCGCGCATGGCGATCAGGTGCGTCGCGTAGCGGGCGGCGTGGTTGAGGTCGTGCAACACGGCCACCAGCGTGCGCCCCTGCTCCTCGTGGAGCTGCGCGCACAGGTCGAGCACCTCGATCTGGTGCTGGATGTCGAGGAAGGTGGTCGGCTCGTCGAGGAGGAGCAGCGGGGTCTGCTGGGCGAGCGCCATGGCGATCCAGACGCGCTGCCGCTGGCCGCCGGAGAGCTCGTCGACATAGCGGTCGGCGAGCGCGCCGACGCCGGTAGCCGCCATGGACTCGTCGACGACCCGCTCGTCCTCAGCCGACCACTGGCGCAGCACGCCCTGGTGCGGGTACCGGCCGCGCGCGACGAGGTCCCCGACCGTGATGCCGTCCGGCGCCACCGAGGACTGCGGCAGCAGCCCGAGCGTACGGGCGACCTTCTTGGCCGGGTACGAGCCGATGGCCTGCCCGTCGAGCAGCACGGAGCCGGCGGCGGGCTTGAGCATCCGGGAGAGGGCGCGCAGCAGCGTGGACTTGCCGCAGGCGTTGGGCCCGACGATGACGGTGAAGGAGTTGTCGGGTATCGCGACGGAGAGGTTCTCCGCGATGACGCGCTGGTCGTAGGCGAGGGTGACGGACTCGGCCGTAAGACGGCTCACGGTATCTCTCCTGTTGCTGGTGGTTTCCGGGGCGCGCGCGCCTGCCGCGGGTACGTCCGTACCGCCCGTACGCGCCGCGCTCGGATCCGCGGAGCACGCATCCCCACGACTCGATTCCCCACGGCTCAATTCCCCACGGCTCAATTCCCCACGGCTCATATCCCCACGGCTCATATCCGCCCCGCCCTGCGCTCGGTGAACAGCAGCCACAGCAGGTAGCAGCCGCCCAGCATCCCGGTCAGCGCGCCGACCGGCAGCCGGTCGGCGCCGAAGATCCGCTGCGTGGCCCAGTCGGCGGTGACGAGCAGCGCCGCGCCCATGCAGGCGGCGGCGGCCAGGTTGGGGCCCGGCGCGCGGGTCAGCCGCCGGGCGAGCTGGGGCGCGGCCAGGGCGATGAAGGCGACGGGCCCGGCGGCGGCCGTGGCGGAGGCGGTCAGCAGCACGGCGGAGAGCATGAGCACCAGCCGGGTCCGCTCCACCCGCACCCCGAGCGCGTACGCGGCGTCGTCCCCCATCTCCAGCATCTTCAGGCCCCGGCCGTGGCCGAGCACGACCGGGAAGAGCACCGCGCAGACCGCCAGCAGCGGCCAGACCTGGTCCCAGTCCCGGCCGCTGAGGGAGCCGACCATCCAGGCCACCGAGCGGGAGGCGTCGGAGGGGTTGGCCTCGACGAGCAGATAGCCGATGAGGCCGGTGAGCATGGCGGCCGCGCCGATGCCGATGAGGACGAGGCGGTAGCCGTGCACGCCCTTCTTCCAGGCGAGCGCGTAGATGGCGACGCCGGTGACGAGCCCGCCGACGATCGAACCGGCGGAGACCGCGACGGTGCTGCCGTGGAAGAGGACGATGACGGCGAGCGCGCCGACCGTCGAGCCCTGGCCGAAACCGATCACGTCCGGGCTGCCCAGCGGGTTGCGGGCGACGGACTGGAAGACCGCGCCGGCCATCCCGAACGCCGCGCCGACGAGCAGGGCCACCAGGACCCTGGGCAGCCGCAGGTCCTGGACGATGAACTCCTGCGCGGTGGTGCCGCCGCCGGTCAGCGTCCGCAGGACGTCGGCGGTGGACATCGGGAAGTCGCCGACGCCGATCAGGACGACGGAGACGGCGAGCGCGACGGCCACGAGCAGCAGCGAGACGAGCGCCGCCCACGGGTCGAGGCGGAAGGAGAGGCCGCCGGGGGTGCGTACCGCCTTGCTCCGCCGACGCCCCTTCGCGACCGCTGCACGCGCGCCGTCGTCGGTCACCGCTCCGTGTTCTTCCGCGTCCGCGCGGTGCGTGGGTGCGCTGTTCACAGGTGCGCCATCTTCCGTCGGCGTACGAGACAGATGAAGACGGGCCCGCCGATCACCGCCGTCACGATGCCGACCTGGAGCTCGGAGGGCCGGGCGACGACGCGCCCGACGATGTCCGTGCCGAGCAGCAGGACGGGCGCGAGCAGGGCCGCGTACGGCAGGGTCCAGCGCATGTCGGGGCCGGTGATCGCCCGCACCACGTGCGGCACCATCAGCCCGACGAAGACGATCGGCCCGCAGGCGGCCGTCGCGGCGCCGCACAGCAGGGTGACCGCGAGCATCGCGAGGACGCGGGTGCGGGTGAGGTTGGCGCCGAGCGCCCGCGCGGTGTCGTCGCCGAGCGCCACGGCGTTCAGCGGCCGGGCGAGCGCGAGCGCGAGCACCACGCCGACCAGGATGAACGGCGCGACCCGCGCGACGATGTCGCCGTTGGCGGCGGCCAGCGAGCCGACCGTCCAGAAGCGCAGCTTGTCGAGGGCCGCGTTGTCCATGAGCTGTACGGAGTTGACGTACCCGAAGAGCGCGGCGGTCACGGCGGTGCCCGCGAGCGCGAGCCGTACGGGCGTCGCGCCGCGGCTGCCGCCCAGTACGTACACGGCGACCGAGACGGCCGCGGAGCCGAGGAAGGCGAACCAGACGTACCCGGTCAGCGAGGTGACGCCGAGGAAGCTGATGGCGGAGACGACGGCCGCCGCGGCGCCCGCGTTGACGCCGAGGATGCCGGGCTCGGCGAGCGGATTGCGGGTGAGCGCCTGCATGACCGCGCCCGCGAGCCCGAGCGCCGCGCCCGCCAGCACGCCGAGCAGCGTGCGCGGCAGCCGTACGTCCCGGATGACGACGTCCGCGTCGGTGCCGGAGTAGTGGAACAGGCCGTGCCAGACCTGGTCGACCGGGATCTGCTTGGCGCCGACGGCGATGCTCGCCACCACGACCAGCAGCAGCACGCCCGCCGCGGCGAGCAGCCCGGCCGCGCGGGTGGCGTTGCGCCTTCGGGGCTCGGCCTCCGGGGCGGCGCGGGATTCGGGGGGACTGTCGACCAACACCCAGTTAGGTTAGCCTAACCTGGCAACTGCCCTCCAGGAGAGAAGCACATCCCCCATGAGCAACCCCCGCACCCTCACCCTGTCCCGCCGCGGCCTCCTCGCCGCGGGCGGCGCCGTCTCCATCGGCGCCCTGCTCACCGCCTGCGGGGGCGGCAGCTCATCGTCGGGCTCCTCCAAAAAGGACAGCGGCCCGTGGACGTTCAAGGACGACCGCGGCGAGAGCGTCAAGGCCGACCACACCCCGAAGAATATCGTCGCCTTCACCGGCTCCGCCGCGGCCCTGCACGACTTCGGCATCGACTGCGTCGGCGTCTTCGGCCCCACCAAGCTCAAGGACGGCAAGCCCGACCCGCAGGCCGGCGACATCGACATCGACAAGGTCACCATCCTCGGCAACGCCTTCGGCGAGTTCAGCGTCGAGAAGTACGCGGCGCTCTCCCCCGACCTGCTGGTCACCAACATGATCCAGGACCACGACCTGTGGGCCGTCCCCGAGGAGAGCAAGAAGAAGATCCTCGCCCTGGCCCCCAGCGTCGGCATCACCACCTCCCACACCCCGCTCCTGGAGCCCATCCGGCGCTACGCGGCGCTCGCCGAGTCGCTCGGCGCGGACCTGCGGGACAAGAAGGTCACCGACGCCAAGGCCCGCTTCGAGAAGGCCGCCGAGCGGCTCCGCAAGGCCGCGAAGGCGAAGAAGGGCCTCAAGGTCCTGGCCGCCTCCGGCAGCGCCAACCTGCTGTACGTCTCCGACCCGACCGTCTACACCGACCTCAGCTTCTTCAAGGAGCTCGGCGTCGACGTCATCGTCCCCGGCAAGGTCAGCGGCGGCTTCTTCGAGAACCTCAGCTGGGAGAACGCCGACAAGTACCCGGCCGACCTGATCCTCCTCGACAACCGCACCGCCACCCTCCAGCCCAAGGACCTCGCCGCCAAGCCCACCTGGGCGAAGCTCCCCGCCGTCAAGGCCGGGCAGGTCGTCCCCTGGCTCAGCGAACCGCGGTACTCCTACGCCGGCTGCGCCCCGATCCTGGAAGACCTCGCCGCCGCCGTCGAGAAGGCCAAGAAGGTCACCTGACCGGTCCCGGCGCCGGGGCGGGGCCCCGCCCGGCGGCGGGCCCGCCGCCCCCGCCGGGTCCCCCGAGGAGCACGCCCACCAGCCCCCCAC
>NZ_JBFAIS010000011.1:163100-254750 GCF_040654795.1 Streptomyces sp. NPDC050617 | reverse complement strand
CCCGTTGCGTCGAAAAGGTGCACGGCGGGTTCGGGCCGGGGGCCACTGGAAAAGGAACTGCTCAGCAGAAACCTCGCCAGTGGCCTACCGGTACTTCGGCACGGCGCGTGCCGGGTGGACGAGGAGCTCATCGAACTCGTCCTGTGGCCCGCCGACGGGCACTACTGGCTCGCCGTCTCCGACCCGGGTACCGGCAAGCCGGCACTGGCCCGCCCGGACGCGGACTCCGAGAGCGGCCGGGGGCTGGTCCTCGTCGACAGCCTCGCCGCCGCCTGGGCCGTGCGGCCCCGTCCCACGTGCGGGACATCCGTGATCGCGGGCCTCGCCCTTCAGCGGAGTGGTTGACCCGGCGGAGCGGTCGGCGGGCACGGGCCGGGCTGTGCGGGCGGCCGTACAAACCGGCCCGTACGCGCTTCGTCTACATGACCGGGGAGTTGAGCTGCTGGCTCAGCCAGTTGAAGGCGGCCGGGTACATCTTCTGCCAGGTGTTGTAGTTGTGGCCCCCGGATTCGATGGTCATCGCCTTGACCTTGACCCGGCTGCCCTCCGCCGCCTTCTCGAACTCCTTGATGTACTTCACCGGGCTGTCCCGGTCCTGCCGCGAGGTGGCGAGGAACAGCGAGACGTCGGCCTTGGAGTGGCGTACCAGGTAGGTCGGGCTGTTGTGCTTGCGCAGTACCGGGTCGGGGATGACGTCAGGGTCGCCGGTCAGCGGGTCCGGGTCGAGGGCGACGCCGGCGCCGAAGATCTTCGGGTACTGGAGCGGCAGCTTGGCCGCGCAGTACGCGCCGGTGGAGATGCCCGCCAGGCCCCACGCCTTGGGGCCGGTCTCGGTGCGGAAGTGGTGGCGCACCAGTTCCGGCACGTCGTCGGTGAGCCAGGTGGCGACCTTGCGGCCGGGGGTGTTGGAGCAGTCCGTGTCGACGCCGCCCGGGTTGACGATCGGGATCACGAGGATCGCCGGCTTGGCGATGTCTTCCTTGATCAGCTTGTCGAACGCCTTGGGCATCCCGCCGTGCTCCAGCCAGGACTGCGGGGAGCCGGGCACGCCGTGCAGCAGCGTCACGACCGGGAACTTGGTCTTGCGGTACTCGGGCTGGTCGTACTGCGGCGGGGTCCAGATCATGACCTGCCCGGAGAGCTTGGAGTGCGCCCCGTGGAAGTAGGTGTCCTGCATCCGGCTGTCGCTGTGGATGAACTTCGCGCGCTCCGGCGGCGGGCCGGGCATGGCCACCGGCGCGCCCCCGTCGTCCCTGCCGAGCCAGTCGTCCCAGGACGCGTACAGCCCGTAGCTCTGGTTGATCCAGACCAGCACCACGGAGACCGCGGTGAGCTGGCAGAGCGCGATCATTACGACGCGGGACAGCCAGCGCATCGGGCGTGGGCCGGGGATCTTCGACCAGAGCAGCAGGGTGGCCAGGACGGCCAGCACGGTCGCCAGGATCAACACCACGAACAACGGTGTTCCGGTCAGACTCATCCCGCGAGCTCTCCTCTGCTCAGCTGTCCGGCGCCTCCGCCGGTCGGCGTTAAATGACCATAATCGCCGTATATGACCTATGACGGCTGGGTTGGTTCCCTCCTGGCCGTCAAGACGAGAGCACCCCGCCGCGCGTTCCAGCAACGCGGTCGTCGATAATCACAGTCAGGCCCATACCGGGTCATTCACCGCGAACCGTGGATTCATAGAGTTTCGGGGAGATGGGGAGATGACAGTGAGTAACGCCGCAGCGGGACGGATCGTCGTCGGTGTCGACGGGGGCGAGCCCTCCAAGCGGGCCCTGCGCTGGGCCGCCCGGCAGGCGTCGCTGACCGGCGCCGAACTCCAGGCCGTGATCGCCTGGGAGTCGCTGACCAGCTGGTCCTGGGCGGGCGTGATGCCGGTGATGCCGGAGGCGTACGTACCGGAGGAGGTCGGCGACCGGGCGCTCGCCGACGCGATCGAGGAGACCTTCGGCGGCGAGCCGCCCGTGGCGATCGAGCGCAGAGTGATTGTGGGCAACCCGGCGGACGTCCTGCTGGAGGCGGCCGAGGGCGCTGAGCTGCTGGTGGTCGGCGACCGCGGGCGGGCCGGTTTCCGGGCGGCGCTGCTCGGCTCCGTCAGCCATCACGTCACCCAGCACGCGCCGTGCCCGGTGGTCGTCGTACGGGGCGCCGAAGAGGGCGCCGACGGTGCCACGGCCTCCCCGGAGACGGCTGAAAGCGCGTGACCAGCGGAAAAACGGAGTAAAAGTACCGTCACGGCCGGGTGGGCGGGGGTTATCGGGCGTCTCAACGATGTCTGGAAATGGCCTGCTTTGCCCGGCCGTTCTGCATGGAAACCGCAGTTGCATAGTGTTTGCAACAAGGTGTCGAGCCTTCTACGGTCCCGACGGGGGCCGGGTCGAGGAAGGCTGGTTCATGAGCGGTTCAGCAGGTCGGAACGGTACGGCGGCGGGCCGCATGGCCCGGATACGCGCCTCCCTGACGCCCAAGGAGTGGCGGAACGTCCTCGGCATGGTCGGCTTCATCGCCCTCCTGCACGTCGTCGGCTGGTTCACGCTCGTCGCGCTCATCGCCCCGCACCACTACGCCGTCGGCGGCTCCGTCTTCGGCGTCGGCATGGGCGTCACCGCGTACACGCTCGGCATGCGGCACGCCTTCGACGCCGACCACATCGCGGCCATCGACAACACCACCCGCAAGCTGATGGCCGACGGCAAGCGACCGCTCTCCGTCGGCTTCTGGTTCTCGCTCGGCCACTCCTCCGTGGTCTTCGCGCTCTGCCTGCTCCTCTCCTTCGGCGTACGGGCGCTGGCCGGGCAGGTGGAGAGCGACTCCTCCACCCTCCAGAACTCCGCCGGGCTCATCGGCACCCTGGTCTCCGGCTGCTTCCTGCTGCTCATCGCCGCGATCAACGTCGCCGTGCTGGTGGGCATCGCGAAGGTGTTCCGCCGGATGCGGCAGGGCGACTACGACGAGGCCGAGCTGGAGGAGCAGCTCAACAAGCGCGGCTTCATGAACCGCATCCTGGGCCGCGCCACCAAGGCCGTCCGCAAGCCCGGCCACATGTATCCGATCGGCTTCCTCTTCGGCCTCGGCTTCGACACCGCCACCGAGGTGTCGCTGCTCGTGCTGGCCGGCGGCGCGTCCGCCTTCAACCTGCCCTGGTACGCGATCCTGACGCTGCCCGTGCTGTTCGCGGCCGGGATGTGCCTGCTGGACACCATCGACGGCTCGTTCATGAACTTCGCCTACGACTGGGCGTTCTCCCGGCCGGTCCGCAAGGTCTACTACAACCTCACCATCACCGGTCTCTCGGTGGCCGTGGCCGTCATCATCGGCGGCATCGAGCTGATCTCGATCCTCTCCGACCAGCTCGGCTGGGACACCGGCGTCATCGGCTGGATCGGCTCCCTGGACCTGAATTCGGTCGGGTTCGTCATCGTCGGCCTCTTCGCCGCCGTCTGGTTCGTCGCCCTGGCCGTCTGGCGCTTCGGCCGTATCGAGGAGAAGTGGTCCGCCGGGGTCCGGCCGGCCGCCGCGGAGCGCGGACAGTAGCAGGGCCGTCGGCCCTTCCGGACCCCGGCCAATGCCCGTTCAATACCGGCGCGGCGTAAAGGGCCCGAAGGAGTGAATGCCCGGAACTTCTTTTAAGTACCGGAGTTATTCAGTTCGCTTTCCCAGCAGGGGCGCTTCACGACGATCGAAAGGCATAGACGTGCTCAAGAAGGTACTCGCCACGGCAGCCCTGACGGTTTCCGCGGTCGGCACCATCGCCGGCCCCGCGGTGGCGGCCGGCAACGATGACGACCTCAACAACGGCAACGCCGCCGAGTCCGCCTACGGCAACACGCACACCGGCGGCAAGCAGAGCCCGCAGATGAGCCTGATCCAGGGCACGCTCAACAAGCCCTGCGTCGGCATCGGCAAGCTCGGCGTCCAGTCGGTCGTCGCCCTGGTCAACGTCGGTCTCCAGGACATCCCGATCCTCACCTCGCAGCAGCAGCAGCAGTGCGCCGACAACTCCTCGATCAAGGACGGCGACGACCAGCTGTCGCACATCCTCGACGAGATCCCGGTGCTGTCGGGCAACGGCTCCGCCAACGGCTCCGGCAACGGCCGCTGACCTCCGCGTCGGGTCCGAAATTCCCTCTGCGGCGGGTGTGCAGCCCCGCCGCAGGGGGTTTTCGTGTTTCCGGCAGGCCGGTCCCGATGGGCCGAATGAGTGAAGTGTAATAACCTTCTCGGACTTTTCGAGTTGGGCAGGTAGCTCTCTATTCACCGACCCAGAGCGAAGGAATACATCGTGCTCAAGAAGGTACTCGCCACGGCGGCCCTGACGGTTTCCGCAGTCGGCACCGTCGCCGGGCCCGCGATGGCTGTCGGCAACGACGACGAGGTCAACAACGGCAACGCCGCCTCCCAGAGCTACGGCAACACCCACACCGGCGGCTACATGAGCCCGCAGATCGGCCTGATCCAGGGCTCCCTCAACAAGCCCTGCATCGGCCTCGGCAAGCTCGGCGCCCAGTCGATCGTCGGCCTGGTCAACGTCGGCATCCAGGACGTGCCGATCCTCTCCTCGCAGCAGCAGCAGTCCTGTGTCGAGAACTCCTCGATCAAGGACGGCGACGACGCGCTGTCGCACATCCTCAACGAGGTCCCGATCCTGTCCGGCAACGGTTCGGCCAACGCCTCGGCCAACCGCTGACCGTACGGCGGAGCCCGCGACAGCTCTGCGGTCACCGGGCCCCCGGCCGCCGCGTCCCACCGGACGCGGGGCCGGGGGCCCGGCGCGTGTCCGGGCGCCGCGTCCGGCGGGCCCGTTATGCATCGTGATGTCGGAGCTATTGAAAAGTTGTGGGCTTCACGATGATCTTGGCCCCATGACGACGAACCGAAACGCGCCGGACATCCTCTCCCCGGAGTTCGCCGCGGATCCGTACAGCGCGTACCGCATCATGCGGGATGAATTCCCGCTGATCCGGCACGAGGCCATGCAGAGTTACATCGTCTCCCGGTACGAGGACGTGGAGCGGGCCTTCAAGGACCCCGCGTTCACCACCGACAACTACGACTGGCAGTTGGAGCCCGCGCACGGCCGCACCATCCTCCAGATGAGCGGCCGCGAACACGCCGTGCGGCGCGCCCTGGTGGCCCCCGCCTTCCGCGGCAACGCCCTCCAGGACCACTTCATGCCGGTCATCGAGCGCAACGCCCGTACCCTCATCGACGGCTTCCGGCACACCGGCCGGGCCGATCTCGTCGCCGACTTCGCGACCCGCTTCCCCGTCAACGTCATCGTCGACATGCTCGGCCTCGACCAGGGCGAGTACGAGCGGTTCCACCGCTGGTACACGGCGATCATCGGGTTCCTCGGCAACCTCTCCCAGGACCCCGAGGTGCATGCGGCGGGCGTCCGCACCCGCGAGGAGTTCGCCGCCTACATGCTGCCCGTCATCCGTGAACGCCGCGAGAACCTCGGCGACGACCTGCTCTCCACCCTCTGCTCGGCGGAGATCGACGGTACGAGCATGAGCGACGAGGACATCAAGTCGTTCTGCAGCCTGCTGCTCACCGCGGGCGGCGAGACCACCGACAAGGCGCTCGCCGGCATCGTCCGCAACCTTCTGGACAACCCCGAGCAGCTCGCCGCCGTCCGCGCGGACCGCTCCCTGATCCCGCTGGCCTTCGCGGAGACCCTGCGCTACACGCCGCCGGTGCACATGATCATGCGTCAGGTCTCCGAGGACGTCGAGATCGGCGGCGGCACGGTGCCCGCGGGCTCCACGGTCACCTGCCTGATCGGGGCGGCCGGCCGGGACGAGCGCCGGTACGCCGACCCCGACGCCTTCGACATCTTCCGCTCCGACCTGAGCGCGAAGAACGCCTTCTCGGCCGCCGCCGACCACCTCGCCTTCGCGCTCGGCCGGCACTTCTGCGTGGGCGCGCTGCTCGCCAAGGCCGAGGTGGAGACCGGCATCGGGCTGCTGCTCGACGCCATGCCCGACCTGGCCCTGGCGGACAGCTTCCGCCCGACCGAGCAGGGGCTGTTCACCCGCGGCCTCGAAGCCCTGCCGGTGACCTTCACGCCCGGCCCGGTGGCCGCCGCGGCCGGCGCGTAGCCGGCCGCGCCCGGATTCAGCCCCCGCTCGGCGGCACGTAGGCGGGGGTGAATCCGACCGGCAGCGCCGCCAGCCCGCGCATCCATACCGACGGCCGCCACACCAGCTCCCGCGCCTCGACCGCCAGCAGCACGTCCGGCAGCCGGTCCAGCAGGATCTCGACGGCCGCCTTGGCGATCACCTCGGCGATCTCCGGGGCGGGGTACGGGCACGAGTGCTCGCCGTGGCTGAAGGACATATGGGCCTGGTTGCCCTCGGAACCGGCGTACGAGTCCGGCCGGACCTGCGGATCGTTGTTCGCGGCGGCCAGCCCGAGGACGAGCAGGTCGCCGGTGCGGATGCGCTTGCCGCCCAGCTGGGTGTCGCGGGTGGCCCAGCGGCCGATGAAGTTCTGCGTGGGCGTGTCCTCCCACAGCACCTCGTTGAGCGCCTGCCCGACGCTGCGCCGGCCGCCCGCCAGCGTCACCGCGAACCGGTCGTCGGTGAGCATCAGCCGCAGCGTGTTGCCGATCCAGTTCGCCGTGGGCTGCTGGGCGGCGGCCATCACCACGAGCAGATCGATGACGATCTCCTCCTCGGCCAGCCCCGCCGCGTGCCCCAGCAGCCGGGAGGGCACGTCCGGACCCGGATGCACCCGCTTGTCCTGCACGAGGCGCCCCATCCGGGCCGCGACCCGCTGGTGCGCCTCGATGGCCCCCTCGCTCTCGTCGAGCGAGTCGGCGATGTCCCGTACCAGCGGGGGTATCTCGGAGTCCGGCAGACCGAACAGCTCGGCGACGACCAGCAGCGGCATCCGGAACGCGAAGTCCGCCATCAGGTCCGCCTCGCCGCGCCCCGCGAACGAGTCGATCAGCGAGTCGGCGACCCGCTCGCAGATCTGCCGCAGCTCGAACTGGTCGACGGCGGCCAGCGCGTCGCTGATCGCCCCGGCCCGCCGCCGGTGCTCCGGCCCCTCGGCGAACATCACCGACGGCTGGTAGCCGACGTAGGGCATCAGCGGCCAGTCGGGCGGGATGCGGTCCCAGGCGTGCCAGCGCCGGGAGTCGCGGGCGAACAGCTGCGAATCGCCGGCGACCTGGTGCACCTCCCGGTAGCCGAGCACGAACCAGGCGGGTATGCCGCCGTCCAGCAGGATCGGTGCGACCGGGCCGTGGACGCGGCGCAGCTCCCGGTACAGCCGCGCCGGATCGCTCTGGAACCCCTCCCCGTACAGGGGCACGGCTCCCTGGTGCGCGGGGCAGCCCGGCGGCGGTGCTGCGGCGTCGGGCGAGGGGGGCTGGTACGTCACGGTGTGATCTCCCGGGCGGACAGGGCGTAGAGGTGGTTGACGAGCGCGATCAGGACCTTCTTGCTGGAGTCCCGGTCGCGCGCGTCGCAGTCGATCAGGGGCACGTCCGGGGAGAGGTCGAGCGCCTCCCGCACCTGCTCCAGCGTGTGCTGCGGGCCGGGGCCGCCGAAGTCGTTGCGGGCCACGATGAACGGCATCCGGTGGTGCTCCAGGCGGTCGATCGCGTACCAGGAGTCGTCCAGCCGTCTGGTGTCGACGAGCACCACCGCGCCCAGCGTCCCGGAGAACAGCCGGTCCCACAGGAACCAGAACCGCTCCTGGCCGGGCGCGCCGAACAGATAGAGCACGGCCTGATCGTTGATGCTGATGCGGCCGAAGTCGAAGGCGACGGTGGTGGTGGACTTGGTCTCCACGCCCGACGGGTCGTCGACGCCGATGCCCGCCCGCGTCATCGTCTCCTCGGTGTTGAGCGGGCGGATCTCGCTGACGGAGCGGACCATCGTGGTCTTGCCGACGCCGAAGCCGCCGACTATCACGATCTTCAGGCCGTTGTCCGCGGTGCTCCGCAGGTGGTCGCGGCCGGCGGACGGCTCAGAGACGGTGGAGTGCAACGAGCACCTCCTTCAACAGGTCGGGGTCGGGAAGCTGGGCCGCGGCCGGCGCCGAACGCGGGTGGCGTGCGGTGATCCGGCCCCCGTCGAGCAGGTCGCAGAGCAGGATCTTGACGATGCTGACGGGCAGCCGCAGCTCCGCGGAGATCTCCACGACCGCCACCGGGTACTGGCACATGGCGAGGATCCGGGCGTGCTCGGACTGCATGCCCGGGGTCGGATCGCATTCGCTGACGACGAGGGTGACCAGGTCGAAGCGGCTCTCGTCGGCGCGGCTGCGGCCGCCGGTGACGGTGTAGAGCCGGTCCGGGTCGTCGTCGGGCCCCAGCCTCCTCATGCCGATCGGCGCGGGGCGGCGCTGAGGTAGTCGCCGATCTGCTCGACCAGCTCGTTCATGTTGAAGCCGATGACGCCGACGTCCGCGTCCTCCGTCGCCACCACGGCCAGGTGCGCGCCGTGCCCGGCCTCCACGATGAACAGGATGCCGCCGTGGAACTCGGCCATCGCCTGCCGGACGCCGCCGGAGCCGTCGCCGAACTCGACGGACGCGCCGTGCGACAGGCTCTGGATGCCGGACGCTATCGCGGAGAGCTGGTCCGCCTGGTCCACGGAGAGCTCCTTGGAGTGGCAGAGCTTGAGGCCGTCCTTGGACAGCACGAGCGCGTGCCGGGTCCCCGGGGTCTTCTGGAGGAGGTTCTCCAGCATCCAGTCGAGGCTGTGGTCGGTGGTGTTCATCGGGGGTCGTCCTCCGGGCGGGCGGGGGTGGGGGTGTTGGCGGTGTCGGAATTGTTGCCTTGGACGGCTCTGCGGAAGGTGCTGAACCGCGCCGCGGCCTCCTCGCGGGAGCGCGGGGGCGGCACGTCGCCGCGCGAGGGCGTCGGGGAGGGCGCGGCGGCCAGCGTCTGGCCGCGCCGCCGCTTGGGCAGCCCGCTGTCGCCGAGCACGGGGGCGGCGGGCGCCGGGGCGGGGGGCTGCTGTACCGGCGGCTGCTGCATGGGGGGCTGCTGCTGTACGGGCGGCTGCGCCGGGGGCTGCTGGTATCCGGGTTGCTGGTAGCCGGGCTGCTGTACGGGCGCGGCCGGGGCCTGCGGGGGCGCGGCGGGGGGCATGGGGGCGGCCTCGGGCAGGGGCGTGCGCCCCGGCGTGGCGGGCGTACGGGCGTGCCGCGGCGTGCTCTGCTCCGCCAGGGCCGGCGCCGGGGCGGACTGCTGCGCCGGGGCGGCGGGGGCGGCCGGGGCGGCCTGCTGCGCGGGGGCGGCCTGCGTGGGCTGGGTGACCAGCTGCTGGGGGATGAGGATCACCACGCCCGTACCGCCGCGCGACGAGGGCCGGAAGGAGACGGACAGCCCGTGCTTACGGGCCAGGCAGCCCACCACCGCGAGGCCCAGCCGGGTGCCGGAGAGCGTCAGCAGGTCGAGGGTCTCGGAGGAGACGGCCTGCTCGGCGCGGCGCAGCGCGGCCTCGCTCATGACCAGACCGCCGTCCTCGACGGTGATCACGATGCCGGCCTGGGCCTCCTCCACATAGACGTGCGCCTCGGAGGACGGCGGCGAGAAGGTGGTGGCGTTGTCCATGATCTCGGCGAGCGCGTGCATGATGCCCTCGGCGGCGTGCCCGGCGACCGCGGCCGAGCTGCTGGAGTGCAGCCGCACCCGGCGGTAGGCGCTGATGCGGCCCATGGCGCCGCGCAGGATCGACTCCATCGCGATCGGCTTGGTCCAGCGGCGGCCCGAGCGGGCCCCGGTGAGCACGGCGATGCTGTCCGCGAGGCGGCCGGCCTGCGCGGTGCTGTGGTCGAGCTTGAGCAGGTCGCCGAGGACCTCCTCGCCGTGCCGGTGCTCCATCTCCCGCAGGTCCGCGAGCATGCTGGTGGCCAGCGCCTGGACGCGCCCGGCGGCGTTGGCGCAGGCGGACATCGCGGCGGCGCGCATCCGCTCGCCGCGGCCGACCTCCTCGGCCAGGATGCGGACGATCCGCTGGTGCGCGCCGTCGGCGGGCTGTCTGACGTGCGCGAGGGCGGTGTCCACGGACGAGCCCCGGCGCAGTACGGCGACGAGCGCGGGCAGCGTGTCGTCGGCCAGCCGGCCGGCCTCGGCCTCCAGCGCGGCGATCTGGTCGCGGCGGGCCCGTGCGGTCCGCACGCTGTGCGCGGTCATGGCGAGCGAGAGGCTCAGCAGCGCGGCGGCGGCCCCGCCGCACCAGGCGACCGGGGTCTGCACGGAGACCGGGGCGGCCAGCGCCGCCCAGAGGCACAGACCGCCGGTGACGGCCGCCGCGGCCAGCAGGACGAGCAGCGCTTGCCCCACGGGTGGGCGTACTGCCTGCTGGCGGGTGGATATGAGTGCTGACATCAAACTGGTCCTTGTGAACGGTTGATGGCGTGGGGGGCCAGGCAGCGCGAGGCGTTGCGGAGATCGTTCAGCACCATATCCGCTCCGCGTGGCGCGGCAACTAGCCGTCCGAAGGGTGACGTTGGCACGGGGTGCCGTAGCAGGCGCGCTCCGCCGGCACCGCACTGACCTGGCCGTTCCGTTTCGCTTGCCGGTCAAGGGCGTTGAGGCGTGACGGGCGCGCCCCCGCGGGCGCATACTGACCGCAATGACGAAATCAGCCGCGCCCAGGCGCCATCTGCCCACCAGCCCCTTCAGCGCACCGACCGTCAGCCCGCCCAAGAAGTTCGCCGTCGGCGAGCGCGTCACCCACGATCAGTACGGCCTCGGCCGAGTCGTCGGGGTCGAGGAGGACCTCGCCGTGCTCGTGGACTTCGGTTCCCGGCAGGAGCGGCTCACCACGCCGTTCGCCCGACTCAACAAGCTCTGAGCACCGGAGCGCCGCCCGTCAGGGCCCTTCGTCCGGCGGCGCTCCGGCCGAGCGGCGCAGCTCCTCGTTGAGCCGTAGGGCGTCGTCGAGCTGGTCCTCCAGGACGATGATGCGGCAGGCGGCCTCGACCGGCGTGCCCTGATCGACGAGTTCGCGGGCGCGGGCCGCGGTGCGCAGCTGGCCTCGGGAGTAGCGGCGGTGGCCGCCCTCCGAGCGCAGCGGGGTGATCAGGTGCGCCTCGCCCAGGGTGCGCAGAAAGGCGGCGGTGGTGCCGATCATTTCGGCGGCGCGCCCCATGGTGTAGGCGGGGTAGTCGTCGTCGTCGAATCTGTCGGTCGCCGCCGGGCGGGTTGTGTGGGGCATCGCACCTTGTCTTCGTGAGCGCTGCGTGGCTCCTCAAAGCTATCGAGGCGGTGCGCGCATGTCTATCGTGGCGGCTGTAGATATCGTCGCGGCCCGCGTGCAGAATGTGTCGCCGCCCGCCCATAGGGTTTATTCGGGCACGCTCCCAGAATTCATGGAGCGATTAGAGAAGCTGTAGAGTTTCCGGTTCGATTCGGGAGGGGCGTGCTATCGTCGAACCAGTTGCAGTTGTGGTTCCCGAGAACTCTGTGCACCTCTGGCCCACGGGCCGCAGGCGCATTTTTGTTTTGCCGGTAAATATTCCGGATGGGGCAACATCGCGGCTACGCGGGATTCACGCGGTGTGGATCCTCGGCTCTGCCCCAGAAGGAGAATTGATATGGCCAGCGGTACCGTGAAGTGGTTCAACTCGGAAAAGGGCTTCGGCTTCATCGAGCAGGACGGCGGCGGCGCCGACGTCTTCGCCCACTACTCGAACATCGCCACCCAGGGCTTCCGTGAGCTCCAGGAGGGCCAGAAGGTGACCTTCGACGTCACGCAGGGCCAGAAGGGCCCGCAGGCGGAGAACATCACCCCCGCCTGACGTCGTCAGACGTACCTCGTGACCGGGGCCCGCACCGTGACGGTGCGGGCCCCGGTCCGTATGTCCGGAGGTCCGGGCTGCTGCGCCGGGGGCTTTGTCAGCCCAGGTTCAGCGCCGTACGGATCGTGGTGTTGAGGTCGGTCTGGTTGGTGACCCCGAGCACCCGGTACGCCTCCGGGCCCTCGGCCGCGATGCGCACCTCGGTGCCGCTGTGCTCCTGCGACTCGCCCACCGGGGCCGTGCCGTAGCTGACCTTCATCTTCTGGCCCTCGTTGGTGACCAGGGTGGAGCTCATGCCCGCCGGGTCGGTGTCGACCGGCACGATCTGGCTGCTGTGGCCGTGGTCGGCGGTGGTGATGACCAGCGTGTCGGGGTGCTTCTTGGCGTAGTCCCGCGCCACCTTCACGGCGCGGTCGAAGGCGGCCGTCTCGCCGATCTGGCCGCACGGGTCGGCGGCGTGGTCCTCGCTGTCGATGTTGGCGCCCTCGACCTGGAGGAAGAAGCCCTTGTCCCCGGCCTTGTGGGACTTCTTGGACTTCTCGGCCTGCTTCGCCTCCAGCAGCTGGATGGCCTGCGTGGTCTGGTCGGCCAGCGTCGGGGTGCCCTTGGGGCGCTCGGGGTTGCTGGTGACGCAGCGCTGCGGGTCGGTGCCCTTGCCGGTGGCGTGCTTGCCGGTCCACTCGATCGGGATGTCGTAGTCGGCGAAGAGGCCGAGCACGGGCTGTCCGGCCTTGGCCTTCTTCATGGCCTTGGCGTCGGTGACGACCTGGTAGCCGAGCTTCTTCGCCTGCTCGGTGACGGTCTTGCCCTTGTACTTCCCCTCCTTCACCTTCTGGTCGAAGTGGCCTTTGCCGCCGCCGAGCAGCACGTCGACCTTGTGGTTGACGCTCTGCTCCGCGATCGACCCCGGACCGCCCTTGCTGATGCGGTCCACGGAACACTTCTTCATGTCCTCGGGGCCCTGGCAGTCGCGGTCGGTGACGTGCGATGCCTGCACGGCGGGGGTCGCGTCGGTGAGGTCGGCGGTGGTGATGGAGCCGGTGGCGAGGCCGCCCTTCTGGGCGAGTTCGAGGAGCGTGGGGATCGCCTTGTTGGTGTCCGGCGTCTTCGACACCCGGCCGTTGACGGTCTTGTGGCCGGTCGCCCAGCCGGTGCCGCTGGCGGAGGAGTCGGTGACGTAGTCCGGCTTGCCGTGCTTGTCGACGGAGTACGTGGTGTACGCGCCGGTCATCGGGAACGTGTCCATGTTCAGCCGGCCGGCCGCGCCCACGGTGTAGTTGCGGGCGAGGGTGATCTCGGAGTCGCCCATGCCGTCGCCGATCAGCAGGATGACGTTCTTGGCCGGGCCGTCCTTCACGGCGGCGCGGACCGAGTCCGCCGGGCCGAAGGCGCTGGCGCCGGCGGGCACGGCGACGGCGGTCGTGAGCAGCACGGCGGCGCTCCACGTCACATGGCGGCGGGTCAGGCGCAGTCTTCGCACGAGCATTTCCCTCTCTTCGGCCGGCCGGATGCCGACGGAGTGAAGCACAGCAGCGACTGGTGAATCCAGAGTGACGACGCGATGGCTTGAAGGCGACCAAGGCCCTGGCGGGCGGGGTGGAACAGACCATTCCGCGGGTGATGCGGAATGCGCGACCCCGGTGAAGTCGATGTTCGTGGCGGTTCATAAGAGTGAACACTGTGCGGATATATAGGCGTGGTCGTCTCCCGGTCCGGCGATCTGGCTGATTCCGAACCGTCGAACCATGGACGCGGCTGACAGGGCGGATCAGTGCCCGGCGGCCAGCTGCACCGTACGGACGATCACCAGGACCGCCGCCACGAGGAGGTACGTGCGCAGCGCCGTCAGCCCCACGCGGCGGCCGGTGGACATCCGGGGCCGGGGCAGCGCGGCGAGCGGCGGCATCCGCCAACCGGCCCTGCCCGTACGGTTGATGGGCCGGCCGCCGCGCGCCCACCCCTTGCGGACGCGGCGCACCTCCGCGTACCCCACGGCCAGCAGCCCCGCGCACCCGCAGGCCGCCGCGGCGGCGAGGATCGCGGCCGTCCCGAGACCGGGGAAGAGGACGGAGGCGGTCAGGATGAGGGAGAGGGCGACCAGGACCGCGACGACCAGGCAGGCGAGGGCGTTGGTCCAGCGGCCGTTGACCCAGGGGCCCAGCACGGACCGGTCGTTGCAGAGCAGCAGCAGGAAGACCGTGGCCGCCGGCAGCAGCACCCCGGCCAGCGCCTGCACGCCCTCGGTGAGCAGGCCGAGCGGCGCGCCGGGGGCGAGCACGGTGCCGGCGGCGGCCAGTACGAGCCCGGCGAAGACGGCGTAGAAGGCGCCCGCGCCGCGCACGCCCCGGTGCAGGGAGTGCCGGAACCCCAGGACGTCGCCGAGCGCGTACGCGCTGGACAGCGAGACCGCGGCGGCGCCGATGACCGAGGCGTCCAGCAGCGCGATGGCGAAGAGCACGCCCGCCACCTGGCCCGCGCGGGCCTCGACGCCGTGCGCGATCCCGGCGGCGTCGGTGAAGTGCCCGGCCCCGGCGGTCCCGGCGAAGGCCGCCGCGCCGATCCCCGTCAGGGCGGCGGCGCCGATGATCACGAGGGCGATGCCGAGGGCCAGGTCGGCCCGCGCGTACCGCAGGAAGCGCGGCGTGACGCGCTTGTCGGCCACGTAGGACTGCTGGAAGAAGAGCTGCCAGGGCGCGACGGTGGTGCCGACGATCGCGACGATCAGCAGCATGACGTCGGAGAGCGGCGAGCCGTGCGGCAGGCCCGGCACGACGAAGTCGTGGGCGGCGCGCGAGGTGGCGGGGTGGGTGAGGAAGTAGACCGGTACGAGCAGCAGGGAGCCCAGGACCAGCCCGATCGCGGCCCGTTCGAAGCGGCGGAACGAGCCGGTGGCGGCGACGGCGATCACCACGGCCGCGGCGAGCAGCACGCTCGCGGTGCGGGGGAGGCCCAGATAGCCGACGGCGAGGGCGACGCCGATGAACTCGGTGACCAGCGTCAGCGCGTTGAGCAGGAAGAGGTCGATGACGGAGAACGCGCCCCAGAACTTCCCGAACCGCTCCAGGATGAGCCGCGCGTGCCCGACCCCGGTCACCGCGCCGAGCCGCAGCGACATCTCCTGGTTCACGTACAGCACGGGGATGAGCAGCAGCAGCGTCCACAGCAGCCGGGTGCCGTGGTCCTGCCCGGCCTGGGCGTACGTGCCGAACGCGCCCGCGTCGTTGTCGCCCGCCATGACGATCAGGCCGGGGCCGACGACGGCGAGCAGCGTCTTGAACTTCGCGGAGGGACCGCGGCGCGGCGCGGTGTCGCCGGCCTCGATGGTGCCGAGCGCGCCGCGGATGGCGGCGGCGGGCGGGGGCGCCGGCGCGGTGGTCAGGTCGGTCATGACGGGACTCCAGTGCCCGTTCCTTCCGGGACCGGTCGGAACGGGCCTCGCCGCACGAGGCGTCTCCCGGATCCCGCTGGACGGCTGGAGTGTAGGCATATACTTGCGTATCGACGCAACTACTTGACGGAGTCTTGACGCGGGTTCGGCTTATTTGCGTAGAAACGCAATTAGCGGCAGACTGCCGGTGGTGCGACCTGGTCTCGGCCGGTTCCGGTCTCTATGGCCCGGCCCTGGCTCGTACGAATTCAAGTTCGGTTTCACGTGAAACCGTCAGGACCCCCGGAGTCGGCCTCGGCTCTGCAGGGACGACGCAACGGAACGGAGGCAGCCATGGGTGCCGACCCTCCCAGTCCGCGCTGCCTCCTCGGCAGCCGCTGACACGACGGCGCGCCGGATCCCCGCCGCGCCGCGCGACGGAGCGCTCGCCCGGCCCCAACGCCCGGGCGCCCTCCCCGCACTTCCCCACCGATTCTTCACCGCACGCTGGGCGGCCCCCGCCCGTGCCGTCGGCGCGCCTGCCACGCACGGGCCGCGGCGTCATGCCCACTGTGGTCCGGAGGTTCATGTCATGTCGTTCCGTACGAACGCCGCCGCCTCGCGGGAGTCGCCGCAGTCCCGCATCAAGGGCCGGCTGACCCGTCTGACCTGGGTCGACGTCGTGGTCGCCGCGGCAGTCCTGGTGCTGCTCTACCTGACCCTGAAGGTCGGCCAGGGCACCACCGTCCGCTTCTCCACCAGCCAGTCCGCGAAGGTCGACACCGACCCCGCGCAGCTCCCGTACGACGCGGCGCGCAGCCTGCTGCGGATGTTCGTCGCCCTCGCCGCGTCCATCGTCTTCACCTTCATTTACGCCTACGCCGCGGCCAAGAGCCGCCGGCTGGAACGCGTACTGATCCCGGCCCTGGACATCCTCCAGTCGGTGCCGGTGCTCGGCTTCCTGACCGTGGCCGTGTCCGGCTTCATCGCCCTGTTCCCCGGCTCACTGCTCGGCCTGGAGTGCGCGTCGATCTTCGCGATCTTCACCTCGCAGGCGTGGAACATGACCTTCGGCTTCTACCAGTCCCTGACCTCGCTGCCGCGCGAACTCGACGAGCTGTCCCGCTCGTTCCGGTTCACCCGGTGGATGCGGTTCTGGAAGGTGGAGCTGCCCGCCGGGACCATCGGCCTGGTCTGGAACGGCATGATGAGCTTCGGCGGCGGCTGGTTCTTCCTCGTCGCGTCCGAGGCGATCAGCGTGAACCAGAAGGACTACGCGCTGCCGGGCGTCGGCTCGTACGCGGGCGCCGCCATCGCCGACGGCGACCTCGGCAAGGTCGGCTGGGCGATCCTCACCATGGCCGTCATGGTCATCGGCGTGAACTTCCTCTTCTGGCGGCCGCTCACCGCCTGGGCGGAGAAGTTCAAGAACGAGCAGTCCGAGGCCAGCGAGGTGCAGCGCAGCTACGTCCTCGCCTTCCTGCGCCGCTCCAACTGGTCCCAGCTGCTGGGCCGGGCGCTGCGCCCGGTCGCCCGCGCCCTCGGCCGGGCCGGCCGCGTCCTCGGCGTCGACGACCGGCCGCTGGACATCGACCCCCGGCGGCAGCGCACCGGCGACATCGCCTTCGCCGTCGTCGCGGGCGGCCTGATCCTGTGGGGCCTCATCGACCTCGGCGGCTATCTGCACGAACGCACCGGACTCGGCGTGTTCGGCGAACCGCTGCTGCTCGGCCTCGCCACCCTCGCCCGCGTCGTGGTGCTCATCGCCGTGGCCACCGTCATCTGGGTGCCGATCGGCGTGAAGATCGGCTTCTCGCCGAAGCTGACGCGCATCGCCCAGCCGCTGGTGCAGATCCTCGCCAGCTTCCCCGCCAACTTCCTCTTCCCGCTGGCCGTCTGGTTCTTCCTCAAGACGGGACTGTCCATCGACATCGGCGGCATCCTGCTAATGGCGCTGGGCGCCCAGTGGTACATCCTCTTCAACACCATCGCCGGGGCCATGGCCATCCCCACCGACCTGCGCGAGGCCATGGACGACCTGGGCGTACGCGGCTGGCAGCGCTGGAAGCGGCTGATCCTCCCCGGCGTCTTCCCCGCGTACGTCACCGGCGGCATCACCGCGTCCGGCGGCGCGTGGAACGCCTCGATCGTCTCCGAGGTCGTCACCTTCGGCGGCACGACGCTCACCGCCACCGGCCTCGGCGCGTACATCGCCCAGGCGACGGCGGACGGCGACTTCCCGCATCTGCTGGCGGGCGTCGCGGTGATGAGCGTGTACGTCGTGGGGCTCAACCGCCTGGTGTGGCGGCGGCTCTACCGGCTGGCGGATACGCGGTACGCGCTCTGAGGCGCGCGACCCCCTGAAACTTCCGGAACCCTTCCGATTCCCTCTCTGGAGCCCGTCATGGCCCTGAACATCCTGCGCCGCATGCGCGCGACCCACACTGACAACACTGCCGGCGCCGGCATCACCGCCCCCGCGGGCAAGCTGCCGCGCGCCGCCGACGGCGAGGTGCTGCTCGCCGCCGACGGCCTGACGAAGTCGTACGCGGGGGCGGACCGCGAGCTGCCGGTGCTGGCCGGCATCGACCTGGACATCCGGGCGGGCGAGATCGTCGCGCTGCTGGGCAAGTCCGGTTCGGGCAAGTCCACGCTGCTGCGCTGCCTGGCCGGGCTCATCCCGGCGAGCTCGGGCACCGTCACGTACCGCGGCAAGCGGCTGACCGGCGCGAACCCCGGCACGGCCATGGTCTTCCAGACCTTCGCGCTGCTGCCGTGGCTCACCGTCCAGCAGAACGTCGAACTCGGCCTGGAGGCGCGGGGCGTCGCCCCCGACGCCCGAGCCGAGGCCGCGGTGCAGGCCATCGACCTGATCGGCCTCGACGGCTTCGAGTCCGCGTACCCCAAGGAGCTGTCCGGCGGCATGCGGCAGCGCGTCGGCTTCGCCCGCGCCCTGGTCGTCGAGCCGGACGTGCTGATGATGGACGAGCCGTTCTCCGCGCTGGACGTGCTCACCGCCGAGAACCTGCGCGGCGAGCTGATGGAGCTGTGGGAGTCGGGCCAGTTCCCCACGCGGGCGGTGGTGCTGGTGACGCACAACATCGAGGAGGCGGTGCTGATGGCCGACCGCATCGTCGTGCTCGGCTCGCGCCCCGGCACGATCCGGGAGACCTTCGAGGTGGGCCTGGACCGCCCGCGCGACCGCCAGTCGGCGGCCTTCGAGGACCTCATCGACCGGGTGTACCGGACGATGACGGGCCGGGCCAAGGAGAGCCGCATCCCCGGCCGCACGGAGGCGGTCGAGATGGAGAAGCGCACCGCCGCCAACACGCCGCTGCCCACGGCCAGCGTGGACGGCCTGTCCGGCCTCGCCGAGATGGTCGCCCACCGCGGCGGCCGCTTCGACCTGCCGGACCTCGCCGACGACCTGGGCCTGGAGATCGATGACCTGCTCCCGCTCGTGGACGCCCTGGAACTCCTGGACTTCGCCACGGTCAGCGAGGACGACCTGCTGCTGACGGGGCGCGGCACCACGTTCGCCGGGGCGGACGTGCAGCAGTCGAAGAAGATCTTCGCCGAGGCGGCCTGGGACGTCCCCCTGGTCCGGCTGATCACCACCAGCCTCCGCCAGAACCCCGAAGGCGCCCTCCGCGCCGGCTTCTTCCGCGACCTCCTCGCCCACCACTACACCAGCGAACAGGTAGAACAACAGCTGGAAACCGCCACCGACTGGGGCCGCTACGCCGAGCTCTACTCCTTCGACGCCGACCCGCAGGAGTACCGCCTGGACGAGGGGGGCGGGGCGGAGGGGGAGTGACGGGGGCGGGGCTCCGGGCCTCAGCCGGCCCGCACCACGGCGGAACGCAGATCCCGGACCCCCGTGGCGCGCGGGTACCGCTCGGCCAGTTCGCCGACGACGGCGCGGATCGCGGGGCGGTCCCGGACCTCGCCGGGGCTGGCGCGGTAGGCGTCCAGAAGGGACCGGGCCGTCTGTTCGGGACGATCCCAAGCCCACCAGGCCCGCGCCATGTCCGTGCACATACGGGCCCGCCGCTCGGGCGTCGCGAACTGCTGGGGCCGCAGGTGCTTCCCGGCTTCCAGCGCGGCGCCGGCGTCCCCGAGCGCCCAGTGCACGCTGACCGTGTACAGGTCCACGCCGGCCGGGCTGATGGGGAAGAGACGGCCTGCTGGAGCGGTGGACGGCAGGCGGCGGGCGGCGCGGCGGGCTTCCTCGGCCGTGGCCAGCGCCTCGGTGCGGTCCCTGCTCCGAGCCGCGGTGTAGGCCAGGGTGCAGAGCATCTGCGCGTACGCGGCCGTCGACGCGTCGGTGCGCAGCCCGGTCGCCTCCACCGCGGCGGCGGCCGATGCCATGATGCGCTGGGCCTCGGCCCCGCGGTCCTGGTGGCGCAGCACGATGGCGACCTCCCTGGCGGCAGCTGCGGCGGCGAGCGGGGAGCCGGAGACCTCGGCCCAGGTCCGGGCGCGGTCCGCGGTGAGCCGGGCGCGTTCGTAGGAGCCGAGCTTGTTCAGCACGGCGGCGCCGAGGCTGTAGACGGAGGAGAGCCGGGCCTGGTCGAGGGCCCGGCGGGAATCGGCCGCGGAATGTCCGTCCGCGATGAGGCCGGGCAGCGCGGCGAGGAGCCGCTGGTGCGAACCCTTGTCGTACAGGTCGCGGGCCGCGGTGAGGCGGGTGTCCAGCGGCCCGGTGCCGGGCGGCGGCGGGGTGTCGGCCAGGGCTTCGTCCAGGCCCGTCAGCAGGGTGGCCGCCGTGGCGGTGAGCAGCGTACGGCGGCGCATGGGGTCCTCCTCGACGTCACGCGGGCTGGCCGTCACTGTAGTGGCCGTCGGCGCTGTCAAGGGGAGAGGCGACAGCGAAGTCACCAGGATGTGTCGGGGCACGCCGACCTCGAGCGCGGCGCGGTGCACCAAGGCCAGGTCGACGATCCGGGAGCGCCGTTCCAACCGTGACACCGTGGCCGGTGAGCAGCCGAGCCGGCCTCCGAGCGCGGCCAGCGTCCACGCGCGATGCTCGCGGCCGAGCCGGATCAGCGCACCGGGGCGGCGCTGCGCCGTCAACTCGCGTGCTCTCGTGCTGTTCCAGAGCGGGTCAACGGGCATGAGGACCCTCCCACGCCGCACCACCGGGGGCCTCCACGGTACGGACGGCCGCGGCGGGACGTCGAGACCGTTTGCACGGCGTGCAAAAGCTTTGCGCGGTAAGCGAGTTGACCGCTGTCGGGCCGATCGGCGCGGTGTGCTGGAGGCATCGCCCCGATCCGCGGGGCACCGTCCATCGGAGGCACCATGGCAACCGCAGTCGCCCCTTTGGCCACCGACCCGACGACCAGTCCGGTCCGCTCCGCGCGAGACGTCGTGCCGGCCGAGCTGTGGGACAAGCAGACCGGGCTCCTGATGCGCGACTATCCGTACGACTCGGTCATGGCTGCCCGCGTCCTCGGCCAGGGGTACGCGTACCTGCTGACCGCGATGGCCCACCGGGGCGAGTCACTGGGACTCGCTCCCAGCACGCTCGTCGACATCGGCGTCCACACGATCATTCTCGACACCGTGGCCTACGCCGAGCTGTGCGGGAAGCATAACGACGGGCACTTTCTGCACCATGTGCCGAAGGTCGAATTCAAGAACGACGGCTCGGTGATGAAGACCGCGCACGTCCTCGCGGCCGACGGCTGGGAGGTCGACCTGTCGCTGTGGGAGGACGCCGCCGAGTGCGGTCCGTGTCACCCCGGCAACGACGGACACTGACCGCGCCGCCCCCGTGGGCCCGGCCGGCGGTCGCGGTCGGGCTCATGGCACGCCGGGTGAGATGTCCCCGAATCGGCTCGCCGGCCTGCCGGGCCCGCCAGGATGGGGTGGGTGACACTCCTTGCCGCAGATCTCTGGCACCACTACGGACGCGGTCGCCTCGCCGCCGACCGGGACGTACCCGAAGTGTTCCGCTGGAGCTGGAGCCAGAAGGGCGGGCCCGGCGCGGAGGTTCTCGGCGATGTCGCCGGGCTGCGCCTCGGCGATCTCGGCGCCGGGAGCGCCCGGCACGCCGCGCACCTGGCCGTCCACCACCGGCCGGCCCAGGTCGTCGCCGTCGACGGCTCGCCTGCCCAGTGCGCCATGGCCGCCGACCTGTACGGGCGCCTCGCACCGCGCCTGCGCATCGTGCGGGCCGACGCGGCCGGCCACCTGCTGGCGGCGCGGGGCGCGTACGACGTGCTGTACAGCGTTTTCGGCGCGGTGGACTTCACGGACCCGAGGGAGCTGCTGCCGGCGGCGGCCGGCGCGCTGCGGCCCGGTGGGCGGCTCGTGTTCTCCACCCTCGCCCACTACCTCGACGGCGCACCCGCGTCCCACGACGTGCGGCACGCCGACATCCCGGCCAGGACGCCGGAAGGGGAAGCGACCACGATGCGGCGCTGGGTGCTTCAGGAACATGTGTGGGCCAGGCTGCTGGGCGAATCCGGATTCACGGAGCCCTGCGTCCTCGTACTGCCCGGAGACGGCGGGCCGCGCGCGGCCGACGCGCGGCTGGTGACCGCCGGCCGGAGATAGGCGGCTACTCCGTGAGGGGCCGCCGGGCTCGGGCTCGGGCGGGGGTGGGGGCTGTGCGGGTTCTGGTGGCGGTGGTGGGGGGTGGGGCGGGGTCTTCGAAGGAGGCCGAGGCGGCCAGGGCGGCTTCTTCGAGGAGGCCCCGTACGTGCGGGCCGACGGCGCGGTAGTAGATGCGGGTGCCGTCGCGCCGGGACTCGACCAGGCCGGCCGTGCGCAGCTTCGCCAGGTGCTGGGAGACGGCGGCGACGTGCGCGCCGAGCATCTCGGCGAGGCTGCCGACGGGGAGTTCCTGGCGGCTCAGCGCCCACAGCAGCCGGTACCGCGTGGGGTCGGCCACCGCCTTCAGTACCGCGATCGCCCGGTCGGCCGCGGCGGAATCCCATGCCTCAACTTGCGCTCCCATGCAAGTATCGTAACCGGCCGCCGACGCGGGCGAGGGTGGGTGACGGGGTCCCGCCGTTCGGGGGTGTACGGACAGGACCCCGTCCATTCGGCTCCGAGCGGCGGGGCGTGGGGCGGATCCGCGGCTCGGAGCGGCTGGGCGTGGAGCTCCGGTGCGGGAGCTCTCTGAAGTCAAAGAGGGGTACGGCGACTTGCGGGTTCCGTCGGATGGCGCTTTTTAGGTGGGGAATGCATTTGTTTTGGCGGGCGCCGGACGGGCGGGCGGCTCCGAGACCTCGAACCACACGGTCCGGCCGCTGCCGTCGCCGTCCGTGCCCCAGCGGTCGGCGATGGCGTCGACCAGGCCGAGCCCCCGGCCCCGCTCGCCGCAGCCGTGCCGGACGTGCGGGACCTTGTAGCCGCCCTGGTCGAGTACGGAGATCCGCAGCGCCGAGCAGGTCGGCCGCAGCCGCACGCTGAAGGTTCCGTGGGGCTCGCCCGAGCGCGTATGGACGACGGCGTTGCCGGCGAGCTCGCTGACGAGGAGCACGACGTCGTCGATGAGCGGTTCGTACCGGCTGTCGCGCAGGTGCCGGGTGATGAAGCGGCGGGCCGCGCTCACGCAGCGGAGCTCGCCGGGGAAGTCCTGGTGCGAGGCGGCGGGGACGTGCGGTGCGGAGGGTGCGGGGGAGGCGGGGGAGGGAGAGGGGGGTGGTGGGGTCGTGATCATCATGAGGTCTCCGTGCTGGGGGCGGCGCGTACGGCCGTCGAACCGCCCGGCGGCGTCCAGCCGTTGGAAGCTCCCGTCCAGCCGTTGCGGGCGGACGCGGATGGGGACGTGCTTGCTGAGGCCGGTGATGGTGCGGTGGCGGCCGCTGACGGTGCGTGATGCCGCAGGCCGTACGTCTCGTCGGCGGTCCGGCGCCGGGGCTGCTGCCCCTCCGCGCGCGACCGCTCCGTCCCGCCGAATGCGCAGGGTGAGATGCCATCAACTCACCGTAGCTCAGGCGTCATTGCTAAAAGTGGGTTTTCCGATTGAGCTTGACACGGAGGGGTGGTTACGGAGAGTGATGTGAGGGAATGGTGTAGGGCGGGGGCGGCAAGACGAAGGCGGATCGGGCGTCCCGCCCGGCCCCGGTGGGGGGCGAAAGTGCGCGTCGGGGGCTTGTTGCCGCTGCATACGTGCGGTCCGGGGCGGTACAAGTGGCCCGTTGCGGGGCATGATGAGGGCAGAGCACTTTGAGGCCACCCCGGACCTCGGTGGCGTTGCGCACTTCAACGATCTGTTACGGGCGGGGATTTACCGGAGCCACCGGGGGAAGGTCATGGGTGTCGGAGAGACAACTTTTCTTCTGAGGGACCGCTTTGTCGGCGGAATCCTGGTCATCGAGCTGTACGGAGAGTTGGACATCTGGTCGACCGTGACCTTGGCCGGTCACGTTGAGTCACTGCTGGACCAGCCCCGCCCGGACGTCGTGGTGGACCTGCGCGCGGTCACTTTCCTGGACGCCAGCGGCCTGCGGCTGCTGCTGCGCATCAAGAACCAAGTCGCCGTCAAGGACGGCACGTTGCGGCTCGTACGGCCCTCGCCGAGGGTCTGGCGGGTCCTGCGCCTCACCCGTCTCGACCGCGTGTTCACCGTGCTGGACGGCCTGCCGCCGGTGCTGGAGGCGCCCGCCGAGCGCGGAAACGGCCAAGGGCACGGGCACAGGGATGAGGACGGTCGCGAGGACGGCCGCGGGGTGTCGGCTTGACCGCTCGGCGGCGTGCACGGGAAATGCGGGACATGGGAAAGCGGTCTCCCCCGGACGCTTGGGGACCACGGGGGAGGCCCCCATCTCCCGGGGAAGACCGCTGGCATGTGGCCGCGGAGCCGACCCGCACGATCGAAATCTGCGATGCCGGAACCGGGCAATGTCACCCTAGGGCGACAGTCCGAACGCGAACAGTCAAGCTTCGGCCATGTATTGGCAGCGGGGCCGGAATCCGGCGTTTACCGAGCGGTGGCACAGGTTCACAGGCCGGGGGCCGAGGGGCGAGGGCTGTGCCGCGCCGTGATCGCCGCTGTCGCGGCCAGAATCCTGCGGGCCTCCTCGACGTGCAGGTTCTCGATCATCCGGCCGTCGACGGTGGCGACGCCCCGGCCGTCGCGGGCGGCCTCCTCGAAGGCCGCGATGGTCCGGCGCGCATGGCCGACCTGGGCGTCGGACGGGGCGAAGACGCGGTTGCAGGGCTCGATCTGGGAGGGGTGGATGAGGGTCTTGCCGTCGAAGCCGAACTGCCGGCCCTGTACGCACTCGGCCTCGAACCCCTCAAGGTCGCGCACGTCGTTGTAGACCCCGTCCAGGATCGCCCTGCCGGTGTCGCGGGCCGCCAGGAGGGCGAGGGAAAGGGAGGTCAGCAGGGGTGCACGGCCGGGTACGTGCTCGGCGTGGAGTTCCTTCGCCAGGTCGTTGGTGCCCAGGACGAGCACGGTGAGCCGTTCGCCGGCGGCGGCCACCGTACGGGCGTCCAGCAGGGCGCGCGGGGTTTCCAGCATGGCCCAGACGGCGGTGCGGTCGGGGGCGCCGGCCGCTTCGAGGGCGCGCTCGACGGCCCGTACGGTCTCGGCCGAGTCCACCTTGGGGACGACGACGGCGTCCGGACCGGCCTCGGCGGCGGCCCGCAGGTCGTCGGCGTGCCAGGGGGTGCCGGGGCCGTTGACGCGGATCGTCACCTCGCGGTGCCCGTACCCCCGCGAGGCGGCGGCCGCCGCGACCCGCTCGCGCGCCGCGGCCTTGGCGTCCGGGGCGACGGCGTCCTCCAGGTCGAGGATGAGGGCGTCGGCGGGGAGGGACTTGGCCTTCTCCAGGGCGCGTTCGTTGGCGCCCGGCATGTAGAGCACGGAGCGGCGGGGGCGCGGGTTCGCGTGGGGAAGCGGGGTCGCGTCAGGGAGCGGGAGCGGGTGGGAGAGCGGGGTCGCGTCGGGCACGGGGTACTCCTGGCACTGCTCGTACGGGTGCTGCGTGGCGTCGTCGTCCTGCATCCTGCATCCTGCCCCGGTCGCCGCGGCCCTGGCGACGCGCCCCCGTCGCTCAGCCCGCCCGCAGCTCGTGAGCCGGTCCGTAAGCCCGCAAGCCGGTCCGTACGCTCGTACGCCGGTCCCTAAGCCCGTACGCCGGTCCGTAAGCCCGCAAGCCGGTCCGTAAGCCCGTACCGCCGCCCGTGCCCCCGCCCGTCACCGCGCCACCAGCTCCCGGAGCGCCCCCGCCACCCCCTCCGGGTCCTCCTCCGCCATGAAATGGCCGCAGGAGACCGTGGCGTGGCGCAGGTCGGGGGCCCAGGCGCGCCACACCTTCGCCGCGTCGTAGCCGAGGGCCGCGCCCCAGTCCTGCTGGAGGACGGTGACCGGCATCGTCAGCTGGTTGCCCGCCGCGCGGTCGGCGCGGTCGTGGTCGACGTCGATGCCGGCGGAGGCCCGGTAGTCGGCGACGATCGACGGCACGGCGTTCCGGGACGCCGCGAGGTACGCGGCGCGCACGTCGGCGGGGATCGCCTTCGGGTCGCGGGTCCAGACGTCCAGGAAGTGGCCGAAGAACGCGTCCGGGCTGCCGCCGATCAGCTGCTCGGGCAGGCCGGGCGGCTGGGCCATCAGATACAGGTGGAAGGCGACGGCCGCGTCCGCGCCGTGCAGGACGTCCCACATGTCCAGGGTCGGCAGCACGTCGAGCGCCGCGAGGTGGGTGACGGCCTCCGGGTGGTCGAGCCCGGCCCGTACGGCGACGAGCGCGCCCCGGTCGTGCCCGGCGAGCGCGAAGCGCTCGTGGCCCAGCGCGCGGGCCAGGGCCACGATGTCGGCGGCCATCGTGCGCTTGGAGTACGCGGCGCCGTCCGGGTCGGCGGGCTTGTCGCTGTCGCCGTAGCCGCGCAGGTCGGGGCAGATGACCTGATGGCTCGCGGCGAGGCGGGCGGCGACGTGCCGCCACATCAGGTGCGTCTGCGGGAAGCCGTGCAGCAGCACGATCGGCGGGCCGTCGGGGCTGCCGCCCACGGCGGCCCGGAGGGCGACGCCGTCGGCTACGGGTATGCGCCGCGACTCGAAGCCGGGGATCGTCGGATTCATGGTGTGGCCCTTTCGTCGAAGGGGGAGACGGTGCCGTGACCGAGCCTGCCGGTCGCCGGTCAGCACCCGATCAGCACGTACGGTGAGGTCATGGAGCGGGTGACGTTCGCGGTGCTCGGCCCCCTGGCGGCCGAGGGCGACGGCGGCGTACTCGCGCTGAAGGGCCCGCGGCACCGCGCCGTCCTGGCCCGGCTGATCGTGGCCCGCCGCCGCGTCGTACCGGCCCGGCGGCTGGTGGCGGACCTGTGGGAGGAGCCCCCGGACGGCGCGCTCGGGGCCGTACAGACCTTCGTCGGGGCGCTGCGCCGCGCCCTGGAACCCGACCGTCCGCCGCGCGCCCCCGCCCGGCTGCTGGTGACCGAGGGCCCTGGCTACGCGCTGCGCCCCGAGCCGGACGCGGTGGACGCCTGGCGGTTCGAGGCGGCCGTCGCCGAGGCGGCGCGGCTGCCGCCCGCCGCCGCCCGCGACCGGCTCGAAGCGGCGCTGGCCCTGTGGCGCGGGCCCGCCTACGCCGACTTCGCCGCCGAGGACTGGGCCCGCGGCGAGCGCTCCCGCCTCACCGAACTGCGGCTGCGCGCGGTGGAGCGGCGGGCGGCCGCCCTGCTCGCCCTCGGGCTCGCCGCCGAGGCCGTTCCCGACCTGGACGCCCACCTGGCCGAACAGCCCTGGCGCGAGGACGCCTGGGGGCTGCTGGCGCTGGCGCTGTACCGGGCCGGCCGCCAGGGCGACGCGCTCGCCGCGCTGCGCCGGGCGCGGGCCGCCCTCGCCGCCGAACTGGGCCTGGACCCGGGGCCCGAACTGCGCCGCCTGGAGCGCGACATCCTCGCCCAGGACCCCCGGCTCGATCCGCCGCGCGAGCCGTCTACGGCGGCGGCCCGGCTGTGGTCCGAGGCGGCCACGGCGTACGACCGCACGGTCGGGGACGGCGCGCGGGCGCGGCTGGAGGCCGCCGTCGCGCTGATCCGGAGCCTGGCGGTGACGGGCGGCGGCGGCCTGGAGGCGGCCCGCCGGCACCGCGTGGAGGCGGTGGCCGCGGCGGAGGAGCTCGGCGATCCGGAGCTGACCGCGCGGGTGATCGGCGCGTACGACGTCCCCGCGATCTGGACGCGCGCCGACGATCCGGAACAGGCGCGGCAGATCGTGGACGCGGCCGTACGCACCCTCGCCGCGCTGCCGGCGGGCGCGCACGACGGGGCCCGCTGCCGCCTGCTGGCCACGGTCGCGCTGGAGTCGCGCGGCACGCGTTCCCCGCGCGGACCCCGCGCCGCCCGCGAGGCGGAACGGCTCGCCCGCGGCCTCGACGACCCCGCCCTGCTGGCCTTCGCCCTCAACGGCCGCTTCATGCAGTCCTGCACGCGGGCCGGGCTCGCTCCGGAGCGCGACGCGATCGGCGCGGAACTCCTCGCGCTCGCCGCGCGCCACGGAATGGCGACCTACGAGGTCCTCGGGCACCTGATCCGGCTCCAGGCGCTCGCCGCGCTCGGCGACTTCCCGGCCGCCGACGAGCACGCGGCGGCCGTCGACCGGCTGGCGGAGCGGCACGAACTGCCGCTCGCGGAGGTTTTCACGGAGTGGTACCGGGCGATGCGGGTGGCTGCCGTCGCCTCAGCGGGCGGGGCTGACGGGGCGGACGGGGCGGGCGAGGCGGGTGGGGCGGGCGAGGCGCGGGAGCGGGCCGAGGGCGCGTTCCGGGCTGCCGCCGCGCGGCTCGACGGGGCGGGGATGCCCGGTCTGGAGGGCGGTCTCCTTCCGTTGGCGCTGCTGGGGGTGCGGTTGGGGGCTTGGGCGGAGGGGAGGGGGCAGCTGCCTGTGGTGGACCCGGGCGAGGACTGGGGTCCGTACCGCCCGTGGGCCGAAGCGCTGGCTTTGGCGGCGTCGGCGGCGTCGGCGGCGGCGGGGTCGGCGTCGGCGTCGGTGTCGGCGTCGGGGCGTACGGGCGGCGCGGCCGAGGCCCGTTCCGCGCTTCATGTCCTGCCGGAACCGCCCGCCGATCTGCTGTACGAGGCCCTCTGCTGCGTGGAGGCCGCCGCGGCTCTCGCCGTGGGCGACCGTCCTGCCCTGGTACGCGCTCGGGCCCGTCTGCTGCCCGCCGCCGCCGAACTGGCGGGCGCGGGCAGCGGTCTGCTCGTCTTCGGCCGGGTGCGGGACTACCTCGACGGCATCGACACGGCGCTGGCGGAGTCGGAGGGGTTGGGTGGGTCGGAGGGGCCTGCCTAGCTGGTTCGGCCGGTCAGTCGGTTCAGTTGGATCAGCCGTGCGGCAGGCGGCCCGCTATATCGGACGGCCGCTTTATGACGACACCAAATAAGGTCCTCGGGTTCGTCACGAGATCCCCAATAAAGGCCGGTCGGGAAGCTCAGTCGCACGCCGTGTTTCTTGAGGAACTTCTGAGCCTTTTCGTGTTTACCAGCCCTCGTTGCCTGGCGCGTACACGCATATGGGCGGCGGGAATTCGGTTTGCGCAGAGTAAGGGGCCTGTTAGGGAGTTGTCAGGGGCTTGTTAAGGGTTCCGTGCCTGTTGACAGCCCTGATCGGCCAGTTCTACGGTTGCGGCGCCTGATCAAACAGCAGGTGAGTGCGGCGAGTTCACCGTATTGCGCCGAGTGCCTTTCGGTCGCTGGTGTCCTATTTTCTCGCTGCGCGTTACCCTCGATTCCCACCATAGGAGAGCTGATATGCCTACCGCTCTGATGGAAGAATTCGACCTCGACGTCCGCGAGCTCGTTGCCGAGCCCGAGGTCGACAATGGGGACAACGACCCCAAGGCTGAGACCACCAGCGTCATCACTTTCATCTGCCACTGATCCTGGCGGTCCCGGGGCCCGTCGGCAACGCACTGCCGACGGGCCCCGGCCCTTGAGCTTTGAGTCCCTTGAGCCCTTGAGTCCTTGAGGTGCGGTGAGGAGTACGCGCGCGTGTCGTCGAAGTCGCCCCAATCGTCCCAGCGGCCGTCCCAGCGGTTTCGCTACGAGGTCGCCGGGATCGGCATGCTGCGAGCCCCGGTGCTCCCGGTGGATTTCGACATTCCGGCGGCGGGTGAGGTCGACGGCCCAGCTGCCCTCACCTCTCTCACTTCTCCCACCTCTCTCACCGCGTCCCTCCGCGCCCTGGCGGACGACCCGCTCGTGCGGGAGGCGGTCGAGGTGTCCAGCCCCTCCCTGGCCGGCCTGCTGAGCCGGGTGCTCGACGCGGGGGGTGAGGTGAGTGCCAACCAACTTCGGCGCGCTGTACGGTCATTGACCCTGTACCGGCTGCGGATGAGCACGCGCGCCACCCCCTTCGGGCTGATGGCCGGCGTAGCCCCCGTGCGCTTCGCCGGTCCGGGTGAGGCGCCCGTGGTGCGCTTCGGCGCCGCACACCGCCGCGCCGTACGCCCCGACCGCGAGTGGCTGACCGGCCTCGTCGCCTCCTGGGAGCGGCGGCCGGGCGTGCTGCGGCGGCTGGAAGTGGTGGCCAACGCGCTGTGCCGGGTGCGCGGCGGACGCCTGGAGCTGCCGTACGTGCCGCAGTCCGCCGAGTCGGCCGAGTCCGCCGGGCCCGCCGAGTCCGCCGACCAGGGTGATGAGCCCGACGCCCGTGCGTCCGGCACCGTCCAGAACGTCAGCGTGCGCCACACCTCCGTAGTCGCGGCCGTCCTGGAACTCGCCCGCCGCCCGGTGCTCGGGGCGGAGCTGGCCCAAGCGCTCCTGGAACGGTTCCCCGGCGCGACCGAGCAGGCGGTGGACGGCGTGCTGGTGCAACTGATCGGCAAGGAGATCCTGTTGACGCGGGCCCGGCCGCCGCTGGAGGAGGTCGACCCACTCGACTACGTGCTGCGGGCCGGCGCCGGGATACCTCCGCAGGCGCTGCCCGAACGAGCCGAGCTCACGTCCGTAAAAAAGGATCTGGAGCGCTACGCCGCCACCCCTCCAGGTCTCGGCGGACCGGCGCTGGCCGAGGTCTCCGCGCGGATGCGGCGGCTGCACCAGGCGTCCGGCCACCCGCTCCACGTCGATCTGGCGCTGGACGCCGAGGTCCGGCTCCCCGCCGCCGTCGCGGACGAGGCCGCCCGCGCGGCGGAACTGCTGTGGCGGCTCGCGCCGCGCACGGCGGGACCGGAGCATCTGCGCGAGTACCACCGGGCGTTCCTGGAGCGCTACGGCACCGACCGCCAGGCGCCGCTGACGGACGTGCTCGACCCCGTCGCCGGCCTGGGCGCGCCCGCCGGATATCTGCGTCCGCCGAGTACGCGCAGCGCCCCGCCCGCCGCCCCTGACCAGCAGGAACAGGAGCGCGACCGCGCCATGGCGGCGCTGGCCCAGCAGGCGGCGATGGGAGGCGGCGGCGAGGTCGTACTCGACGAGGACCATCCCGTGGTGCGCCTCCTGGCCGATGGCAGCGGCCTTCCCCCGGAGTCCCTGGAGGTGGGCGCCCATCTGCTGGCGGCGGACGCCGACGCGCTGGCCGGCGGCGACTTCGCGCTCGTACTGGCCAACGGGTCGCGGCAGGCCGGGGCGATGCTGGGGCGGTTCGGCTATCTGATGGGGGAAGGGGCCGATGCCGAAGTCGCCTCCCTGGCAAGGGCCTCCCTGGCAAGGGCCTCCCTGGCAAGGGGGGAGGGGGACGGGGAGGGCGCGCTGCGCGCGCAGGTCGCCTTCCGGCCCGGCCGGTCGCGGGTCGGCAACGTCGCGCAGGTCCCGCGGCGGCTGGACCGCCTCCTGCCGGTCGGCTGCTTCGCCGACCCCGCCGACCCTGGCGTGCTCGACCCGCGTGACCTGGCCGTACGCGCCGACCACGAGCGCCTGTACCTGGTCGAGGCGGCCACCGGCCGAGCAGTGGAACCCGCGGTCTTCCACATGCTCAACCCCCGCTGGGACCTGCCCAACGCCGCCCGTTTCGTGTCCGAGATCGCCGCGAGCGGGCGGCGACGCTGGCAGATGTGGCACTGGGGCGGCGCGGAGCTGCTGCCCCACCTGCCGAGAGTCCGTTACGGGCGTACGGTCCTGAGCCCGGCGCGCTGGCGTCCGGACCCGGAACTGCGCGACGCCGGCGAGCCGTTCGCGCGCTGGTGGGAGGCGTTCCGCCGCTGGCAGCGACAGTGGCGCGTACCCGACCGGTTGCAGGTCGGCTGGGCGGACCGCTACGTACAGCTCGACCTCGCGCGGCCCGGCCACCCGGAGCTGCTGCGGCACGAACTGCTCCGCACCGATCAGGCCGAGCTGCGCGAGACGCCGGCCGACGCGGCGGGGGCGCCGGACGGGTGGCTGCGGGGAGAGGGGGGAGCCCATCACGCGGAGGTAGTCGTTCCGCTGCGGCGGACCACGTGCTCCATGGACCGTTCGGGCCGGGCGCCCCGCCGCCGCCCCGCCCCGGCGCGCCCGCCCGGGGCCGTACACTTGCCGGGCGGCGAATGGCTTCAGCTCTGCCTCTACGCCCCCGCCCGACTGCACGAGGAACTGCTGGCCGCCACCGACCTGCCGGCCCTCCTCGGGGACCTTCCCGCGCAGGTGGACCGCTGGTTCTTCCTGCGCTACAGCGACGCCGGCGGCCCCCACCTGCGGCTGCGCTTCCACGCCCCGCCGGCCGTACTGGCACGGGACCTGCTGCCCCGGCTGCACCGGTCGGCCGCGGCGCTGCACGAGGGCGGCATGGTCGGCCGGGTGGTGTGGGACAGCTACGACCCGGAGCTGGAGCGTTACGGCGGGCCGGAGGCGATGGCGGCGGCGGAGCGCGTCTTCCACGCCGACAGCGTGGCCGTACTGGAACACCTGCGCCGCCGTTACGCCCGTCAGGACGCCACGGAGCCGCTGCTGCTCGCGGCGGCGGGGTTCGCGGATCTGGCGCGGGCGTTCCACGAGAGGGGCGATACGCACGAGAGGGCCGATACGGGGACCGACGGCGCGGCCTGGCTGGTGCGGGCGATATCGAAGGACGAGGAGCGCCATCGGGCGTTCCGGCTCCGCCGTCGCCAGGCGCTTTCGCTCGTCGATCCCTATCGCGCGGGTCCGGGTCCGGGGCTGGCGCCGGGGCCGGGGCCGGGGCCGGGGTCCGCCGTTGACGCCGGGCTGCGCGCGCTGTGGGAACGGCGGGCCGAGGAGACGGCGCGTTACGGGCAGCTCCTGCGGAAGCTGGGGGACGACTGCTGGTCCGAGCCGGACCACGTGCTGAGTTCCCTGCTGCACATGCACCACAACCGGCTGGTGGGCACGGACCGGGAGGCCGAACGCCTCGCGCACGCCGTGGCGCGCGGCGCGGCGCAGGCGCACACCGACCGCGCGAGGCACGCCCGATGACTACGGCCGGGGCCCCCGAAATCGCTTCAGGGGGAGGCGAGTTGCGCGCGCGGGCCGCAGAGGTGGCGGCCGAACTGGCCGCCCGCCTGGCGGACCCCGAGCGCACCGCCTCCGCCGCCTCCGCCTCGGCTGCCTCGGACTGGTCGCCCCTGAGCCTGGACGCCGGCCACCCCGGCGTAGCCCTTCTCTTCGCCGAACTCGCCCACTATGACCCGGCATTGAGGGGGACAGTGCACGCGCACTTGGCCTCCGCGGCGTCCCATCCGCCCGGCCCGGCGAACGCCTCCCTCTTTCGCGGCCTACCGGCCCTGGCCTTCGCCGCGCACGCCGCCCGGCGGACGCCGCGGGACTACGCGGGCCTGTTCGAGCGCCTCGACCCCGCGCTGGACCGCGCGCTCCAGCACGTACTGAAGGGCGAACGCGCCCGCTTGGCGCAGGACCGGGCCGGAGCGCCGTGCTCCCGTTACGACTTGGTCCACGGGGTGACCGGCCTGACGAGGCTGCTGCTGGCCAGGCGGTCGACGCACAGGGAGGCGTTGAACGAAGGGCTGTCCTACCTGATCCGCCTGACCCGTCCGCTCCTGGTGCGCGGTGAACGCGTGCCGGGCTGGTGGTCCCCGGCGGGCCCGTCCGGCGACCCGGACCCGGACCCGGCCTACCCTCAAGGGCACGTCAACTTCGGCCTGGCGCACGGCATCAGCGGCCCCCTGGCGGTCCTGGCCACGGCGCTACGGTCGGGCGTCGACGTCCCCGGAGCCCGTGGCGCCGTCTCCGCCCTGGCCCAGGAGCTGCTGTCGCGCCGCACGCCGGAGGGCGGCTGGCCCGCGCTGGTCCCCCTGGAGCGGTACGGCACGGAGCCGCCGCCGCCCGCCCGTACCGCCTGGTGCTACGGCACGCCCGGCACGGCGTACGCGCTCTTCCGCGCAGGTCAGGCCCTGGACCGCGCCGACCTGTGCCGTACGGCCGTCGAAGCGCTGACGGCGGAACTGGACCGCCCCCGCCGGGTGACGGACGACGCCCTCTGCCACGGCCGGGCGGGCCTGCTGCACCTCTGCCGCGTCATGGCCGCCGAAAGCGGCAGCGCCCCCTTGGCGGCGCGGGGCGATGCGCTGGCCGCACGGCTCCTCGCGGGTTACGACGCCCAGTGCCCGTACGGCTATCGCTTTGAGTTCGGTGACGAGAACCGGGTCGGACTGCTGACGGGGGCGGCCGGCGTCGCGCTGGCCCTGCACGCCTACGCGACGGGCGGCGGGCCGACGGGCGACGGGTCGGCGGGCGGTGGGCCGACGGGCGGCGGGGCGGCGAGCGGCTGGGACGCGGCGCTGCTGCTGAGCTGAACCGAGGCCCCCGCCCACATCACTCCTCTGCCCCCGCCCCCGTCCCCGCTTCCGCCCCGCCGGAAGCCTCGCCGAACGCGTTGAGCATCTCCCGTGACCAGGTCAGGCGGCCTTCGCGCAGATCGTCGAGGACCCCGTGCAGCCAGCGCTCCTCGGCGCCGACGACGGTGAGCAGGTATTCGGTCTCGATCATCGTGATGCGCGGCAGGTCGGGCGGGGTGTCGGCGAGGGCGTGTTCCAGTGCGGCGCGCTGCTGGGCGAGGCAGGCGGCGCGCCGTTCCAGGATCGGGGCCACTTCGCCGGGGTCGAGCATGAGCATGTTGGACAGGGCCGCCGGGAAGACGGGGAACTCCGCCTTGGGCACGGCGAGCATCTGCTCCAGCCATTCGCGGGTGACGGCCCGCCCCTCGTCGGTGACCTCGTAGACGGTCCGCTCGGGGTACTGCTGGTCGCGTTCGGTCTGCCGGACGGCGATCAGTCCGCCCGCCTGCAACCGCTCGATGGTGCGGTAGAGCCCAGCGCGCTGGCCCACGTTGACGACCTGCTCCTTGCCCCACTGCTTGAGCAGTTGCTGGATGCCGTAGGGGTGCAGCGGCCGGTAGTGCAGCAGCGCGAGCACGGTGAGGCCGAGGGGGGAGCTTTTCACGGGCGCGGTCGTCATCAGTCCATCGTAGTGTCCGATGGACTAGTTGCAATGAAACTAGTAACTCTGTAACTATGGCGCTGTGCGCGCTCCGCTCCAAGCGGCGCGCCGAATGCTTCACGCAGCCCATAGGAGGGGTTATGAGCACCAACGCGGACCGCGTCCGTACGGCACTGGTCATAGGCGGCGGGGTCGCGGGCCCGGTGGCGGCGCTGGCGCTGCGCAAGGCGGGTATCGAGGCGACGGTGTACGAGGCGTACCCCACGGCGGCGGACGGCGTGGGGGCCTGGCTGGGCCTGGCGCCGAACGGCCAGGTCGTGCTGGAGACCGTCGGCGCCGACGCGGCCGTACGGGCCGTCGGGCACCCGGTGCCCGGCATGGTGATGTCGGACGGCGCCGGCAACCGCCTCACGGGCTTCGGCGGCTTCCCCGACCTGCCGCCCACGCTGACCCTGCGGCGCGACCGGCTGTTCCGGGCGCTGACCGACCACGCGGTGGCCGAGGGCATCCGCTTCGAGTTCGGCAAGCGGCTCGTCTCCGTCGACGAGGCGCCCGACGGCGTCGTGGCCCGCTTCGCGGACGGGACGTTCGCCGCCGCGGACATCCTGATCGGCGCCGACGGCATCCGTTCCACCGTCCGCACCCTCATCGACCCGCTCGCCCCGGCCCCCGAGTACGCGGGCATCCTGAGCTTCGGCGGCTACGCGCCGGCGGACTGCGGCGTCGAGGCCGAGCCGGGGATGATGCACTTCGCGTTCGGCCGTACGTTCATGGGCCACTGGCAGGCCGCGGACGGCCGGCTCATCTGGTTCGCCGGGCTGCCCACGGACACCCCGCCGACCCAGGCGGAGGTGGCGCGCACCCCCGCCGCCGAGTGGCTGGACCGGCTGCGCGAGCTGTACACCGGCCACGTACCGGGCGAGCGGATGCTGCGCCACGCCGACCCGGCCGACCTGATGGCGGTCGGCCCGATGGAGCGCATGCCGTCCGTGCCGCACTGGCACCGCGGCCGGCTGGTCCTGGTCGGCGACTCGGTGCACGCCCCGTCCTCCAGCTCCGGCCAGGGTGCCTCGCTGGCCCTGGAGAGCGCCGTCGAACTGGCCCGCTGCCTGCGCGACCTGCCCGCCTACGGAGAGGCGTTCGCCGCGTACGAGTCGCTGCGCCGCCCGCGGGTGGAGCTGATCGGCGGCAACGCGGCGGCGGTCAACGAGGTCAAGTCGGGCAAGAAGGCGGCGCCGGCCTTCCCGGCGCCGGAGGACATGCTGCGCCCGCTGCACTTCCACCGGATCGACTGGTCGGAGAGGGTGATGGCGCCGGAGCCCGCCGCTTCATGAGGAGGGGAAGGGAAGGGGAGGGAAGGCCCAGGTCACAGACCTGGGCCGGCCGGTCCACGGCATGACCGGTGAAGCGTGACCTTCATCAACACCGCACTCGTCGGAACCGGGAATCCGCAGGTCAAAAAGGGGCAGGAGGGGTCTCGGGGCGCATGATCCCGGACCCGATTTGACCGTATAGCTCCATGGATAGGAGCCTTTCAGACTGACCCGCGCACCGAGCGGTCCTGCGTCTTGTGAGCGCGTGAGTCCTTGTGGTGCGTCATGCCCCCGTGCGCGGAATGACCCCTTCAGCAAGGAATCCCATGCCGACTCCCGATGCCCGTACCGCTGCCTGCGCGGATGTCCCCGCGGATACCCCCGCGGAGGGGGACCAGGCCGCGGCCGACGAAGAAAAACACCATCCGAGCCCGTCGAACCGTGCAGCGGCACGTAACCGGACCACCGACATCCCGGTACTGGCGATCAGCGGCGGCCTGCTCATCGCCTTCGTCCTGGCCGCGCTGATCGCGCCCACGGCCACGGGCGACGCCGTGAACACCGTCTTCACCTTCGTCGCGCGCTGGTTCGGCCCGCTGTGGCAGGTGCTGCTGCTCGCGACGTTCGGCGTGGCGCTGTGGCTGGGCTTCTCCCGGTACGGGAAGGTGCGCCTCGGCGGGGCGGGGGCACGCCCGGAGTACGGCAGGTTCCAGTGGGTCGCGATGATCATGTCGACGCTGCTGGCGGGCGGCGGCGTCTTCTTCGCGGCGGGCGAGCCCGTACAGCACTACGTCCAGACGCCGCCGTTCTACGAGGGCGTCAAGAGCGGCACGCAGCAGGCGGCGAACGCGGCGCTCTCCCAGAGCTTCGCGCACTGGGGCTTCCTCGCCTGGGCCGTCCTCGGGACCCTCGCCTCGATTGTCATGATCCGGGGCCAGGAGCGCGGCATGCCGCTGCGCCCGCGCACGCTGCTGTACCCGCTCCTCGGCGAACGCGTCCGGCACTCCCGGCTGGGCGCCGCCGTCGACATCGTCTGCGTGATCGCCGTGGTGGCCGGGACCGTCGGCCCGATCGGCTTCCTCGGCCTCCAGGTCTCGTACGGCCTCTCGAAGGTGTTCGGCATCTCCGGCGGCTACCCGGTGCAGCTCGGCGTGATCGTGCTGCTGACGGTCGTGGCGGTCGCGTCCGTGGCCAGCGGCATCGACAAGGGCATCCAGTTCTTCAGCCGGGCCAACATCTGGCTCGCCGTCGCCCTGATGGCCGTCTTCCTCGTCCTCGGCTCGGTCGGCTTCGTACTCGACTCCTTCCTGGGCGGACTGGGCCAGTACGTAAGCGACTTCGTGCCGCTCGCCCTCAACCGCGGCGACCACCAGTGGCTGGGCTCCTGGACCGTCTTCTTCTTCGGCTGGTTCCTCGGCTACGGCCCCCTGATGTCCATCTTCGTGGCCCGCATCTCCAAGGGCCGCACGGTGCGCGACCTCGTCGTCTCCACCGCGATCATCCCGCCGCTGGCCACCATGTTCTGGTTCACGGTCTTCGGCGGCACCGGCATCTTCCTGGAACAGCAGCACCCCGGCACGATCTCGGGCCCGCTCAAGTCCGTGGGCATGGACGCCGCCGTGATCTCCATGGCGGAACGCCTGCCGATGGGCGCCGTCGTGGCGGTGGCCCTGCTCATCCTGACCATCACGTTCGTCGTCACCACCACGGACTCGATGTCCTACAGCATCTCCGCCGCCGGCACGAAGTCCGGCGAACCCACCCGAGCCGTACGAGCCTTCTGGGCCCTCCTCATGGGCGCGGCCGCCGCCGTCCTCATCCTCGTCGGCGACGGCGGCATCACCGCCCTCCAATCCTTCATCGTCGTCACCGCCGTCCCTGTCGGCTTCATCATGCTCCCGACGTTGTGGACGGCACCGCGCGTAGCGAAGGAAATGGCGAGGGAACAGGGCCTGCTGCCACGGGAACCGGCTCCGACCCCGTCCTCGGACCAGCAGTCCTGATTGGACCGATGCGGGGAGATGCGACACGAGGCGCGGTGCGGGGGAAGTCCCGCACCGCGCCTCGCAACGGTCTGGAAGCCGCGTACTCGTCGATCGGCCGATATCCACGGGGTATTCGCCGGTATCCACGAGTATCTGCGAGGGCACATCAGTCGTCGTAGGGAGCCTCAAGTTTCTGAAGCCGTTCTCCGATGCCGTCGGCCCATTCCTGTGCCCACCGCCGTAGCTCGGTGATCGCTCGCTCGTCGAGTCCGTATGCGGCGAATTCCGAGTCGTCGATCCAGTCGGCTCCTCCCAGCCGCGCCTGGAGCTCGCTCAGGTCGAAGGAGTCGCGGGCGTGGCGTCGGCCGAGCTCTTCGAGTTCCACGTGGGGCCAGCGGTCGGCGGCGGCCCGCACGTCGATCAGGTCCCTGGCGAGTCCCCGGTCGGCCAGCGCGCGGACCTTGGTGCCGACGACGTCTTCAAGGGACAGCACCAAGCCGTGCTCGGTACGCACAGGAGGGCGCCAGAGCGCCTCCTTGAGGATGTCGACCTCGCACTCGTCCTGGCTGACGGGGTCCGTGACGATCAGACGTGCGGACAGCGGGTCCGTCTCCAGCGCCCTTACGCGCCATCCGCGCTGTTCGAGCCCGGTGTGCACGGCAGCCGCGATGTCCTCCATACGGTCCGGGTTCTCGGTGGCGACATCGAGGTCCTGACTGAGCCGGTCGACCAGGCCGTGCGCTTGGACCGCGTAGCCGCCGGTGAGCGCCAGCGGGTAGGCGCCGCCCACGGCGAGTACGTCCGTGAGCAAGCGGCGGTGCAGGTCGGTGAGGTTCACGCAGCGGCCTGCGCGCTCTGAGCCAGTTCGGCGAAGGAGCTCTCCCAGACCGCGCGGACGTCGCGGCTGACCAGGGTGCGGAGCGTGGGCCACAGGCTGACGAGCAGGTCGCGGTTGAGGTACTGAACGAGGTCGTCGTGCTGGCCCTCGGCCAGGACGATGCGGTAGTAGCTCATCCGCAGCCGAGGCTGATCGATGTCGAACGTGGTCAGACCGGACCATGCCAGATGGACCGGCAGACTCACCATGCCGTGCTCGGGGCCGGCCAGCTCGGAAAGCGCTGCGGGCAGGCGTCGCGCGAACTTGGCGCGGCGAAGATCGGAAAGACCGGGCTGTGCTGCCATACGCCGATTATCCAGGAAGAACCGGCGTCGAGCCTCTCGATCCGCTGACCCCGATCCTTACCGGCCCCCCCAACATAAGAGCCTCGGGCCGCTGGCTGGGGCCCGATGTGGCCGACGGCGGGGGAGCCCGGCGGCTACTTCGGCGGGTGGAGCTTGCGGAAGTACGTCCAGCTGGTCTCGTTCGGCTCGCTCCACTGCTCAGGGGCGTGGGCGAACTCCGGCTGGCGGTCGGCGATGTAGGCGCGGGTGCGGTCGGGGACCTCGGCGTACGAGCCGAGCTTGCGGCCTCGGCAGTGGAAGGTGAGCCCGCCGGGCGCCTGGCCGCGGGCCATCCACGGGAGCCACGGCGACATCCGGGACCACGACATGGTGGCCGGCACGCTCGGCGCGGCCCCGGCCAGGTCGGCGCGGTCGGCGAAGAACTGGAAGAGCTCCAGCGCCTTGTACGTGTCCCCGGCCGAATGCACCGGGTACTCGGCCACCGGCAGCGGCGACGGATAGGCCAGCGGAATCTCCAGACTGAAGCAGACCTGCCCGCCGAGCTCGGTCGTCGGAATCGGGAACGGCCGCCACTTCTGGTTCGCCGGGTCGTTCCAGACATGCACCACCGGCAGGTCCTGCCAGGTCTCCAGGATCTCGCGGGTAACCGGGTCCAGATAGAAAGCGGCCTCACGCGTGAGCAGTTGATACGCGTCCGGCCCGGCCGCGGCGTCCCGCACCAACCGGGAGACATTGAGCCCCTCAAACCCGAAGACACGCTGATATGGCTCATCAGGCGCCCACGAATACACGTCCCCGGACCACCAGTACGTCACCTCCTCCCCATCGAGCGAGGCACGGGTACGGGCGAAGTCGCGGAGCAGCTCAGCTGGTGTCGTCATACGGAGTACTGTGCCGGAGCGCTCCGCGCACCGCCCGCCTCCTGTCCGCAAACGCCGCAACCGACCTCGGCAAGGTTCTGGGATGGGGTACGTCCCTGACCGTTCTCAGGCATGGCGCTCGCAGCTGCGGTCGGTGGAGCTGCTATGCAGCCGGGCTACGGCGGGGCAGGGCACGGGCTCGACCGACCTGCGTTGTCAGTGCCCAGCCGTAGAGTCGCCCGCATGGCGACATTCCGATCCGGGTTCACGCTCTGGCAGATGGTCACCGACGCGCGTGAGCTCACCGAGCACCCGAGCGTGCGGGAGCGTATCGACGCGGTGCAAAGCATTATGGGCCCTGCCTTCGGCAGGACGGGGTATGGCAAGGGCAGGCCGTTGGTGAACGCCCTGGAGGATGTCGCTCAAGAAGCGCTTCTGCTCGGCGACTTCGAGTTCGCGCAGCGATTTCAGCGGTTCGCAGCCTATGCCGGAGGCGAACTGTTCCTCGAAATCCTGGAAAACCACTACGACGAACGGGCACGACGCCGCAGCGAGGAATACATGCGCAGGCTGACGGCCATGGGCGCCGATCGCGCGGTGGCGGTCCTGGACGCCCTGTGCCAAGACAACCCCGACGCGACTGTGGGTGACGTGCGAGACCTCTTCCGTGGAATAGCCTTGTCGGTCGACCACTTGGGTATTGGCGACGGCGAGGGCGGGATCCGCCTGCCCACCCGAGAGAGAAGGCGCCTCCAGCAGTACGGCCACATGGAGCTGGTCCTGAGGGGGCTGCCGCGACCGGCCTCTGCTGAGGCCGCGCACATGGTGGGCGACCTCTTGGCGGACGCTGACGTGGAGTTGCTGGCCCAGCTGTTGGAGCTGAAGACCCGGCGAGCGGGCCTCGACGCCCTGCGTGTCGTCGTGGAAGACCCGGCGAGCTCTGAAAAGGCCCTCCACGACCGTCTGAAGAATCAGGAGTGGATCTTCGGCGGTGCCTATGTGGCGGAGCTGGCGCGACGGCAGTACACCTCGGACACGATTCTCGACATTCCGCTGCTGCGCGGCGACGGGGCCATACACGTGGTGGAACTCAAGCGTGCCAACATCGAAAAGCTGGTCATACGGCGCGACGGCCACCTCATGCTGGGTGCGCCGGCGCACCACGCGGTTTCTCAGGCACAGAACTATCTGAGAGCCATGGACGAGAATCGCCAGGCCATCCTCGCGGACCACGGCGTCGACACCCGCAGAGCCTCGGCGACGGTGGTGATCGGGCATCCGCGGTACGTGAGTGAGGGCATCACACCTCAGGAGATCGCCGAGACGCTGCGCACCTACAACACGCACGCGGCACGAATAGAAGTAGTCACCTACGAGACCCTGCTGGAGTCGGCTGCACGGATGCTTGCCCTCTCGTCGGCGAGGCAGGAACCCGACCAGGCCGAGGAGCCCACAGCATGACCGAAGACGAGCGTCCCGCTCTCGAGCACTACCTGGCCCGCCTGTGCGGCGGGACGATCACCGACGAAGACTACGTGGGTTACTTCCTCAACGAGCATGGTGAAGAACTCGTTTTCGCGCAGCGCCCGGGTGAGAAGACCGGTCGGCTCTGGCACAGCGACGCCGAATGGCAGATGTTCCGTGTCGGCGATCACTCGATACGGGTCGGCGGGGTGATGGACGGGGTGACCACCGTCGATGACTTGATCATCGATCGCACTGAGGCGTCGTGGCTGTCCTCATGCCTGGCGGCCTCACGCCACATGCGCGAGAAACGGGGCTGATGAGCACCTCTGATGCCGATGATTCAGCCGAGGATGATTCCGACGCTACGGTCCGGATCGCTCCAGCGGGGCTTCAGTTGGTCAGGTCAGCGCGCGGGTGGGCGGTCAGGCTTCAGACGTGGTGTGGGTGAGCGTTGCTGACGGGCGTACTGCGCCTACGGGTTCGCCGTGGCCCAGGACTGGGGTCGTTGTCAGGGCGGTGAGGTGGGGGTTGGTGTCTACGGCTATGCCGATGTGGCGCAGGGCCGCGGTCATGACGACGGGGCGGGGGCGTTGGGAGCCGTCGGCGATTTTGAGGGCGACGGCGGAGCCGTCGGGGAGGGCGAGGGCGTAGACGCCTTCGGCGCCGTCCTTGGCTACGGCGCCGGGGATGGCCCGCATGAGGGTGGTGACGTCGCGGCCGGTGCCGCCGACGTACTCGGGGTGGGCGTTCATCGCGGAGGCCACGCGCTTCTCGTCGCTGCCCGCCGGGGCGGTCGCGATCGTGGCGAAGGCGCGGGCGAGGCCGCGGAGGGTGAGTGCGAACAGCGGCGCGCCGCAGCCGTCCACGCCGACCGCGGTCGACTTCTCCCCGGCCAGGTCCTCCAGTGTCGCGCGCAGGCCGAGTTGGAGGGGGTGGTCCGGGTCGAGGTAGTTCTGTACGGGCCAGCCCGCGGCCACACAGGTGGCCAGCATCGCGGCGTGCTTGCCCGAGCAGTTCATGGTGATGCGGGTCGGCCCGAGGCCGGCGGCCAGGTGGGCGGGGTGCGACTCGGCCCCGATGGGCAGCGCGGCGGTGCACTGCAACGCGTCCTCGGTCAGGCCCGCGCCCGCGAGTATGCGGCGTACGCCGTCGAGGTGGAAGGACTCGCCGGAGTGGCTCGCGCAGGCGAGCGCGAGGAGTTCGCCGTCGAGGTCGAGGCCAGCGCGGAGCATGCCGACGGTCTGGAGCGGCTTGTTGGAGGAGCGCGGGTACATGGGGGCGTCGACAGGGCCCGCGGTCAGCACGGCGTCGCCCTCGGCGTCGAGGCACACGACCGATCCGTGGTGCACGGACTCCAGGAAGTCGCCGCGCCAGACCTCCGCCAGTACGGGGTGAGCGGGGTGGGCGGCCTGCTCCGCCGGCAGGGGAGCGGGGACGTCCTTGGGGGCTTCGGGGGGCATCTGCGTTCCTTCGGTCGATGATCGGTCGATTGCGCTGGCCATGCCGCGTCGAGGGCGGGTGCGGTCGCGTCGCCCTTCCAACTGTCGACAGTTATCAGTTTTCCGGGCAGGTGTCGACGGTCCGCCCACAATGAAAGACGGTCCCGAAGAACCGTTGACATCGGGTCCATGCCACCTGTCCACTGTCGTCTGTCACCACCTGTCGTGGCGACTGTCGACAGTTCGTGGTCCCGTGAGCGCTGTCTGCGAGACCCACGTCAGCCCCCCGCCCCTGGGAGATTTCCATGACCGGACTGGTCCACCGCGGCTTGGCGGGACAAGTCGTGGAGATGCTGCGCGAGCGGATCCTCACCGGCGTGCTGCCGCCCGGCTCCCGCCTCAACGAGGTGGAGATCGCCCGCGACCTGGGCATCAGCCGAGGCCCGCTGCGGGAGGCCATCGGGCAGTTGGTGAGCGAGGGCCTTCTCGTGCACGTGCCCAACAAGGGCGCCGCCGTCTTCGCCGCCCGCCCCGACGACGTCGCGGCGCTCTTCGAACTGCGCTCCGCCCTCGAATGCGCGGCGGCCCGTATGGCCGCGCACCGCCGCCGGCCCCAGGAAGTGACCCGCCTGCGCAAGGTGTGCGAGCGCTCCCGCAAGGCCCGCGAGGCGGGGCGGAAGCTGCTGTACGACCTGGACCTGGACTTCCACCGTTCGCTGATGGAAGCGGCGCACAGCCCGCGCATCGCCGAGCAGGTGTGGCTGGTGCAACAGCAGGTGATCGTGTTGCGCAGCGGCCTCACCTCGCGGACCTCTCATACGGAGACGTCGCTGGCCGATCACGAGGCCATGGCGGAGGCGGTCGCGGACGGCGACGCCGATCTCGCGGCGAGCCTGATGGAGGCCCATCTCGCGCTCGTGGAAACCGAACTCCTGCAAGCCATGCAAGCCATGCAGGCCATGCAGGCCACGCCGTCCGAAACCCGCGGTGACGAGGCTCCGGAGCCGCGGAGTACGGGGCGTACGGGGCGTACCCAACGCACGGGACGTACCGCCCCATGACGCGCGCCGACAGCCCCACCCCCCGTACCAACCCCCGCCCCCGCGACCTGGGCATCGCCCCAGGCACCCTGCCCCCCGGCCCCTCGAATTCCCTCACCGATGTCCCCGGCGTCCGCGTCGGCCACGTCACCCTCGACCACCAGCACGGAACAGGGCTCCCGGTGCGTACCGGCGCGACCGTCGTCGTCCCCGCGCCCGGCTCGCTCTTCCGTGACAAGCCGGTCGCGGGCCTGGAGGTCGTCAACGGATTCGGGAAAGCGGCCGGCCTGAGCCAGGTCGCCGAACTGGGCGTACTGGAAACGCCGTTGGCCCTGACGAACACGCTCTCCGTCGGTTCCGCCTTCGAGGGCCTGGTCCGGCACGCGCTGGACGGGCACCCGGAGATCGGCGTCACCACGGGCACCGTCAACCCGGTGGTCTTCGAGTGCAATGACGGCTGGCTCAACGACATCCGTGGCCTGCATGTGCGCCCGGACCACGTGCTGGAGGCGCTGGAGGCGGCGTCCGACGGCCCGGTGCCGGAAGGGGCGGTGGGAGCGGGCGCCGGCATGGTGGCCTTCGGCTGGAAGGCCGGCATCGGCTCCAGCTCCCGCATCGTCGACGCAGTCGGCGGCACCGGCACCGGCTTCACCGTGGGCGCCCTGGTCCTGGCCAACTTCGGGCTGGCCGACGACCTGACCGTGCTCGGCGTCCCGGTGGGCCGCACCCTCACCCCGCAACAGGTCAGGGAGCAGGCCGAGTTCGCGCGCGGCGCCGGGTCCTGTGTCGTCCTCCTCGCCACGGACGCCCCGGCCGACGCCCGTCAGCTGCGCCGCGTCGCCAAGCGCGCGACGGTCGGCCTGGCCCGTACCGGCGGCATCGTCCAGCACGGCAGCGGCGAGTACGCCCTGGCCTGGTCGACGACGCACCGCGTCCCGCACCGCCCGTCGGGCCCCGTACGCGCCGCCTCGGCCCTCGCCGAGGACGGTCCCCTGATCGACCTGTTCTTCCGGGCCGCCGTCGAAGCCACCGAAGAGGCCGTGCTCGGCTCGCTGTTCGCGGCCCGTCCGGTGACCGGCGTACGGGGCCACCACGCCCCCGCGCTTCCCGCGGAACGCGTCGCCCGCCTCGTCAACCCTGTGCACCACCCGACGTCCGCGCGGTAGCCGGACCCGCCTCCGTAACAGAACCACAGAAGCAGAAGCCAACTGGACCCACAGGGGCCGTCGGCGCGCCGGACCGCCCGGCGGTCGGCCGCGCCCTGCCCTCAACCACCCCGAAAAGAGCGACTCATGCCAGAAACCGCTCCGGCCGAGGCGTCCCGGCGCAAGCCGACCTTCCTCCAGGCCCTCACCCCCGTCGTCGTGATGATCGTTCTACTGGTCACCGGAACGGTCTGGCTGGACATCGCCCCCGTCATCCTGCTGATCGTCGCCGGCACGTTCGCCGGGGCCTTCGCCCTGCGGCTCGGCCTGACCTGGGAGCAGATGCTCGCCGCCATCTGCCGGAAGATCGATTCGACGATGCCGGCGCTCCTGATCCTGATCTCCATCGGGATGCTCACCGGCACCTGGATGATCAGCGGAACCATCCCGATGATGGTGGATCTCGGGCTCCGGGCGATCGATCCGCACTGGATCATCCCGGTGTCATTCCTGATCACCGCCGTCGTCTCCACGCTCACCGGAACGTCGTGGGGGTCCGTCGGTACGGTCGGTGTCGCGCTCATCAGCGTGGCGGGCGGGCTGGGCGCCTCGCTCCCCATGACGGCGGGCGCGATCGTGGCGGGCGCGTACTTCGGCGACAAGATGTCCCCCCTGTCGGACACCACGAACCTCGCGCCGGTCGTCGCGGGCACCAACCTCTTCGCGCACATCCGCCACCTCCTCTACACGACGGTCCCGGCCGCGCTCGTCTCCCTGGTCATCTACTTCTTCCTCGGCCTGACGCAGACCACGGGCTCGGTGAAGGACACGGGCCACCAGACGCAGGAACTCCTCGACTTCCTGGGCACGTCGTTCACGTTCAGCCCGCTGCTGCTCCTGCCCCCGCTCGTGGTCCTGGCCGGCGCGGTGCTGCGCAAGCCGCCGCTGCCGACGATCATCCTGTCGTCCTTGATCGCGGCGGTGCTCGGCGGCGTGCTGCAGGGCTTCTCCCTGAGTGACCTGAGCACGGCCGCGTCCCAGGGCTTCAGCGTCGACCTGCTCAGCGGCCACGCCGGGGTCCCGCACTCGGTTCCGGCCGCGGCCCAGACGCTCCTCAACCGCGGCGGCCTCGCCTCCATGACGAACGTCGTGCTGATCGGCCTCGCGGGCTTCGCCTTCGCGGGCATCATCACCGAGGCCGGCTGCATGGACGTCCTGATGACCCGCCTGCTCCGGCGCGTACGGCGCACCGGCGGCATCGTGCTGGCGACGGTCGGGTCGTCGGTCGGGGTGGCCCTGGCCACCGGCACCTCGTACCTGACCATCCTCGTCCCCGGCGAGGCGTTCAAGAAGGTCTACGCCGAGCACGGCCTCGAACCCAAGAACCTCTCCCGCACCCTGGAGGACTCCGGCACCGTGATGGTGCCGCTGATCCCCTGGAGCGAGGCCGGTATGTACATGTCGACCGCGCTGGGCGTCGCCACCCTCTCGTACGCGCCGTACGCGTTCCTCTGCTACCTGGGCGCGGTGTTCGCGGTGATCTGCGGTTACACCGGATTCGGCATCGCCCGGAGCAAGTCGGCCCAGTCGGCGCAGTCGGCGCAGTCGGACCAGCCGGCGCAGCCCGAGGACGCGCCCGCCGAGCCCGTACGTCCCTAGGCCGGGCCTTCTGGCCTTGCCGCGGCCCGGCCGGTCGCCCTCGGGGCCTGTTACGGGTGGAGGGCGTCGCGCAGGGCGCGGACCTGGTCGGCCAGGCTGCGCTCGCTGACCCTGGCCTGGGGGAAGAGCAGGTCGTATCCGTGTACGGCGCCGGGGACCTGGACGAGTTCGGTGGTGACCCCGGCGGCGCTCAGGCGCGCACCGTAGGCACGGCCCTCGTCGCGCAGCGGGTCGATCTCGGCGACGGCGATGTAGGCGGGCGGCAGCCCGCCGAGGTCGGCGGCCTGGAGCGGGGAGGCGTACGGGGCGGAGTGGCTCCCGGGCGCGTAGTACTGCCAGCCCCGCTGCATGGCGGCGCGGTTGAGGACGGGGGTGTCGGTGAGTTCCCGCGCGGACGCGCTGGCCAGGTCGGCGTCGAGGCCGGGGTAGGTCAGCGCCTGGAAGACGACGCGCGGGCCGTCGAGGTCGCGGGCGCGCAGCGCGGTGGCGGCGGCGAGGTTCCCGCCGGCGCTGCCGCCGGCGACGGCGATGCGCTCGGCGTCGCCGCCGATCTCGGCGGCGTGCTCGCCGACCCACACCAGGGCGGCGTAGGCGTCGTCGGCGGCGGCGGGGAAGGGGTGTTCGGGCGCGAGGCGGTAGTCGACGGAGACGACGACGGCCTCGGCCTCGGCCGCGTAGCGCAGGGAGCGGCCCTCCTCGGCCTCGGGGGAGCCGTAGGTGAAGGCGCCGCCGTGCGTGTAGAGGATCACCGGCAGGACCTGGTCCGTGACGGGACGGTAGACGCGCAGTCGCAGCTTGCCGCCGGGGCTGCCGGGGCCGGGGATGAACAGGTCCTCGACCTTCACGCGGTCGTCGGCCGGCGTCTCGGGGAGGTCGCGCAGCAGCGCGTACCGGGCGGGGTCGGCGAGGACCTCGTCCAGGCCGTGGACGGGGAAGACGCCGGTGTCGGCGGTGTCGAGGAGCGTCTGGATCTCGGGGTCGACGGCGGGGACGGGCATGGCGGTTTGCCACCTTTCGTACTGTGCTGAGCTGTGCTGTGCTGTGTTGCGCGGAACTGACCTCAGTCTCTGCCGTTCCCGCACGTCACAGAAGTGGCCCGAGGGCCATCATGTGCAACAAACGGGCCATGCCGATGTCGGATGGCTGTGTCTTGCCGCCTTGACGCCTTGACGCCTGGGCGCCTCGGGGCACATGGCGGTCACGCGGCCTACGAACGGGGGCGGACCGCCCCGCCCGGCTCCGACCCCGGCTCCGGCCCCGGCTGACCGTAGGGCGGCTATGTCGCGGTGGTGAAGGCGTCGGGCGACAGGCTGCGGGTGAGGAGGGTTCGGGCGAGGTCGGACAGGGGCTGGTCGTGGGCGACGGCACGGGCGCGCAGGAGGAGGAGCGCTTGCCACAGGGGGACGCCGAGCGCGCTGGAGAGGAAGCCGGTGGCCTGGTGGACTTCGGCGCGGTACAGCCGCAGGCCGGTGCCGGGCCCGATGTCGTCGGCCGGGTCGGCCAGTTCGGCGCGCAGCAGGAGGAGCAGGGCGCGGCCCAGCCGGTCCAGGTCGCGGAGTTGGGCCGGGGTGAGAGGTCCGGGGGCGACGCGGTAGCCGGTGAGGACTCCGACGGTGGCGGCGCCGAGCCGCAGGGGTGCCGCGATGACGGCGCGGAGCGGGGTGCGGGCGGCGGCCGGCAGGAAGAGGGGCCAGCGGGCCGGGTCGGCGGCGGACAGGTCCGGTTCCGTCAGGGGGCGGCCTTGCTGTACCACTTCGAAGGCGGGGCCGTCGCCCAAGGCGCACTGCAGGCCGTCCAGTTCGGGGCCCAGGCCCTTGGCCGGGTCGCACCACAGCAGTTCCAGGCGGTCGTCGTGGGTGAGCATGTTCAGGGTGACGGCGTCCAGGCCGAGCCGGCGGGCGGCTCCGCGAGCGGCGGAGGGGGGCGGGCCGTGTCCGTCGCGGGCGGTCGCGTGCGCATGGGCCAGGACTTCGGTCGGGTCGAGGCCGTCGTGGGGTGGCGGGGTGCCACCGGAAGCGTTGCCCCGGTCGTCGCGGGGCATGTCAGGACGTCGTGTCGAGTTCGGCCGGGACGGCCCCCCGTGCCACGTCGGCGGCCAGTTCGCTGAGCTTCCGCTGCTGGGAACGGGCGTGGCGGCGCAGTCGGTCGAACGCCTCCGGCGTGTCGACCCCCAGACGGGAAGCGAGCACGCCCTTGGCCTGCTCGATCACGATGCGGGACGCCAAGGCCGTCTCCAACTGGCCGATGACCTCGTCCTCGGTGCGCAGCATGTGCCGGTGGTGCAGGCAGACCCCGGTGGCGTCGGCCAGTACCTGCGCCAGGCCCAGGTCCTCACGCGTCGGCACGCGCCCGCTGCTCATCAGATTGAGGGCGCCGATCTGGTGCCGGGGGGTGCGCAGGGGGACGGCGGCGACGCTGGTGATGCCGGCGTTCAGCGCGCGGAGGGTGAAGCGGGGCCAGAGCCGGCGGCTGGTACGGGCGGCGTTCAGCAGGACCGGGTCCAGCGCCTCGCCGCTGCGGGCGCTGTCCAGGCAGGGGCCTTCGCCCAGTTCGATCTGGTCTTCTTCCAGGCCCCGGCATGTTTCGTCGGAGGCGGTGAGGTAGTCGACCTCTCCGCTCTCGTTGAGGACGGTGACGGCGGCCGAGCGTACGCCCAGCAGGGTGACCACGTGCCCGGTCAGGTCGTGCAGCAGTTCCAGGGTGTCGAAACCGTCCGGCCGGGAGGCCAGGTCGAACACGGCCTGGGCGGCGAGGACGTCATGTCGGGTGGCAGACATCGAAAGTCCGTTCCGTCGCCTCCCGGGCACGCGGCAGCGAGCGAGGGCTCGGTCACGCGGTGAACGCGCTGAGAGGCGAGCCTAGGTAGGGCGGCCGCAGGGAGCCGCGTGATGCCCGCTGACGGAAGGTATCGGCTACCGCCTCGATTCGCGTGTATCCGCCGGAGCCGCCACTGTGGCCGGGTACCGCCCCGCCGGGGCAACTCACGGTATCCATTCCAGCGTAGCTCTCCAGCCGACAAAGAGCTGGTCCCGGAGCCGATGATTCGGCCTTTCACCGAAGCCTCCCGGCCGGGGCCGACGGCCTGGGGGCTGTGCATGGAGCGGCTGACGAGAATCGAACTCGCGCTCCGAGCTGGGGAATCCACGGTGCTCGGCCGTCGAAGGAGATCTGACCTGTGCATTCCCGTTGAGCGGGGGCGAGGGATGGCTACGGGCTCTGGGGGCCGCACCTGACCGCTGTCGGTCGTCCGCTCCGCTGGGCACGGACGGGGCGCGAGGGCCGGCAGTGCCACGGAACCTGCCAAGGTGCGTGCTCCGGGTGGGCCCGTGGGCCCGTGGGTCAGAGAGGGATGACGCGGACCTGGTTGCCACAGAGCTTGGCCATGTCGTCGCTGTCGTCGCTGTCGTCGCTGTCGGACGTCAGGACGGCGACCGGTTTCGGTTGGCGCAGGGCGGCCTCGGCGACTGTGGCGTCGATGGCGTACTTGTGCCCGTGCAGTCCGGTGTCTTTGAGGAGCTGCGCTGCCGCTTTGGCCGCGTGTTCGGTGACCGGTTCCACCTTGATCCGGGACAGGGCCCAGTTCAGGCGGGGCATATTGGTGCGGGTATGGCTGACTTCCACGATGGTGTTCGCCCCGACCACCAGCTCGGCGCCCATGTCGTGGAAGACCTTCAGCATCGCGAGGAGCTTGCGATCCTGCGTGATCCAGGCGGAGAGCCCTTCCGAGTCCAGGACGACGGTTTCGATGCGCTCGCTCACGCGGCGTCCGCGTCCTTGGCGGAGCCGGCGGTGCCGAAGATCTTCGCGCGGGCCTCGGCGAGCTCCTCGTCACTGAAGTGCCCATGCTCTTCCTCGTGACGCCGGAGGTCCTCGCCCAGGAGCTGGTGCCGGATCTGGCGGGCTACGGCTTCCGCCACGTATCCGGAGACGTTGTCCGTGAGCTTGCGCAGCTCCGCGACCTGTTCGCTGGGGAGCGTGACGGTGATGCGGGTCGTTGAGGACATGCAGTAAGCATACTGGAGTATGCGCGGACTGGCCCGGCTCCTGTGCCCGACCTCGACAGCCGAGGCCGCATGATCCCGTGGGTCTTGTGGCGCCCCGGCTGTCGGCGGCGGCTCGCATCCGCCCGTAGGGCGTCGGAGCACCAGTGAGCCGATGGGGGTCAGTGGTGTGGTCGTGGCCGTTCCTGCGGCTGGGATGTGGCGGGGCACTCGGAGTCCGACTGCGTCATCGTCCATCCGTCCCCGAGTATCCGGAGGCTGCTGCGTGCGGCGAACGGGCGTCCGGTGCCGCCGACTGCTTCCGCCTCGGATGCGACGCCGGGCGAAGCTGTCCGGTGGTTCACCGTTTTCACCGTGCAGGCCAGTTGGCGCATGGCCTGACGGCTCAGCGGAGCCGCCCCGCCCGGGAGGCGGATGGAGAGCATGCCGTCGTCGCCGGTCGTCAGCCGTGGTGCGTCCGTCAGGCGGGGCAGTTGCGTGGTGGCGGTCGCGGCTTCGGCCGCGGTCGGCCCTTCGAACAGCAGGCGTACGACGGCCTGGAGGTCGGCGGCGTCGCCGGTTCGGCGGGGGTAGGCCGTCAGGTTCCCGTCGCGCAGGAAGAAGAGGGAGACGGTCGCGGGTGTCGGGGGCTGCGAACTGGCGGAGAACATGCCGCTCGCCGGTTCACCGGCCTCGATGACGCCGGACTGGGGGACGCCGCACGCCGTGAGTGTGAGCATGAGCGTCGCGGTGAGCCCGAGCCCCAGCCCCAGCCCGGACCGCAGGGGTGCCGCCCGCCGTGAGTTCTTCATCGGGCGCCTCCTGCGGTACCGGTGGTGGCGTGTGGGCCCGCGTCCGCGTCTGCGTGGTGCAGGGGGAGTTCGACGGTGAACGTCGTGCCGCCGTGGGGCTGGTTCGCCGCCCGGATGCGCCCTCCGTGCAGGCGCACGTTCTCCGCCGTGATGGCCAGGCCGAGGCCGCTGCTCTCGCTCCGGGTCCGTGAGGTGCTCGCCTTGTAGAACCGCTCGAAGATGTGCGGCAGGGCCTCCTCGGCGATCCCCGGCCCGTTGTCGCCGACCGCGATGACGGCCCACGCCGTGCCGGTCCCTTCGTCCCGTACGTCCATGGTCAGCCGCACGGGCGGCGCTCCGTGCCGCAGCGCGTTGCCGACCAGGTTGGCCGTCACCACGTCGAGCCTGCGCGGGTCGACGCGGGCGCGCAGTTCCCCCGGTCCGGGCAGCCGGGTCTCCACCTGCTGCTGCCAGCCGCGGGAGGCGAGAGTGCGCCGTACGGACTCGGCCAGGTCGATCTCGTCCCGGTTGAGTTCGGCGGCTCCCGCGTCGAAGCGGGAGATCTCCATCAGGTCGTCCACCAGCACGCTCAGCCGGTTCGTCCCCTCGCTGATGAGCCGCAGCGCCTCGCCGGTCTCACCCTCCTGTTCCTGCGGGTCCAGCACGTCGGTGACCGCCGACATCGCTGCCAGGGGGGTGCGCAGCTCGTGGGAGACGTCGGCGACGAAGCGGCGTCCCTGGGCCTCCAGGCGGTGCAACTCCTTGATGGTGCGCTCCAGTTCGGCCGCGGTTTCGTTGAACGACTGGGAGAGATCGGCCAGTTCGTCGGAGCCGGTGACCTCCAGCCGTACGTCGAGGTGCCCCGCGGCCATCCGGCGGGTCGCGCGGCGCAGCGCCCGCACGGGACGCAGTACGCCGCTCGCGGCCAGCAGGGCGAGGACGACGGCGAGGCACAGGGCCACCAGGGTCGCCCGCTCGATGCCGCTGACCATGGCCTTGATGTATCCCTCTTCGGCGTTCTGCTCGACCTCCAGGTACAGCACGAGTCCGGAGAGCCGGGGCTGCGTGTCCTCGCCCGAGGTGGAGGTGACGGGCATGCCGACGACGAGACGGGGATGGCCGTCGATGTTCACCCGCTGGAACACCGTGGCGCGTTTGTCGGCCACGGACCGGCGCAGTTCGGGGCTCAGCCCGGCGAAACCGGCGCTCGGCGCAAAGGCACGGCGGTCGCCGTAGACGGCCATGACCCGCCAGCCCGAGGACCGGTTGGCGTACAGCACCTGGTTCACGACGGACTGGAGCTCCGACTGGTCGGGGGAGGGGGGAATGTAGGGCGCGATCGCGTCGACGGTCGTACGGAACTGGCGGATGACGGAGTCCTGGCTCTGCTGGAGCACCCCTGTGCGCGCCTCGCGGAAGGCGAGGGCGCCGGTGCCCAGGGCGCTGGCCACGGCTACCAGGAGGAAAGCGGTCAGCAGGCGGGGGCGCAGGCCGCGCAGCGGGAGCGGGATGCGGACCAGGGCCGCGCGCAGAAACCGCCGGGGGGCGGTGCCCGGAGCGGCGGCGGGGAAATCCCTGTTCGTGGAGGCGCTGCCGGTCGAGGGGGCTGTGGAGGCTTCGCCGGTCGTATGGGCTTCGCCGGTCGTGAGGGATGCGGGGACTTCGCCGGCCGTAGGGGCTGCGGGGGCTTCGCCGGTCGTATGGGCTTCGCCGGACGTGGGGGCTGCGGGGGTCTTGCCGGTCAGGGGGGCTGTGAGGGATTCCGGCGCGGTTCTGCGCGGCCTTGCCGCCTTCCGCCCGCGCCCGGTGCCGAAGCGGCTGTCCCTCGCAGATCCGCGGGCGCTCATGAGGTGCCGAAGCGGTAGCCGAATCCGCGTACGGTCTGCACGTAGCGGGGTTTCCTGCCCTCGGCGAGTTTGTTGCGCAGCCGCTTCACGCAGGCGTCCACGAGCCGTATGTCGCCGTGGTAGCTGTGTTCCCAGACGGCTTCCAGAAGTTGCTGGCGGCTGAACACCTGGCCGGGCGAGGCCGACAGGGTGAGCAGCAGCCGTAGTTCGGAGGGGGCGAGGGCGACGGCGTCGCCGCGGTGCGTCACGACGAGTCCGGCGCGGTCGAGGACCAGCTCGCCGTGGGTCTCCGTCCTGGGGCGGGTGCCGTCCGGCAGCGAGGTGCTCTGTCTGCGCAGCACGGCCCGTATTCGCGCGTCGAGCACCCGGGCCCGTATGGGCTTGACCACGTAGTCGTCGGCGCCCGCCTCAAGGCCCACGACCACGTCGATGTCGTCGCCGCGGGCCGTCACCATGATGACCGGCACCATGTCGCGGTCCCTGATCCGGCGGCAGACGTCCAGGCCGGAGATGCCGGGCAGCATGAGGTCGAGTACGACGACGTCCGGCTGGAAGGGGCGCAGTTGCTCCAGCCCCTCCTCACCCGTGCCCACGGCTACGACGTCATGGCCCTGGTGCCGCAGGCCCAATTGGATGGCCAGGCGGACATCCTGGTCGTCTTCGATGAGCAGAACCCGTGACATTTCGGCAGTGTAAGCAGGCCGGATGGTGCCGCCGTCCCACGGAAGGCCGCTCTCCCGCCGCCGTTACACAATGATCACAACGGACCAACTGGCACAGGTTTCGTTATCTTTTCGCGACAATACCGGCTCATGGCGATCATCTGGGATGAGCAGTTTGAGCTGCCATGCGTTCAGCACGACAGCGACCGTCCGCAGCTCCCACCGGCAGCACCGCCACGCCCGTTCACCGCGCCGACCGTCGTCGCCGGCCCTCCCGGCGCCGGAGACGGCCGCGCCGCCGGGGTCGAATCCTGCTGACCGCCCTGCTGGTGACCGCCGGCCTGCTGATCCCGACGGCGTACTTTCTGCCGGGCGGGCGCGGCGATGCTTCGAGCGCGGCGCCGCACCCGCGGCATACGCGCCTCACCGACGCGTCCACTCCCACGACGACCCCTCCGCCAACCCCCACTCCCACCCCCACTCCCACCGTGAGCCGGACCGGGACCGACGTCCCTGCTACGGGCAGCGGGACGTTCGTCACCGCCCATGCCGACGGGGCGACGGTGGGCAGCGGTTCCCGCCCGCTGCGCTACGTCGTGGAGGTCGAGAGCGGCCTCGACATCTCGCCGTCCCAGGCGGCGAAAGAGATCGCCGCGATACTCGCCGCCCCGCGGGGCTGGACCCATGACCCGGGTACCGCGTTCCGGCTGGTGAGCGCCGGGGCCCCGCACGACCTCACGGTGAAGATCGCGACACCGGGGACGGCCGACGCCGTGTGCTGGGCAGGCATCCATCAGGACACCGGAGGCGAGTACAACTGCGAGGTTCCCGGAGGCGTCGTGGTGAATCTCAAGCGCTGGGTCAAGGGCTCACCCACCTTCGACGGGCCGATCCACGACTACCGCGCGCTGATCATCAACCACGAGATGGGCCACTTCCTCGGCCACTCGCACGTGACCTGCGCGGGCCCCGGACGACTGGCCCCCGTGATGATGCAGCAGATCAAGGGCCTGCACGGCTGCGTCGCCAACGCCTGGCCCTACGACAAGAACGGCCGCTTCGTCACCGGGCCACCCGTGTGACCGTCGTCGGCGGCCGTGGCGGCGGCCGTGGCGGCGGTCGCGGCGGCGGTGGCGGCGGCGGTGGCGGCGGCGGTCGCGGCGGCGGTCGTTACAGCTTGGTCATACAGCGAACCCAAGGCCATGAACTGCCGGCACCACTGTGAACCCCGCGTTCTCTCGGGCTCGCAGGCAGCCCCTCGCGTTCCCCCTCTTCCTCCCCCTCCCCCCTCTCTCCCCCTCCTTGCTTCTCCTCTCTCTTGATCGGATGGACGTACATGACTCGATCCCGCGCTGCCCGAAGACTGGCCGCGACGGCCGCGGTGAGCCTGTTGCCCCTGCTGGCGGCCTGTGGCAACGACACCGGCGCGGAATCCCGTTCCTCGGACAGTGGAACGACCGCGGCCGGATCGTCGGGCCATCTCGACGTGCCCGCCGACGCGAACGCCGACCTCAAGAAGAAGTACCTCTTGGAGAACGCGATCGCGGCCTGCATGAAGAAGCAGGGCTTCACCTACACCCCCGTAGCCCCCGAGGACCCCGCCGACTCCTGGGCCACCAATGGGGCGGACTACGCGCTGACGAAGAAGTACCGGCAGAAGTACGGTTTCGGGGTCTACGCGGGCATCGTCTACCCCAACGACGCCGCCGCGTCGGGCCGTACGGCCGCCCAGCGGGACTCTGACCGGACGCCCAACGCGGACTACGTGAACACGCTCACCCCCGAGCAGAAGACCGCGTACAGCAAGGCGCTGGGCGGGCCCCCGGATGCCAAGACCGGCCAGAAGAACTGGACCGGTTGTCAGGGCGAGGCCGACAAGAAGGTCTACGGCTCCGCGTCGGTCCAGGAGCGGAGCACCGCGACCGCCGGCCAGAACCAGGCCAACGCGCAGGCCCTCAACGGCGATCCGCAACTGGTGGCGCTGGCGCAGACGTACGCCTCGTGCCTGAAGAAGGAAGGCGTCTCCGTCACCACCACGCAGCCGACCGGCATCGGCGACATGGTCAAGCTCCAGGCGCTCGCGTCCGCTCCGCCCGGCGCGGGCGGCATCGTCGCCGTCACCGAGGAGGGGAGCTCCCAGGACTCCAAGGACTCTAAGGACTCCCAGGGCTCCCAGGGCTCCCAGGGCTCCCAAGGCTCCCAAGATTCACAGAAGTCACAGCACTCACAGAAGTCGCTGAGCAAGGAGGAGGCGCTCCCCCTGCTCGACAAGGACATTCAGCTGGCTATGCGGGATCTGAAGTGCGGCAAGGAGTTCCGGGCCGCCTACTTCCCGAAGTTCCTGAAGGCCCCGACCAGCGGTGGCGGTGCCGGGTGAGGCAGCGCACCAAGCCGGACGCCGCCCTCGCCGGACGGTTCCGCAAGCTGCTCGCCACCCGGTCCGGACAGCTGAGCGTCGTCGTCACCGCGGTGGCGCTGGTCGGCGCGGGCGGCTGGTTCGCCGGATCGCGGATGCAGTCGCCCGCGGACGCCGCCGCCGCGCACCGGCCACCCGAAGCCGGTCCCGTCACCGTCGCGGTCGAGCGGCGCTCGCTGACCGCGCGTGTGGTGGCCCAGGGCACGGTGGAGTTCGCGTCGTCGCGCGGCGTGACCCTGGCCGGGCCCGTCGGCTCCCCGGACTCCGGGGCGGGTGACGCGGGGGGCGGCGGCAACGTCGTCCAGCGGGTCACCAAGGCGCCGGCGGCCGGGGCGGAGGTGCGGGAGGGCGACGTACTGATGCAGGTGAGCGGGCGGCCGGTCCTGGTGCTGCGGGGCACCGTACCGATGTACCGGACTCTGGGGCCCGGCGCCTCCGGGGAGGATGTCACGCAGCTCCAGCGGGCGCTGGTACGGCTGGGCTTCACCCCCGGTTCGGCGAACGGGACGTACGGGCAGTCGGACGCCGCGGCGGTCAGCCGCTGGTACAAGAGCAAGGGCTACCGGGCCATGGAGCCCACCGTCGCCGACAAGCAGCAGCTGGGGACCCTCGAAGCGGCGGTGACCAACGCGCAGCAGGCGCTCCTCGCGGCACGGGAGGGGGGTGGCGGATCGGGCAGCGGGCAGACCGGGAACGGAACCTCGGGGAAGGGAACCTCCGGGAAGGGAAACTCCGGGACCGGGTCGCCCGACAACAAACCGTCCGGCAGTGGAACGTCCGGCGGAACGTCCGGCAGCGGATCATCCGCAGGCGGCTCCGGCTCCGGCTCCGGCTCCGGCCGCAAAGCCGCTGAGCTGCAACTCAAGTCGGCACAGCAGCAATTGCACGCGGCCAACTCCGCGCTCCTGGCCTTCCAGGCCGCGTACGGAACCAAGGTTCCCGCCGGTGAGCTGGTGTTCCTGCCGGAGCTTCCGGCCCGCCTCGACAAGGTGCCCGTGAAGACAGGAGACACCCCCACCGGACCGGTCGCCACGGTGACCAGCTCCAAGGTCGTGGTACGGGCCGTGGTCCCGGCCGACGACGCCAAGTTGCTGCACAAGGGCATGGCGGCGCGGGTGGAGTCCACCGACGGCACGAAGGCCGACGGCCAGGTGGTGGCACTCGGCGCCGACGTGCCGAAGGACGACTCGGCCGGCGCCGACAAGCAGCACGGAACCTCGGGCGGTGAAGGCGAGGGCGCCTCGGCTCCCGTACCGGTACAGATCTCCGTGCCCGCGGGGAAGCTGGCCAAGAACGCCGCCGAATCCGCGAAGGTCACCATCGAGGTGGGCTCGTCGCACGGCAAGGTGCTGACGGTACCCGTCGCCGCGCTGCACACGTCCGCCGACAGGAAGGCCCGGGTACAGGTCGAACGCGACGGCAAGGTGGTGGACGTCCCCGTCGAGGCCGGCCTCTCCGCGGACGGTCAGGTGGAGGTCACCCCGGCGTCCGGCGCCACCCTGAAGCCGGGCGACCAAGTGGTGGTCGGGCGGTGAGCGGTACGCCGATGAGCGGCCTGGCAACGACCGGCCTGGCGACGAACGGCCTGGCGACGAACGGCCTGGCGACGAACGGCCCGGCGACGACCGGCCCGTACGCGCCCGGTCCGTACGCGCCCGGTCCGGGGGCGTGCTCCGGTGCGCCCGAGGCGGACACGGTCATTCAATTGGTCGGCGTGGAGCGGACCTTCGATTCCCAGCCGCCGGTGCACGCCCTGCGCGACGTACACCTGAGCGTGCGGCGTGGTGAGCACCTGTCGATCGTCGGCCCGTCCGGTTCCGGCAAGTCGACGCTGCTCAACACGCTGGGGCTGCTGGACCGCCCCACCTCGGGCGCCTACTGGCTCGACGGGGTGGAGACCAACGTCCTCGACGACCTGGAGCGCACCTCGCTGCGGGGCAGCCGGATCGGGTTCGTCTTCCAGTCCTTCCACCTGCTGCCGTATCGGACCGTGCGGGAGAACGTCATGCTGGCCGAGGTCTACCGCCGGCCGAGCCCGGGGTACGGGCGGGCCGGCCGCCGTGACAGGGCCGAGCGGGCTCTGCACCAGGTGGGCCTGGCGCACCGGGCCGGTTTCCGGCCGGACCGGCTCTCCGGCGGTGAGCGACAGCGGGTGGCGATCGCCCGTGCGCTGATGAGCGAACCCGCCCTGCTGCTCTGCGACGAGCCGACCGGCAACCTCGACAGCGAGAACACCGAGTCGGTCCTCGCCCTCTTCGACCGGCTCGGCGAGCAGGGCATGACCCTGGTGGTGATCACGCACGAGGAGGCGGTCAGCCGGCGGGCCCACCGGCGGGTGAGGATCAGTGACGGACGGCTCACCGAGGAGTGCCGATGACGACCCGGACACGCGTCCGGCGGACCACGGCTGCGGATACGGATACGGATACGGCTACGGCTTCCGCGGGCCCGGCACGGGTCTGGCGGAGACTGCGGAGACTACGGACCAGGAGAGCCGTCGCGTATCCATGGATGGACTTCCGGGACCTGTGGTCCGAGGCGCTGGCGGGAGTGCTCGCCCGCCCGATGCGCTCCGCGCTGACCACGCTCGGCACCGTGCTGGGCATCGCCACCCTGGTCATCACCATCGGAATCTCCGCCACGGCGGGCAACCAGATCGTGGGCCGGTTCGACGCGTTGACCGCCACTTCGGTCACGGTGGGGGTGCCCTCCGTGGCGGCGGCCGGCTCCGGTCCCCTCGTGGACTGGGCGGGGGTCGACGCGGTGCGCCGACTGGCCGGGGTCGAGTCGGCGGCCGCGATCGCCGACTCCCAGAAGACCGCGAGCGTCGAGGTACGGGCCAACGACGCGGTCGCTCCCGGTGAGGTCAGCGGCCAGACCATGGCGGTCGTAGCCGCCTCCCCCACGCTGCCGGCCGCGGTACGGGGCTCGATGGCCGCCGGGCGTTTCTTCGACGCCGGGGACATCGCCCGGCACGACCGGGTGGCGGTCCTCGGCGACCAGGCGGCGCGGCTCCTCGGCATCAGCTCGGTCGAGAACGCCCCCGCGGTCTTCCTGAAGGGCCAGGCGTACACGGTGATCGGGATACTCGGCGCCGTGGAGCGGGAGCAGCAGCTCGCCACCGCGATGATCCTGCCGCCCACGACGGCCGCGGACCGGATGGGGCTGGGAACCGTGACCCGTGTCCTGATCAACACCTCGCTCGGCGCGGCCCACCAGGTCGCCCGTCAGGCGCCGATCGCGCTGGCCCCCGGGTCCGAGGCATCCCTGACCGTGACGGCGCCGCCCGATCCGGCCAAGGCCCGCAAGGGGGTGCAGGGCGACGTCAACGGCCTGTTCCTGATCCTCGGGCTGGTCTCGCTGGTGGTCGGCGCCATCGGTATCGCCAACGTGACGCTGGTGACGGTCATCGAGCGGACCGGGGAGATCGGACTGCGCCGCGCCCTCGGCGCCTCGCGGCGACAGGTCGCCGGCCAGTTCCTGGTGGAGTCGACGACGATCGGCCTGCTCGGCGGTGTCGTCGGCGCCGCCCTCGGCATGGTCGTCGTGGTGATCGTCTCAGCGGCCGAGGAGTGGACACCGGTCCTGGACGCCCGTCTCGCTCTCGGAGCCCCGGTCGCCGGAGCCCTGGTAGGACTCCTGGCCGGCCTCTACCCATCACTACGGGCCTCCCGCATGGAACCGGTCGACGCCCTGCGCTCATAGCCGTGCACCGCCCACGACGGCTCCTGCGACGACCACAGCGATGTCTTGCCAGAGCGCTCCGGTGCCACTCGCCGGCCACCGGAGCCGCGGCCGAATCCCGTGCCCGCGACCACGGTTGAGGCCCCGGCTCGCTGTGGCCCGTCCGGGCCCGTCCCGTCCGGGTGCCTGTTCTCGGCAGGCCCCTGAGCTGAGGTCCTCGGGATGAACGTTGCGGCGGGCGCGCGCCGCGGTCGGTCTGCCGGACAACTTTCGGTTTTACGACCTACGTCACACCGGCCACACTCTCGCGACCCGTTCCGGGGCGACGCTCAAAGACACGATGGGGCGAGCTGGGCAGTCCACGGAGCGGGCGGCGCTCATCTATCAGCACTCCGACCGAGAGCGGCAGAAAGAGGTGGCGGAAGGGCTCGACAAGCTGGTGCTTGCGCAGCGGGAGAGGCGTCCGAAGGCCCTGAGGAGGGGCAAGGTGGTGCGGAGGTGGTGCGGGGTTCCTGAACCGGTCTAGACAACAAACAACCCCCGGGCCCGTGGCCTGGGGGTTTGTCGTGGAGCGGGTGACGAGAATCGAACTCGCGCTCTGAGCTTGGGAAGCTCATGTTCTACCATTAAACTACACCCGCGTGACGCCCCGTGAGCGGGGCTTCGTACCGTCGCACACTGTACCCCATGGCTGCCCCTCGGCGCATTTGCCGTGGGGTTTTCGTGTTGTCCGGGGAGGGGGATGCGGCTGCGGGGTGCGGGAGTTGGGGCGTACGGTGTGGGCGCGGAAGTCGGTCGGAGTGCCGCGTGTGAGTGCGTCCGGCCCATCCCCTAATGTGGCTTTTGTCTTTCACGTACATGGGGAAAGGGACTCAATGGAGCGCACCGTCGTCCGTTGTGCCGAAGGGCACGTGTTCAGCACCGCTTCGTTCCCGATGCAGCACCTCAACGCCGGGCGGATCGGCCCCGGGCGGCTTCTGCGCTGTCCGCGATGCGCCCGGCTCCGGCACTCCGTGCCGGTCACTGCTGAGGAGCGATAGCCCCGAGAGAACCGCGTCTGGGCGGCGCGCGGGCCCGGTCCGATTGGGCCGGGCCCTCGGCGTGCGCGTACCCTCGTGGGGTGCTTCTCTCAGACAAGGACATCCGGACCGAGATCGACAACGGCCGGGTGCGTATCGAACCGTATGACGAGTCGATGGTGCAGCCGTCGAGCATCGATGTGCGGCTCGACCGCTACTTCCGGGTGTTCGAGAACCACCGCTACCCCCACATCGACCCCGCCGTCGAGCAGCCCGACCTGACGCGCGAGGTCGTGCCGGAGGGGGACGAGGCGTTCATCCTGCACCCCGGCGAGTTCGTGCTCGCCTCCACGTACGAGGTCGTCACCCTCCCCGACGACGTCGCCTCCCGCCTGGAGGGCAAGTCCAGCCTCGGCCGCCTCGGCCTGCTGACGCACTCCACCGCCGGCTTCATCGACCCCGGCTTCTCCGGCCACGTCACCCTCGAACTCTCCAATGTCGCGACCCTGCCCATAAAGCTGTGGCCCGGCATGAAGATCGGCCAGCTGTGCATGTTCCGGCTGACGTCGCCGACCGAGTTCCCGTACGGCTCCGCCAAGTACGGCTCCCGCTATCAGGGGCAGCGCGGGCCGACGCCCTCCCGCTCCTTCCAGAATTTCCACCGCACTCAGGTCTGACATCGCGGCAACCGCAGAAGTCGTCAAGGAACAGGTAGAGCACGGCAGTGAGTGACAAGCGCGAGAACCTTACGTATCCGCTCTTCGGCGAGGCCATCCGCGAGCTGGCCCAGACCGTCGCCGACGACGGCTACGAGCCGGACATCATCCTGTCCATCGCGCGCGGCGGCCTCTTCGTCGCCGGCGGCCTCGGGTACGCCCTCGACGTCAAGAACCTGCACGTCATGAACGTCGAGTTCTACTCCGGCGTCGGCCAGACCCTCGAAATGCCCGTCATGCTGCCGCCCGTCCCCAACGTCGTCGACCTCAGCCGCAAGAAGGTCCTCGTCGCCGACGACGTCGCCGACACCGGCAAGACCCTCAAGCTCGTCCACGACTTCTGCGCCGGCCACGTCGCCGACGTGCGCTGCGCCGTCATCTACGAGAAGCCGCACTCCCTCGTGAAGTGCGAGTACGTCTGGAAGCGCACCGAGGACTGGATCAACTTCCCGTGGAGCGTCGAGCCGCCCGTCGTACGGCGCGAGGGGCAGATCCTCGACGCCTAGGCGGTTTCGTCTGCATCAGCGGGCGCGCTGGAGAAGGCACACAGGGCAGGCGTGAGCCTCGGCGCGGACGAGCCCGCAGGTCGTCACAGGTCGTCCCGCCGCCGGTCGGCAGGCAGGTCGGCTGAGCGGACGGTGTCGGAGGCGAGGGTGGCGAAGAGGATGCCGACGGCCAGGGCGACGATGACCATGCCGGCGATGCCGATCTCGGTGACGGCGTTCAAGCGGTCGCCGGATTCGCCGAGCTCGACGGCGCCCTGCAAGCCCAGGGCGCCGGGGACGACGATCCAGAGCACGGGGACGAACCCGGCGTACGACGGCAGGGCGCCCGGGACGCGGTCGAAGACGCCGGCGGCGATGATGGTGGCGACTCCGGCGGCGAACCCGCCCAGGATCGGCCCGCCGAGGTCGGTGGCGAAGAACTGGACGGTGAAGGTCGTGTAGGCCACGAGCATCAGGGCGGGCAGGGCTCTGACCGGTGCCGACTCGGTGAGGAGGGACCCGGCGCAGAAGACGGCGACGCCGAGCCAGGGGGCCCAGTCCAGGGTGGTGCCGGTGTGGTGGGGTGCGTCGGGGACGAGCCGGGAGGCGGCGAAGGCGCCGAAGGCGAGCAGGACCATGCGCTGCACGCCGACGGCCAACCGGGCTGTGCCGGAGATCGCCTGCCCGACGGACAGGTCGATCACGGCGTAGGTCATGGCGGCGGCGGGCAGCAGCGATGCCAGCGGCGCGATCATGGCCAGGGCGGGGTTCATCCCGATGCGAGGGGCGGCGAGATCGGCCACGGCGGTGACGGCGAACGCGGCGACCACCGGGAACAGGGCCGCACCGGCACGGTTGCGGGCCACCACGCTGTTGGCCCCGCCGACGATCACGGCCAAGCCCGCGGCGAGGACGAGACCCCACCACGTGGGTTTGAGCAGCATGCCGAATCCGAGGCCGAACAGCGCATGGCCGACCAGCGTGGCCGCGGTCCCGTAACGGGGCGGCGAGTCCCGCATCGCCTTCAGCCGGCGCAGCCCCTCCTCGGGACCGGTGCGGCCGGCTGCCACCGCGTCGAGGAGAGACTGCAGTTCCTGAAGCTGGTCCATGCGCAGCGAGCCGGTCCCGGCCGTCGTGTTGTCGGCGTCGAAGAAGGCGGTGGTCCCGTCGGCGCGATGGACGAGCACCCCGGCGGGCATGGTGTAGACCCGGGTACCGGGCAGGCCCAGGGCCGTAGCGATCCGCCGCATGCGCACGGTGACGTGGAAGCTCGGCACGCCGGCGTCGGCCTGGGCCACCGCGGCGTCCTCGACGAACTCCAGCGCCGCCGCACGCGGTGCCCCGGCCTCCTGACCGGCGGGCGGCGCACCGTCGGCACCGCGTCCGGCTCGGAACCTCATTCGCCGAGGAGGTTCTTGAACACCTGCCCGTCCTTCACGATGACCGCCAGGTTCCGTTCGGGGTCGGTGAGGACGGACGGGTCCTCCAGCGGGTCGCCGTCGATGAGCAGTACGTCGGCCAGCGCTCCGGGCTCGATCACCCCGAGGGCGCCGGGGTAGGGATTGCGCGGTCCGGCCAGGGCCAGCATCTTCCCGTTGTTCCCGGTCGCCTGGCGCAGGATCTCGGCCGGGCTGAACCACTTCGTCCGGTGCACGAACTCCTCGTTGATCTTCGCGAGGGTGTCCGGCGCGCTGATGATGTCCGATCCGAAGCCGATGCGCTCGAACCCCGTCTTCTTCGCCAGCTCGAACAGCGTGTCCAGCCCTTCGCGGGCCTGGGTGAACTTCTTCTTCAGCGACGGGTCCAGGCCATGCGGATCGTTGACATAGACGCTGACCTGCGGGCTCAGCCAGACGCCGCTGTCCTTCATCAGCCGCAAGGTCTCGGGGTCGACCAGGTTGGCGTGCTCGATGGTGCGCACCCCGGCCTCGACGGCACGGCGGATACCGGAGGGGTTGTAGACGTGGGTGGCCACGTAGGTGTTCCAGTCGTCGGCCGCCTTCACCGCCGCCCCGATCTCCTCGGCGGTGAACTCGGTGATGTCCAGCGGGTCCCGCTCGGAGGCACAGCCGCCGCTCACGGCCAGCTTGATCTGGGAGGCGCCGCGCCCCAGGACGTAGCGCACCGCCCGCAGCATCTCCGGCACACCGTCGACCACCAGCAGATGCCCGTCCATCTGCATGTTGTCGCGATGCCCTCCCACCAGGCGGGACGGTTCGGCCGCCGGGGTGAAGTCCCCGTGCCCGGAGGTCTGGGAGATGATCGGCCCGGACGGGAAGATCCGGGGCCCCTCGGTCATGCCGGCGTCGATCGCCTTCTTCAGCGAGAAGGTGTTGCCGCCGGTGTCCCGGATCGTGGTGTAGCCGCGCGACAGGTAGAGCTTCGCCATGGAAGCGCCGTACAGCGCGTGGTAGGCCAGGTCCGTGTTGGCCGCGTCCGCGAGCGTGGGCTGCAGCATGACGTGCGCGTGGGCGTCGATGAACCCCGGCGTCAGCGTCCGCCCGCCCGCATCGATGACCAGGGCGTCGGACGGGACGTCGGACGGGACGTCGCCGCCGTCGCCGATCGCGGCGATCTTCCCGTCGGCGATCAGCACACGGGTCGGTCCGGTCACCTCGTCCGAACGGCCGTCGAATACCCGGGCGCCGGTGAACAGCACCGCCCGCCGGGAAGAGACCGTCCCGCCAGCGGCGGGCGCCGTTTCCGGTGCTGAATTCGAAGCACTCATGAAAGTCTTCCCTCACGGTCGCAGGACCACAGCGCAGTGCCCACCATGCCGCCGATGTGGTTCAACCGCCTGGTCACAGGCGCAAACGAGTGACCTGAACGCCTCGCCTCCATCACCAGGTGAGCGTTGGTCGCTGCGTGCGGAACGGCACGGAACGGAACGGCACGGAACGTACGGAGGGCCCGGCTGCCTTTCGCAGCCGGGCCCTCGTGCGTACGGATCGGGCGGTCGGACGTCGGGCGCAGGGCGCCGGGCTCTCAGGTCCTCAGGCTCTCAGGTCCTCAGAACGTGCCCAGCTTGATGATCGTCAGCAGCGCCACCAGCTGGATCGCCGACGCCGCCAGCGCCTTCGGCCACGGCAGATCGTGCGACTTGCTCACCATCGACGTGAACAGCGCGCCCGCCCCCAGCCACGTCGCCCACCCCAGCACCTGTACGAACGGGCTGTCGCCGCCCAGGAACATCGCGAACAGCAGGCGCGGCGCGTCCGTGATCGACATGATCAGCATCGACAGCCCCACCGTCGGCTGCCACTCCCCGTCGCCGCCCAGCTGTCGCGCCAGCGTGTGCGTCACCGCGCCCAGGATCAGGCTCGCGATGACGACGATCACCGCCGTGGTCAGCACCCACGGGATGCTGTTCGACAGCGTGGCCTTCAGCACGTCCTCGCGCGCCTTGTCGAACCCGAAGACCGCCAGCAGGCCGTAGACGAATGTGACCGTTATCGCCGTCGCCCACATCGGGTGGTCGCGCATCTGCCAGAACGTGGCGGAGGGGCGCAGCACGATCCCGCTCAGCAGGTCCTTCCACGGCAGCCGCGGGCCGACGGGCGGCGGGGGCGCCTGCCCGGCGCGGTAGGTGTTGCCGCCGTCGTAACCACCGTTGTCGTGGTAACCGCCGTCGTTGTACGGACCGTCGTCGTACGGGCCCTGGTTGTACGGGGCCTGTCCGCCATACGGGTCGTACGCGCCTGGGCCCTCGCCCACGTTGAACTGCTGGGTCTGACCGGGTCTGTCCTGGCCGTAATGCGGGTCATGGGGCCGGCCCGGCCCCGGTCCCGGCCCCTGCCCGTATGCCGTCGGCGGGCCGCCGAAGTACTCCGGCTCGCCGTGGCCCCGCGACTGCTGCCACTGCTGGCCCTGGCCGCCGCCACCGCCCTGGCGGCCGTCGTACGGACCTTGTCGCCGCCCGTACGGCGGTTGCGCCGGGGGTGGGTTCTGCTGCTGCCCGGGGCGCTGCTGTCCTTGCTGTGCGGACTGGGAGTCGTCCCGTCCGCGTCCGATCCTGAATCCAGCCACGCTTTCGAACGTACCCGTTCTGTCGAACCACGGTGCCGGGCCTGGGCGGACAGCCCGGCATTGCTGCCGAGCTGTGACATCCCCTAAGGGAAAACTGAGGGTTCAAGCGCTGGTCAGGTACCTCGGCACGGTGGTGGCCAGCGGTCCCTCGCCCGTCAGATCGCACCATACGTACTTGCCCTTGAACCCGAAGAACTCCTCCCCGAGCCCGTACCACCCCCAGTCGTCCGAGCAGAGCGTCACGAGCTGAAGCCCGCGCCCGGTCTCCTCGCCGGTCTCCTCGTCGGCCGCCTCTCGGAGGTGGGGAGGGGTCGGGTCCGTGTCCCAGACCCCGATGCGGAGTTTCCCGTGCGACCACCACAGACGCATGGACGCCGGTCCGTCCGTGTGCCGCAGCGCGTTGGACAGCAGTTCGGTCGCGAGCAGCTCGGCCCGGTCGATGAGGTCGGGGAGGTCGTGAAGGGTGAGCACCGCCCGCAGGGTCGCGCGGGCGATGGCTGCGGCTCGGGTGTCGTGCGGGACGTAGAGGGTGTAGTCCCAAGTCTCGTCTGAGTGAGCGGAGTTCGTCATACGGGCCTCCGTGCCGTGGGGAGCCAAGTCGCTGCGCTGGCTGCGCGGGGCAGTGCTCCCCTGGTTCATTGGGGAGCGCTGAGTGACTGGCGCATCACGCACGGTAGGGCATAAGGTTCGGCCGTCGCAAGCTTAAGTCCGGCGGTTCCCGCGTAGGTGTGAATGGACCCAAGTGCGGGGTGCACGGCAGACTTTGACCAGTTACGAAGGAAGGAACGCATGCCGCCGAGGAGACAACCCACCGCACGTCAGGAGCGGCTGGGCGTGGAATTGCGGAAGCTGCGCGAGGCGGCAGGCATGACCGCACGTGAGGCTGCGGGGCTGTTGGGAACCAACCCGATCCAGATGAGTCAGATGGAGTCGGGGCGGGCGGGGATCAGCGAGGAGCGCTTGCGTCGGCTTGCGGCACACTATGCCTGTGCCGATGCCGAATTGATCGACGCGCTTGTCGCCATGGCGACGGAGCGTGGGCGCGGGTGGTGGGAGGAGTACCGGGGCATTCTGCCGCCGACGTTCCTGGACTTGGCGGAACTGGAACACCACGCCACGTTTCTGTGTGACCTCAACATCGTCCACATTCCAGGGGTTCTCCAGACGGAGAGTTATGCACGGGCTGTGTTCGCGTACAACATGCCAGAACTGCCTGCGAGCGAACTTGAACCCCGAGTGGAACACCGCATGCGACGGCGCGTCATTGTCAGCCGAGATACCCCGACCGAGTTCGAGGCGGTGATCCATGAAGCCGCGCTGCGTATCAGAGTTGGAGATCGGGATGTGTCCCGCGATCAGCTGAAGTACGTCCTCGATGAGTCCGAGCGGCCCAACGTGACGGTCCGGATCATCCCCTTCGACGTGGACAGGTTCTCCGGAGCGTCGTCTTCGATGATCCTTGCGGGAGGCGTCGTGCCTCAACTCGACACGGTCGTGCGAGACGCACCCCATGGCACGGCATACCTGGACGCCGCGTCGCAGATTGCCGGGCTTCGCGCGCTGTTCCGCAAGGTGGAGGAAGCGTCCCTCGATCCTGCGAAATCCCGAGATTTCATCCATCGCGTGATGCGAGATATGTGAAAGGCGTAGCAATGCCCGCTGAACTCAACTGGCAGAAGTCCTCTTTTTCAGGCGGGGGAGACGGTAACAGCTGTGTTGAACTGGTTGCCGTCGACGGCAAGATATGGCTCCGTGAGAGCGAAGCGCCCCGCGCCATCGTCACCGCCGCGCCCGCCGCGTTGCGGGCGTTCGTGCGTTCCGTAAAAGCTGACGGCGGGGCGTGGCATGAGGAATGCCGCCAACGGATTCGTTGACGGCATTCGCAGGTCAAAGGTCTGGTGTTCAGGACGCGGACGCGGGGTTCAGGCGCATCGCCCGCGGGCCTTGCCCGGGTGTGTTGTCGCAGCGGCGGTCGCCCGGGGCGCGGTCGAGTTGGAGGCCGAGGCAGGAGCCGAGGGCGACTTGCCCGTAGTAGTTGGGGTGCAGAGACTCCTGGCGCTGGCCTTGGCCGGCGCCGGTGGTCACGAAGCGGACCCATTCGCTGGTGCGGCCCGAGGGCCGCTGGTCGGGGCCGGCGTGGACGGTGGTGGTGGAGCAGACCTCCCGGCCCTCGAAGGCGCGCGACAGGTCGAGGAACTCGGCGCCGGAGGCCTTGGCGGCGGAGCCGAGGGTGGTGCTGATCTCGGGGACGAGCTGGTCGTGGGCCCAGGTGAGGTCCTTGTCGAAGAAGGGACAGCCGCCGTCGGTCAGGCGGTCGTACTTCTCTCCGGGGTAGCGGACCCGCGCACCGTCGGGCAGTGGTGAGGGGTAGGACTGGAGGATCAGGCGGTAGCTGCCCGCCGGGTGGCCCGCACGGGCCATGGCGGTGGTGACGTCGGCGAGTGTGTTGACGGCGGCGGTGCGCATCGCGGGCAGCCGGTTCTTGACCTCCGGCGCCTGGTCCGGGGCGCAGGGCTTCCCGCCGATGGGCTTGAGGAAGTTCGTACCGCAGGCGAGGATGACGTCCTCGAAGCCGAGGTCGTTGCCGCCGACGGAGACGACGACCGCCCGTACGGGGTGGCCGGTGACGGCTTTCTGGAGTTGCTGGGCCTGGGACGGCTCGGACTTGAAGGGGCTCCCGCCGTGTTCGGGCAGCAGGATCGCGGTCGAGGTGGCCCCCGAGCAGGCGAGGTTGAGCCGGTGGGCCCCGGCCGGGGCGGGCGCGGAGTGGACCTCGGCGCTGTCGGAGCGGTTGCAGCCGTTGTCGTAGGAGGCGCTGTACACGCGGTGCTCGTCCGTCGTGCCGGTGGCGGGGTCGTAGGCGCGGTCGGTGCCGGAGTAGCCGCCGGCGCTGTCGTTGCTGTTGCCCGACCAGCGGCCGGCCTCGCCGGAGATGAAACTGTCGCCCAAGGACACCACCCACGGCGCCTCCGCGGCCTTGCTCTGCGCCTGTACGGCACCGCCCTGCGTGAGGCCGGCTCCGCACAGGGCGGCCACGGCGGCGGTGGCGACCGCGACGCGTCGTCGGCCTCGTACCCGAGAAGTTCTCATGAGGTCCTGGATTGCCGTGGCAGACACGGGATATGTGCCGTCGGCCGTGCCGCCCCTCCAACGAGTCGTACCGCAGCGGCTGTTGACGCCGGCCGCATGGGGGCCGCTGCGGCGCTGCGCCTGCGCAGTACCCGACGAGGCGTCCGGCGAGGCGTTCGGCGAGGCCGTCGGCGTGCCATGGAACCTATGCCGGAATGCTATGGGGCAATGGCAGTGGGCCTGGGGTGTGCGGGGCAGTAGCTTCGACGGGTGACGGGCGGTGCGGCGCCCGGTCCGGTCGAATCCCCATGCGCTGCTTCGAGACGAGGTCCTCGTGAGCCGTAGACATTCCCCCCGCCTATTGACCGCATGTCTTGTCCTGGCCCTCGGGTCGGGCGCCGTGGCCGCGTCCGGAACCGCGTCGGCCGGTGCCGCGTCCGGCAGCGGTGCCGCCGAGCCGTACTGCTACGGCGAACCGTCGCAGCCGAACGCCGACGTCAGCGATCTGAAGGCGGCCTTCAACTCCTCGAACTGGATGCGGACTCTCCAGGCCGTGTACAAGCGGCGCTGGCCCAGCGGGGAGGCGCTGGCGGTGGCGCAGGCGAAGGACAAGTACTGGGACCAGTTCGTGAACAAGCGGAGCTTCGAGGGGTTCGCCGAGTCGATGATGGTGGCGATCCACGAGGAGACCCACATGTGGGACCTCGATCCGTCCCGGACCAAGTGGGACGTCAGCATCGCGGCGTGGATCAACGGCGGGCAGCAGGCGCTGACGGTGCCGGTGCACGGCGGCTTCCCCCGCAAGGAGATCCTGCCGCTGATCAAGGACAGGCTCTCCGCCTCCATGGACGACATCTACCTGCGGGACAGCACGCAGGGTTCGTATCTGCTCCAGGGGGTGCTGGCGGAACAGAACGCGGGGCTGACGGGGCTGCCCGCGGTGACGGTGCTCCAGGAGTACATCAAGGGGGTCGGCGCCAGTAACGCCCGGGACATCGCCGCCACCAACCTGCGCTACCTGCTGCTCTACTTGCGGGTCGCCAAGGACCGGCACCCCGATTACTGGGCCAAGATCAAGGCCGAGCCGAAACTGCGCGACCTGGTCCTGACGCAGTTCCTGCGGACGGCCTACTGGCTGGACAAGTCCGCGCCGTACACCGGCAAGCTGGGCAGCAAGGACGCCGACAAGATCACGGCGACGAATTACGCGCCGGAGAACATCGCCATCGTGGAGGAGTTCACCGGGCGCAAGGTGCGCGTGGACGCGCAGAAGCACTGCACTGCCGGCTGAGGTATCGCCCTGAGCGGTCGTCCTGAGAGATCGCCGCAGACGACGCGCCCGGCGGCCATGGCCCGCCGGGCGCGGCCTCGCGTCAACGCAGCGCGTCCGAGCCGCCCGTGTTGCGGATCATGCGGCGGAGGACCTTGAGGGCGGCCACGTACTCCTCGTCGGTGATGCCGTCGTGCATCTCGGCGCGGAGGTCTATGACGAGCTGCTTGATACGGGCCTTGGCGGCGCGGCCCGCGTCGGTGAGCTGGAAGCGGTCGTCCTCGTCGGCGGCCAGCCACTCCTGGTGGAGGAGCAGATCCACCGAGCGCGAGATCTCGTACGGACCGTCGGCGACGCTCGCGAGCCGGTCGGCCAGCTCCTCGCGCGTCTGGCCGTTCGGGCTGCTGTCCACCTGGTTGAGGATCCACCACTGCGGCTGGGTGATCCCCTGTCGCGCCATCGCGTCACGGAGGTGCTTGATGACCGCTTGGTGCGCGACCCCGCTCCAGTACCCGATCGGCTGCGAGGCGAGAACCTCGTCCGCCGCGTTGGGATCGGCGGGCGAAGGGGCGGTCACTGGGGCTACGGGCGTCGTCATGGGGCTTCACCTTCACGGTCGGCTCGGGAACAACCCGAGGGCGTCTCGCGCTCGTTCGCGATCAGCTGTTACGACGACGCTAAAAGTTGAACCATGGTTCAAGTCAAGCGAATGGCCCGCACGCGCGTGACGCTTATTCGGCGGCACCGTACAGCGGCAGTTCCGACGTATCGATCGTCCACGGCCCTACAGTCACCTTGTCCCCGAACACGTAGTCATGACGGGCCCGGTAGCGGTGCCAACCGTCGCTGTCGACGCCCGGGTCGGACATGACCGCGACGGTCCCCTTGCGCGGATCGACCAGCAGGTACAGAGGGATGCCCATGGCCGGGTAGTCCTGCATCTTCTGGGCGTAGTCGTTGGCGTGGTTGGACGGGGAGACGACTTCGCCGGCCAACAGCAGGTCTCGCGGATGGAAGCCGCCGGGTGTGTCCATCGCAGCCAGTGGAATGACGATCAGGTCCGGACGACGCAGGATTCCGAGCGAGGGGTCTTCCACGTCACCGCCCGTATGCGCCGCCAGATCATCGGAAACCTGCCGGTCGAGCTGACGCCGCAGCTTCCAGGCGGTTAGCTCGTGGGTGCCCGATGGGCTCATCATCATGACGATGGTGCCGTCGGAGATCTCGACTTTCCCTGTGTTGGGTAGCGCAGACAGTTCTTCGGCAACAGCGCGGATACGGGTGTAATCCATGGCGTGGCTCCTGCTGGGGAGGGCTGTTAGCGCGTACGTGTTCATCGTCCCACGCACCTACGACAACGGCCGGTCCTCGCAGTGTGCGAGGACCGGCCGTCGGGGCCGTACCTACGGACGTACGCGTGCGCCCACGCGCGTACCGCCCGCGCTCCGCCCTACTTCACCGGCTCCGGCTCCGGCTCGTCCGCCTTCTCCGGTTCGCCCGCCGGGTCCGCCGGGGTCTTGACCGACTCCAACAGCAGCTGGGCGACGTCGACGACCTGGATGGACTCCTTGGCCTTGCCGTCGTTCTTCTTGCCGTTGACGGAGTCGGTGAGCATGACGAGGCAGAAGGGGCAGGCGGTGGAGACGATGTCCGGGTTGAGGGAGAGGGCCTCGTCTACGCGTTCGTTGTTGACGCGCTTGCCGATGCGCTCCTCCATCCACATGCGCGCGCCGCCCGCGCCGCAGCAGAAGCCGCGTTCCTTGTGGCGGTGCATTTCCTCGTTGCGCAGGCCCGGCACCTTGGCGATGATCTCGCGCGGCGGCGTGTAGACCTTGTTGTGGCGGCCGAGGTAGCACGGGTCGTGGTACGTGATCAGGCCCTCGACCGGCGTCACCGGGACCAGCTTGCCCTCGTCCACGAGGTGCTGAAGCAGCTGGGTGTGGTGGATGACCTCGTACTCGCCGCCGAGCTGCGGGTACTCGTTGGCGATCGTGTTGAAGCAGTGCGGGCAGGTCGCGACGATCTTCTTCTTGGACTTCTCGACCTTCACGCCTTCCTCGGCGTCCTCGCCGAAGGCCATGTTCAGCATTTCCACGTTCTGCTGACCGAGCTGCTGGAAGAGGAACTCGTTGCCCAGCCGGCGCGCCGAGTCGCCGGTGCACGCCTCGTCGCCGCCCATGATGGCGAAGCTGACGCCCGCCATGTGGAGCAGTTCGGCGAACGCCTTCGTCGTCTTCTTGGCGCGGTCCTCCAGGGCGCCCGCGCAGCCGACCCAGTAGAGGTAGTCGACCTCGGTGAGGTCCTCGACGTCCTTGCCGACGACCGGGATGTCGAAATCGACCTCCTTGGTCCACGCCAGCCGCTGCTTCTTGGCGAGGCCCCAGGGGTTGCCCTTCTTCTCCAGGTTCTTGAGCATCGTGCCCGCCTCGCTGGGGAAGCTGGACTCGATCATCACCTGGTAGCGGCGCATGTCGACGATGTGGTCGATGTGCTCGATGTCGACCGGGCACTGTTCCACGCACGCCCCGCACGTGGTGCAGGACCACAGCACGTCGGGGTCGATGACGCCGTTCTCCTCCAGCGTGCCGATCAGGGGGCGCTCGGCCTCGGCGAGGGCCGCCGCGGGCACGTCCGCGAGCTGTTCCGCGCTCGCCTTCTCGTTCCCCTCCTCGTCCTTGCCGCCGCCCGCCAGCAGGTACGGGGCCTTGGCGTGGGAGTGGTCCCGGAGCGCCATGATCAGGAGCTTGGGGGAGAGCGGCTTGCCGGTGTTCCAGGCGGGGCACTGCGACTGGCAGCGGCCGCACTCGGTGCAGGTGGAGAAGTCGAGGATGCCCTTCCAGGAGAAGTGCTCGACCTGGGAGACGCCGAACTGGGCGTTCTCGTCGGGGTCCTCGAAGTCGATCGGCACGCCGTCGCTGACCATCGGCTGGAGCGCGCCGAGCGCGACGTCGCCGTCCGCCTCGCGCTTGAACCAGATGTTGGGGAAGGCGAGGAAGCGGTGCCAGGCCACGCCCATGTCGGTCTTGAGCGCGACCGTGATCATCCAGATGAAGGACGTCGCGATCTTGATCATCGCGAAGAGGTACGTGAGGTTCTGCAGCGCTCCGAGGCTCATCCCCTTGAAGGCGGCGACCAGCGGGTACGTGGCGAAGAAGGAGGCTTCGTAGCCGTCCACGTGGTGCTGGGCGCCCTCCAGGGCGTGCAGCGTCAGGATGCAGACGCCGACGATGAGGATGACCGCCTCGACGAAGTACGCCTGGCCGAAGTTGGAGCCCGCGAAGCGGGACTTGCGGCCGGCGCCGCCGGGGCGGCTCAGCTGCCGGATGACGATCAGGGTCAGGATGCCGAGCGTCGTCATCAGGCCGAGGAACTCGACGAAGACGTTGTACGGGGCCCAGTCGCCGATCACCGGCAGGATCCAGTCGGCCTTGAAGAGCTGGCCGATGGCGTTGACGATCGTCAGGAGCAGCGAGAAGAAGCCCACCGCGACGAACCAGTGCGCCACGCCGACGACGCCCCAGCGGTTCATGCGGGTGTGGCCGAGGAATTCCTTGGCCACGGTGATGGTGCGCTGCTTGGGATCGTCGGTCCGGGAACCGGCGGGTACGGGCCGGCCGAGCCTCACGAAGCGGTAGATCTGCGCGATGGCACGGCCGAACAGCGCGACGCCCACCACGATGAGGACCAGCGACACGATGATCGCGGCGAGTTGCATGGGATGGCTCCTCGGGCCTGCGAGAGCGGGGACTACTGGATAGCGGGGACTACGGGGGAGCACCGGGGGCTGCCGGTGACTACTGGGATTACTAAGCAGTAACTTTTTGGGTCTGCGCTGAGGTTACCCAGTATCAGCGGCACCATGAAGCCGCCCGGCCGGTGATCTGTGTCGCCCAGTGGACCCTTCCTGGGGCTTCCCGGCCCTCCGCCCGGTGCCCGAAGGGCACTTGGGGCCGTTTCCCGCCGTCGCTGACTATAAGGCCCGTATAAAAGTTGAGCGAGCCAGACTCAGGTCTGTTGACAGGTTTGAATCGGTGTTGCACTCTTGAGCCTGTTCCACTCAAGTCAGCTGGAGGATCGAAATGGCACGTGCGGTCGGCATCGACCTGGGTACGACGAACTCCGTCGTCAGTGTTCTCGAAGGCGGTGAGCCCACCGTCATCACCAACGCCGAGGGCGCCAGGACCACGCCGTCCGTCGTCGCCTTCGCCAAGAACGGCGAGGTGCTCGTCGGCGAGGTCGCCAAGCGCCAGGCTGTCACCAACGTCGACAGGACCATCCGGTCGGTCAAGCGCCACATGGGCACCGACTGGAAGATCAACATCGACGGCAAGGACTTCAACCCGCAGCAGATGAGCGCCTTCATCCTGCAGAAGTTGAAGCGCGACGCCGAGGCGTACCTCGGCGAGAAGGTCGTCGACGCGGTCATCACCGTCCCGGCGTACTTCAACGACTCCGAGCGCCAGGCCACCAAGGAGGCCGGCGAGATCGCGGGCCTCAACGTCCTGCGTATTGTCAACGAGCCGACCGCGGCCGCCCTCGCCTACGGGCTGGAGAAGGACGACCAGACCATTCTGGTCTTCGACCTCGGCGGCGGCACCTTCGACGTCTCGCTCCTTGAGATCGGCGACGGCGTGGTGGAGGTCAAGGCCACCAACGGCGACAACCACCTCGGTGGCGACGACTGGGACCAGCGCGTCGTGGACTACCTGGTCAAGCAGTTCCAGAACGGTCACGGCGTCGACCTGTCCAAGGACAAGATGGCCCTCCAGCGCCTCCGCGAGGCCGCTGAGAAGGCGAAGATCGAGCTGTCCTCGTCCACCGAGACGACGATCAACCTCCCGTACATCACGGCGTCCGCCGAGGGCCCGCTGCACCTGGACGAGAAGCTCACGCGCTCGCAGTTCCAGCAGCTGACCGCGGACCTGCTGGAGCGCTGCAAGACGCCGTTCCACAACGTCATCAAGGACGCCGGCATCTCGCTGTCCGAGATCGACCACGTCGTCCTCGTCGGCGGCTCGACCCGCATGCCCGCCGTCGCGGAGCTCGTCAAGGAGCTGACCGGCGGCCAGGACGCCAACAAGGGCGTCAACCCGGACGAGGTCGTCGCCATCGGCGCGGCCCTCCAGGCCGGTGTCCTCAAGGGCGAGGTCAAGGACGTCCTGCTGCTCGATGTCACCCCGCTGTCGCTGGGCATCGAGACCAAGGGCGGCATCATGACCAAGCTCATCGAGCGCAACACCACGATCCCGACCAAGCGGTCCGAGATCTTCACGACGGCCGAGGACAACCAGCCGTCCGTGCAGATCCAGGTCTACCAGGGCGAGCGCGAGATCGCGGCGTACAACAAGAAGCTCGGGATGTTCGAGCTCACCGGTCTGCCGCCGGCCCCCCGCGGCGTCCCGCAGGTCGAGGTCACCTTCGACATCGACGCCAACGGCATCATGCACGTGGCCGCGAAGGACCTCGGCACGGGCAAGGAGCAGCGGATGACCGTCACCGGCGGCTCCTCGCTGCCGAAGGACGAGGTCGACCGCATGCGCCAGGAGGCCGAGCAGTACGCGGAGGAGGACCACAAGCGCCGCGAGGCCGCCGAGACCCGCAACCAGGGCGAGCAGCTCGTCTACCAGACGGAGAAGTTCCTCAAGGACAACGAGGACAAGGTCCCGGGCGACGTCAAGACCGAGGTCGAGACCGCCGTGGCCGACCTGAAGGAGAAGCTCAAGGGCGAGGACTCGGCCGCGATCCGCGAGTCGACCGAGAAGGTCGCCGCGGTCAGCCAGAAGCTGGGCCAGGCGATGTACGCGGGCGCCCAGGAGGCCGGTGCGGCCGGCGCCGAGGGCGCTGCCCCCGGCGGCGAGCAGCAGGCCAAGGCCGAGGACGATGTCGTGGACGCCGAGATCGTCGACGACGAGAAGCCCAAGAAGGACGGTGCGGCGTGACGGAGGAGACCCCGGGCTTCGAGGAGAAGCCCGACGTCCCCCCCGACGCCGCAGCCCCTGACGACGCGGCGCAGGGCGCCGGGCCCGCCGACAAGGCGGACCCGGCGGCCCCGGCCGGGGACGCACAGCAGGACATCGCTCTGACCGCACAGCTGGACCAGGCCCGTACGGCGCTCAACGAGCGCACCTCGGACCTCCAGCGGCTGCAGGCGGAGTACCAGAACTACCGTCGCCGCGTGGAGCGGGACCGGGCCGCCGTCAAGGAGATCGCCACGGCGAACCTCCTGGCCGAGCTCCTTCCCGTGCTCGACGACATCGGCCGGGCCCGTGACCACGGCGAGCTGGTCGGCGGCTTCAAGTCCGTCGCCGAGTCGCTGGAGACGGTGGCGGCCAAGATGGGGCTGCAGCAGTTCGGCAAGGAGGGCGAGCCCTTCGACCCGCTGGTGCACGAGGCCCTGATGCACAGTTACGCGCCCGATGTCACCGAGACCACGTGCGTGTCGATCCTCCAGCCCGGGTACCGGATCGGGGAGCGTACGATCCGCCCGGCCCGGGTCGCGGTCGCCGAACCGCAGCCCGGCGCGCAGGCCAAATCCGACGAGGCCGGGGCGGGCGCGGCCGACGCGGATGGCGCTGATGAGGAGAGCGGTGGCCCGAAAGAGGGCTGACGTGCGGCAAGAGGACAGCGGCCGGGAGGAGGGACGTCGGGGATGAGCACGAAGGACTTCGTCGAGAAGGACTATTACAAGGTCCTCGGCGTCCCGAAGGACGCCACCGAAGCGGAGATCAAGAAGGCGTACCGGAAGCTCGCCCGCGAGTACCACCCGGACGCCAACAAGGGCGACGCCAAGGCGGAGGACCGCTTCAAGGAGATCTCCGAGGCGAACGACGTCCTGGCGGACCCCAAGCGCCGCAAGGAGTACGACGAGGCGCGCACCCTCTTCGGCAACGGCGGCTTCCGGGCCGGGCCCGGCGGCCAGGGCGGTGGCGGATCGTTCAACTTCGACCTGGGCGACCTCTTCGGGGGCGCCCAGGGCGGGCCGCAGGGCGGCGGGGCCGGCGGCTTCGGCGGCGGCCTCGGGGACGTGTTCGGCGGCCTCTTCAACCGCGGCGCCGGTACGGGCACGCGCACCCAGCCGCGCCGCGGCCAGGACATCGAGTCCGAGGTGACGCTCAGCTTCACCGAGGCGGTGGACGGGGCCACGGTCCCGCTGCGGATGTCGTCGTCCGCGGCGTGCAAGGCGTGCGCCGGCACGGGCGACAAGAACGGCACCCCGCGCGTCTGCCCGACGTGCGTGGGCACCGGCCAGGTCTCCCGCGGCACGGGCGGCGGCTTCTCGCTCACCGACCCGTGCCCGGACTGCAAGGGGCGCGGGCTGATCCCCGAGAACCCCTGCGACGTCTGCAAGGGCAGCGGCCGCGCCACGTCCTCGCGCACGATGCAGGTCCGCATCCCCGCGGGCGTCTCGGACGGGCAGCGCATCCGGCTGCGCGGCAAGGGCGCGCCGGGCGAGCGCGGCGGTCCGAACGGCGATCTGTATGTCGTCGTGCACGTCGACGAGCACCCCGTCTTCGGGCGCAAGGGCGACAACCTCACCGTCACGGTGCCGGTCACCTTCCCGGAGGCGGCGCTCGGCGGCGAGGTGAAGGTCCCCACCCTGGGGGGCCCCGCCGTCACCCTGAAGATCCCGGCGGGCACGCCCAACGGCCGTACGATGCGCGCCCGCGGCAAGGGCGCGGTGCGCAAGGACGGCACCCGCGGGGACCTGCTGGTCACCGTGGAGGTCACCGTGCCGCAGCACCTTGACGACAAGGCGCGGGACACGCTGGAGTCCTATCGCGAGGCGACCGCGGGCGAGGACCCGCGGGCAGAGCTGTTCCAGGCCGCGAAGGGAGCTTGAGATGGACGGCCGAGGCGGGCGCAGCCGGCGCACTCCTATGTCGAATCCTTATCAGTTGACCGAAGAGTCGCCGGTGTACGTGATCTCGGTGGCGGCGCAGCTGTCCGGTCTGCATCCGCAGACGCTCCGCCAGTACGACCGGCTCGGTCTGGTCTCCCCGGACCGTACGCCAGGCCGGGGGCGGCGCTACTCGGCGCGCGACATCGAGCTGCTGCGCACGGTGCAGCAGCTGAGCCAGGACGAGGGCATCAACCTGGCGGGCATCAAGCGGATCATCGAGCTGGAGAACCAGGTGGCCGCGCTCCAGGCGCGCGTCGCCGAACTCTCGCAGGCGGTGGACGGCGCCGCCGCGGCGATGCGGCAGCGCGAGGCGCAGGTGCACGCCTCGTACCGGCGCGACCTGGTCCCGTACCAGGACGTGCAGCAGACCAGCGCGCTCGTGGTCTGGCGGCCGAAGCGGCCGGAGTGACGTGCCGATGCCAAGCCGATGACGAAGGGGCCGAGGAGAATCTCCCCGGCCCCTTCGTCGTACGCGCGGGTGGGCTCAGACCCGCCCCAGCGCCCTGGTCACGGTGATCTCGATGACGACCCGCTCGGGGTTGGGCGCGGGCGTACGGCCGTACCGCTCACTGTGCCGCGCGACGGCGTCCGCGACCCGCTCCGCCTCCGTACGCACCACCGCCACCCCCTCCAGCGTCGCCCACCGCTTCCCCTCGAACTGACACACCGCGACCATGGCCCCGTCCGGGCCCGCCGCCCGCACATGGGCCGCCTTGGCGCTGCCCCCGCGCGTGATGATCCGCGCGAGCCCGGCCTCGTGGTCGTACGTCACGCACACGGGCACCACGTGCGGCCCGCCGTCCGGGCGGGGCGTGGTGAGGGTGCAGACATGGCGTTCCCGCCAGAAATCGAGGTACTCGGGGGCGGGGTCGCGAAGGTCGTGGGCCATGGGGGAAGGGTATGCCGATGCCCGTCAGAGGAATTCGGACGTGTCCAGATCGAAGGAGAACGGCGCGGGGAGGGGGACGGGCTTGCCGAAGGGGACCAGGTGGGTCTCGGTGTAGTCGCCGTCCTTGGGCTCGCTGAAGAGGACGGTCGTGGCCTTCTCGCGGTCTACGAGCAGGTAGAGCGGGATGCCGGCGCGGGCGTAGGAGAGGCGCTTGGTCTTTCGGTCCCCGTTCGGTTTGGTGGAGGTGACCTCTGCGACCATGGCGACGCCGTCGCTGGGCATCCAGGAGGGCGCGCCCCGGAAGAGCCGCAACTCGCGAGGGGCGAAAGTGATATCGGGGATGACATGGTCCTTGGGGGAGGTCCCCCAGATGGCCAACTCCAGGCCCTTGTTGCCGGACGACTGCATCTTGGTCTTCGAGAGTTCGTAGACCTGCGAGAGGATCATGTCGATAGCGTCTTCATGGTCTCCGTCCGGAGCTGGGGACACGAAGATCCTCCCGTCGATGAGCTCGGCTCGGAACCCTTGAGGGGGCTCCAGGGCGAGGAAGTAGTCCAGGAGGATCTCGTCATCGGTGGGCATCGGCGCGTGTGCCATAGCCGTCATGCTGCACCCCCTTGTCAGTGATGGCCAGCATCGCCCGCGGCCAGCGGTGGCGAGGGGATCATCCGACCGGTTCACTCGTAAGGGAAGCGTGGATCTGTTCGGACGGTGCCCGATTTCGAGGTTGAGTGGAATAGACTCAACTTACTGCATGCTGTAGTAGGCAGGACGGTATGCGTGAGCCGAGCACGAGGAGGAGTACGCCGACGTGGAAGCCGAGCTGACGAACAAGAGCCGGGAGGCGCTGAGCGCCGCGAATGACCGGGCCGTGTCCGCGGGGCATGCGGATATGACGCCGGCGCATCTGCTCATCGCGCTTCTGACGGGCCAGGAGAACGAGAACATCCTGGATCTGCTGGCCGCCGTCGAGGCCGACGCCGTGGTGCTGCGGACCGGGGCCGACCGGCAGCTGGCCGCGCTGCCGAGCGTGCAGGGCTCCACCGTCGCGCCGCCGCAGCCCAACCGGGACCTGCTGGCCGCCATCGCCGACGCCTCGCAGCGGGCGAAGGAGCTGGGCGACGCGTACATCTCCACCGAGCACCTGCTCATCGGGCTGGCCGCCAAGGGCGGGCAGGCCGGGGAGCTGCTGGACCAGCAAGGGGCATCCGCCAAGAAGCTGCTGGACGCGTTCGAGACCGCGAGGGGCGGGCAGCGGGTGACCAATCCGGACCCGGAGGGCACGTACAAGGCGCTGGAGAAGTTCGGCACGGACTTCACGGCCGCCGCGCGCGAGGGGAAGCTGGACCCGGTCATCGGCCGGGACCAGGAGATCCGCCGCGTCGTGCAGGTGCTCTCCCGGCGCACCAAGAACAACCCCGTCCTCATCGGCGAGCCCGGCGTCGGCAAGACCGCCGTCGTCGAGGGGCTGGCGCAGCGGATAGTGAAGGGCGACGTCCCCGAGTCGCTGAAGAACAAGCGGCTCGTCTCGCTGGACCTCGGCGCGATGGTCGCGGGCGCCAAGTACCGCGGCGAGTTCGAGGAGCGGCTCAAGACCGTACTCGCGGAGATCAAGTCCAGCGACGGCCAGATCATCACCTTCATCGACGAGCTGCACACCGTCGTCGGCGCGGGCGCCGGCGGCGACTCCGCCATGGACGCGGGCAACATGCTCAAGCCCATGCTGGCCCGCGGCGAGCTGCGGATGGTCGGCGCGACCACCCTGGACGAGTACCGCGAGCGGATCGAGAAGGACCCCGCCCTGGAGCGCCGCTTCCAGCAGGTGCTGGTCGCCGAGCCCAGCGTCGAGGACTCCATCGCCATCCTGCGCGGCCTCAAGGGCCGCTACGAGGCGCACCACAAGGTGCAGATCGCCGACTCCGCCCTGGTCGCCGCAGCCACCCTCTCCGACCGCTACATCACCTCCCGCTTCCTCCCCGACAAGGCCATCGACCTCGTCGACGAGGCCGCGTCCCGGCTCCGCATGGAGATCGACTCCTCGCCCGTGGAGATCGACGAGCTCCAGCGCTCCGTGGACCGGCTCAAGATGGAGGAGCTGGCCCTCAAGTCCGAGTCCGACCCCGCCTCCAAGCAGCGCCTGGAGAAGCTCCGCCGCGACCTCGCCGACAAGGAGGAGGAGCTGCGCGGCCTCACCGCCCGCTGGGAGAAGGAGAAGCAGTCCCTCAACCGGGTCGGCGAGCTGAAGGAGAAGCTGGACGAGCTGCGCGGCCAGGCCGAGCGCGCCCAGCGCGACGGCGACTTCGACGCCGCCTCCAAGCTGCTCTACGGCGAGATCCCGGGCCTTGAGCGCGAGCTGGAGGAGGCCGCGGCCGCCGAGGCCGAGCAGGAGGCCGCTGCCTCCGGCAAGGACTCGATGGTCAAGGACGAGGTCGGCCCCGACGACATCGCCGACGTCGTCGCCTCCTGGACCGGCATCCCGGCCGGCCGCCTGCTGGAGGGCGAGACGCAGAAGCTGCTGCGCATGGAGGACGAGCTCGGCAAGCGCCTCATCGGCCAGACCGAGGCCGTACGGGCCGTGTCCGACGCCGTCCGCCGCACCCGCGCGGGCATCGCCGACCCCGACCGGCCCACCGGCTCCTTCCTCTTCCTCGGCCCCACCGGCGTCGGCAAGACCGAGCTGGCCAAGGCGCTCGCCGACTTCCTTTTCGACGACGAACGGGCCATGGTCCGCATCGACATGAGCGAGTACAGCGAGAAGCACAGCGTCGCCCGGCTGGTCGGCGCCCCGCCCGGCTACGTCGGGTACGAGGAGGGCGGCCAGCTCACCGAGGCCGTGCGCCGGCGCCCGTACAGCGTCGTGCTCCTGGACGAGGTGGAGAAGGCCCACCACGAGGTCTTCGACATCCTGCTCCAGGTCCTCGACGACGGGCGGCTCACGGACGGCCAGGGACGGACCGTCGACTTCCGCAACACCATCCTCATCCTGACCTCCAACCTCGGCTCGATGTTCCTGGTCGACCCGCTGCTCAAGGAGGACCAGAAGAAGGAGAAGGTGCTGGAGACCGTACGGGCCTCCTTCCGGCCCGAGTTCCTGAACCGCCTCGACGACCTCGTCGTCTTCCACGCGCTCGGCACCGACCAGCTCCAGCGGATCGCCCGCATCCAGATCGACCACCTCCAGCGCCGCCTCGCCGACCGCCGGCTCACCCTGGAGGTCACGGACGCCGCGCTGACCTGGCTGGCCACCCTCGGCCACGACCCGGACGACGCCGACGCCGCCGTCGATCTCACCTACGGCGCCCGCCCGCTGCGCCGCCTCGTGCAGACCGCCATCGGCGACCAGCTGGCCCGCGCCATCCTCGCCGGGGACGTACGGGACGGGGACACGGTCCGGGTGGACCGGGAGCCCGGCTCGGACGGCCTCACGGTCACCTCGGCCGCGACGGTGGCCTGAGCGGCCGGCGCCCCAGCGGCCCCCGCCTGAGCCGCCGCGGCCGGAACGGTCCCTTCCATAACCACCTGCCCCGCCCGGGCTTGCCAGGACGGGGCGGGTGTGGGAGAGGATGTCGGCAACCGTACGAAGGGAAAACCACGGTGAGCATCGACCCGTCCTCGATTCCGAATTTCGGGGGCCAGCCCGAACCCCAGGAGGAGGGTCCGGCAGGCCCCGTAATCCCCGACCAGGACCTGGTCAAGCAGCTCCTCGAACAGATGGAGCTGAAGTACGTCGTCGACGACGAGGGTGACCTCGCCGCGCCGTGGGAGCAGTTCCGCACGTACTTCATGTTCCGCGGCGAGGAGGAGCAGCAGGTCTTCTCCGTGCGCACCTTCTATGACCGGGCGCACGCCATCGAGGAGAAGCCCAAGCTCCTCGAAGCGATCGACGACTGGAACCGCCGCACCCTGTGGCCGAAGGTCTACACGCACACCAACGACGACGGCAGCGTCCGCCTCATCGGCGAGGCGCAGATGCTGATCGGCGTGGGCGTCTCCCTGGAGCACTTCGTGTCCTCCACGGTCAGCTGGGTGCGCGCCTCGATCGAGTTCGACAAGTGGCTCGTCGAGCAGCTCGGCCTGGAGGCCGAGATCGACGGCGACGGCGAGGCGAAGCCCGGCGACGAGGAGTCCTGAGCGAACCCCGTTCCGGGCCGTACGAGCCGAGCGGCTACATCGGCATGGGGGCGATCAGCAGCAGATACGCCCCGTAGCCGAACGAGAGCCCGGCCAGCGCACCCGCCGTCACGACGGCGGTGCGCGGCCGGGCTCTCGCCATCGCCAGCGCCGCCGGGAGCAGCAGCGGAAACGCGGGCAGCAGGAAGCGCGGCTTCGACGCGAAGTACTTCGAGCCGCCCAGCGCGATGACGACCAGCACCAGCGTGTAGACGAACACCGGCAGCGGCGGCCGGTCGAGGGCGAGGAAGACCAGCGCCAGCAGCGCCACGACGATCACCGCGAACGTCACGTAGTAGCCGAGCCGGCTCAGGCCGATCACCAGATGGCGGATGAACATCAGCGCGTCATAGCCGAAGTCGAAGCGCGAGCCCCAGCCGCGCTGCACCTCGAAGTAGCCGAGCGGGCCGCCCTGCCGGGCGCCGACCCAGGCCACGTACCCGAGCCAGCCGACCGGCGAGAGCGCCGCCCCCGTCCACACCCGCCAGTTCCGGCGGGCGCGGCGGTCCCGCCACAGCAGGGCCGCCGCCGCGCAGCAGACCGCCGCCGCCACCGCGATGCCGTTGGGGCGGCAGACGCCCGCGAGCAGGGCGAGGCCCCCGGCCCACACCCAGCGGCCGGTCAGCACCGCGTACAGCGACCAGGCGGCGAGCGCCGTCATCAGCGGCTCGGTGTACGCCATCGTCTCGATGACCGCGTGCGGCAGCAGCCCCCACAGCAGGACGAGCAGCGTCCCGACCCGGCGTCCGTGCAGCCGCTCGCCGACCGCGTACAGCCCCCAGGCCGCGGCCGCCGACGAGACCCAGGCGACCAGCAGCCCCGCGTTGACCAGCCCGATCGGCAGGACGCTCGCCACGCCGCGCATCAGGCCGGGGAAGAGCGGGAAGAACGCCATGTCGCTGAAGTGCTGCCCCGCCCAGCCCGCGGTCGGGTGGACCGAGTCGTACCCGTTCCGGGCGATGCCGGTGTACCAGGTGCCGTCCCAGGCCAGCCCGAGCGTGGTCCGCGGGTGCCGGCCGACCCGCCAGGCCCAGACCGCCATCGTCAGCATCCCGGTCAGCCGCACCGCGGCGTACAGGCCGAGCGCCGGGGCCGCCCGGCGCAGCGCGTCGCGGACGCGCTCCCCCCTGCGGGACGCTCCCGCGCCGTCGGCCGGCTGCGGTTCCGGGGCTCGTACGGGCATGGCGGTGTCGGCGGACACGGCTCACCTCCGGTGCGGGGGCGGTTGCGAGTACGGGCCGGCGTCCATGGCGGCCGGGCCCGGCACCCCGACTCTGCGGGCCCGCCACCGGGTACGCGACCGCTGTCGGCCGTCCGTAGGGCCCGTGCACCCGCTCGGACGCGGGGGCCGCGTGGCGGCGTGACAACGGGGGCGGCTTGTGGTGCGCGACCGGGCCCGGACCGTACGGACGCGATCCCGGCCCCCGGTCCGTACGCGGCCCCCGGCCGCCGTCCGCGCCCGCCTATCGTGAGGGCAGCAGCGCTCGGCGGGCCGGGCTCCGGATGCCGGGCGGGACAGGACTGGGGAACGACTCGGGAAAGCGGGACCGTATGGACATGAGGGGGCAGGCCGGCGCGCGCGGCGCGGTGGGCTCGGAGCGGTGGGGCCCGGCGGAGCGGGTGCGGGCCATGGGCACGTCGGTCTTCACGGAGATGACGGAACTCGCCCGCGCCACGGGCGCGATCAACCTGGGGCAGGGCGTGCCCGAGCTGGAGAGCCCCGGCGCGCTGCTGGAGGACGTGGCGCGGGCGGTGCTCGCCGGCAGCAACCAGTACCCGCCGGCCGTCGGTGCGCCGGCGCTGCGCGAGGCCGTCGCGGCGCACCAGCTGCGCCGGTACGGGCTCGACTACCGGGCGGGGGGCGAGGTGCTCGTCACCACCGGCGCCACCGAGGCGCTCGCCGCCGCGCTGCTCGCGCTCTGCGACCCCGGCGACGAGGTCATCGCCTTCGACCCCTGCTACGACGCGTACGCGGCGGACGCCCGGCTGGCCGGCGCCCGGCTCGTCGGCGTGCCGCTGGCCCCCGACGGGGACGGCTTCGTCCTCGACGCCGACGCCCTGCGCGCCGCCGTGACGCCGCGCACCCGCGTACTGGTGCTGAACAGCCCGCACAACCCGACGGGCAAGGTGTTCACGGCGGCCGAGCTGGAGGCCGTCGCCGAGGTGTGCCGCGAGCACGACCTGATCGCCGTCACGGACGAGGTGTACGAGCACCTCGTGTACGACGACGGCGCCCGCCACCTGCCCCTCGCCGCGTTGCCCGGCATGCGGGAGCGGACCCTCGCGATCTCCTCCGCGGGCAAGACCTTCAACGTCACCGGCTGGAAGATCGGCTGGGTCTGCGGCCCGGCCCGCCTCGTCGGCGCGGTCGGCGCGGCGAAGCAATTCCTCACGTACGCCTCGGGCACCCCCTACCAGGAGGCGCTGGCGCGGGCGCTCGGCTCGGTGGAGGAGTGGGCGGCCGGGCTGCGCGCCACGCTGCGGCGCCACCGCGACCTGCTCGCCGAGGGCCTGGCGCAGGCGGGGCTGCGCCCGTTCCGCGCGGACGCGGGGTACTTCGTGCAGGCGGACGTACGGCCGTGGGGCCACGGGGACGGGGTGCGCTTCTGCCGCGAACTCCCGAAGCGGGCCGGGGTCGTGGCGATCCCGACCGCCGCCTTCTACGTGACCGAGGGCGCCCCGTCCCATCTGGTGCGCTTCTCCTTCTGCAAGCGCGAGGACAGCCTGCGCACGGCCGTGAAGCAGCTGGTCGCCGCCGCTCCCTGACGCCCTGTCATGGTCGGCTGCCGGGAACCTCTGGTCTTGCTCAACTCTGCTTTGCCGTAAGGCGCTTACGGGCAAAACCCCCGCAGGCACGGAGCGGGGGGGGCCTCGCTTCGAAGCGGGAGGGAGTGAGGCACTGATGGCGATCTTCATTGCGGCTCTGATCGCGATCGCCGGTCTGACGCTGGTCGGGGTGCTCGCCGGCCGCACCCGGTCGGCCGGCGGGAAGTCGGCGCGCCGCCGTACGTACAGCGGGGGGACCGCGAGCGGGGGCGGCAGCTGGTGGGCCGGGGACGGCGGGGGGTCGGACGGCGGTCACCACTCATGCGGTGGCGGCGGTCACCACTCGTGCGGCGGGGGCGGGCACTCCTCTTGTGGCGGGGGAGGCGGTTGCGGAAGCAGCTGACACGGGGCAGCCGATTCCGCGGACCGCGGCGGCGCCTTCCGGCCCCCTGCCGGTGCCGAAGGCGACGGCCCGGCCGTCAACGCGCCCGGCGGACCCAAAGTCCGCCGGGCGCTTTGGTGTTGAACGTTTGAGCTGGGCAGCCCTCGGGGGGATGGAAACCCGGCGAAGATGGGTAAAAGCGCTGTGGGCGCCGTGCATTTCATGATTCCCTCTTGATGAGAGTACAAGTCCTCGGAATCACAGTCCTCGGACCCCACGGACCCCACGTGGGCACGAGCCGGCGTACTCGAACACCCTGGTCCTCCTCCGGGGCGGGCCGGCCCACCTTCCACTGCGTGCTTGCGGAGCCGACCCATGCTCACCTCCCTCACCACCCCCTATACCGATACCCGTGCCGCCGACCTCGCGTGGTGCCTGGGCAAGGACCCCCTGCCATCCCTGGCCGACCTCGACCTCCAACTCGACGGCGCGACCGTGCAGTTGCGCCTGCTCGGCGCCTCCCATCAGGTGCTTCTCGACGGAGCGGAGGGAAGCTGCTCGGAGACCGTGGCCTGTCTGCCCGGCAGCAGCACCCCCCTGCCGCTGGGCGTCGCGAAGCGCGTCGGCGACTGGGAGTACGAATTCGCGGCGCGCGTCGAGACGCTGTCGCGCGGCTCCTTCGCGGGGCGCGCGCAGGAGCTGCTGGCGCTGGTCGCCGACCATCCGCACGGCCTCGCCGGCACCTTCCCCGGCAGCCCGCACGCCTTCACCGCGATGCTCGCCCAGCGCCACGAAGGCCAGGTCAGCTGGCGTACGTGGCACGCGTACCCGCAGGAGGGGCGGCTCGTCGCGACGCGAACGAGAGTGGCGGTGCGGCTGGCCGTGCCGAGGTGAGCGCGGCGCGGCCCGCGTACGGGGCGCTCCGCGGCGGCGCGGGTGCGCCGGTACCCGCCCGGCGGCGCCCGAACCTCGAACGCCCCACGAATACCCCTGAATCGCCCCTAGTGAACCCTTGTGGGTGACAGGGGGTGCAGGGGTGGTGACGTAGCGTTCCGTCATGAACTACCCCATGAGTCCGGGCCGGTCGTCCGTGCCGCCCGGACTCGGCCGCTTCGCCGTCCTGACCACGGCGTTCATCTGTGCCGCCTGCGGACTGGTGTACGAGCTGGAACTCGTCGCCCTCTCCTCCTACTTGCTCGGCGACTCGGTCACCCTGGCCTCCGTCGTACTCTCCGTGATGGTCTTCGCCATGGGCGTCGGCTCGCTGCTCGCCAAGCGGTTACGGCCGCGGGCCGCCGTCTCCTTCGGCGCCCTGGAAGCCGCCCTCGCCGTGACCGGCGGCGGCTCGGCGATAGCCCTCTACGCGTGCTACGCCTGGCTGGGCCAGGCGCGCCTCGCCCTCGTCGGCTGCTGCCTCGCCATCGGCGTGCTCATCGGCGCCGAGGTGCCGCTGCTCATGACGCTCATCCAGCGCGTCCGCAGCCAGGACCCCGGCGGCGCGGTCGCCGACCTCTTCGCCGCCGACTACGTGGGCGCGCTCGTCGGCGGGCTGGTCTTCCCCTTCCTGCTGCTGCCGATGCTGGGGCAGCTGTCCGGCGCGCTGCTGACCGGCGGCATCAACGCGGTGGCGGGCGGCGCGCTGGTGCTGTGGGTCTTCCACCACGACCTGAGCGCGCGCCAACGCCGGCTGCTCATCGGCGTCAACGTCCTAGCCCTCGCGGTCCTCGCCGCCGGCGCCGCGCTCACCGCCCCCTTCGAGCGGGCCGCGCGGCAGGCGCTGTACGGGCCCGAGGTGCGGATCGCCCTCCGTACGGGCGTGCAGGAGGTCGTCGTCACGGGCGGCGCCGGGCGGCGCGGCACACCGCCGTCCCTGTACCTCGACGGCCGGCTCGGCTTCGACGGGCGCGACGAGGCCCGCTATCACGAGGCGCTCGTGCACCCCGCGATGGCCGGGCCGCACCGCAGGGTGCTGGTGCTCGGCGGCGGGGACGGGCTCGCCCTGCGCGAGGCCGAGCGGTACCCCGGCGTGCGGTCCATCACCGTCGTCGAACTCGACCCGGGGCTGCTGCGGTTGGCCCGTACGGACCCCGGCCTGGCGCGGCTCAACCGCGACGCCTACCGCGACGGCCGGGTGCGGGACGTCGCCGCCGACGCCTTCGAGTGGCTGCGGAGGCGGGAGGTGGCGGCTGTGCGGCGCGGCCGGGAGGCGGGCGGTCACGTCGGTCACGGCGGTGGCGGCGTTGTCGATGGTGCTGACGGTGGTGGCGACGGCCGCTTCGATGTGGTGCTCGCCGACCTGCCGGACCCCGCCGTCACGGCCGGCACGAAGCTCTACTCGCGGGAGTTCTACGGGCTCGTCCGCCGCGTCCTCGCCCCCGGCGGCCGGCTCGCGGTGCACGCAGGGACGCTGGGCGGCGGCCGGCGCCACACCTTCTGGACGGCCGACGCCACCGTACGGGCGGCGGGCCTGGACACCACGGCGTACGCGGTCGAGGGCCGGGGCTTCCTGCTCGCCGCGCGGACGCCCGTACCGCTTCGACTGCCCGCCGTGAGACCGCCGTTGCGCTCGCTCACCCCGCAGTCGCTGCGGGTCGCCGGGCGCGCGGCGGAGCGGGAGCGGTACGGGCGCGGGGCGGCGCAACCGCTGCCCTCGACCCTGCTGCGGCCGCGCTACGCGAGCTGACGGCGCGCGGGCCGGGCGGCCGGTCCGGCTGCCGGGCGACGCTTCGATTGATCTGGTCCGCTGATCTTTTTGACGCATAGTCAGGTGAGCTGATGTGCAGAGTAGTCAGGTGAACTGATGTACAGAGGTCACCCGTTTGCGTGCGCGTCGATCCGCCGCGCCCGTACAGAAAGTTGGTCGTATCGGGTTTCGCCGGTTCTCCGGCCGGAGAACGGCTCTCCTTCTCCCCGTACGGCTACGTAAGGAATCAGTGTCATGTCGCGTATCGCCAAGGCCGCTGTCCTGACCATCGCCGCGGCCGCCGCCATGGTGGGCACCGCGGGCGGGGCCTCGGCCCACGACCACCACCAGTACCGCCACGACGGCGCCTGGGCCACGGGCGCGGCCATCGGTTCGCCCGGCGTGCTCTCCGGCAACCTGGTGCAGATCCCGGTCCACGTGCCGCTCAACGTCTGCGGCAACAGCATCGACGTCGTCGGCCTCCTCAACCCGGCCTTCGGCAACACCTGCGTCAACGGCTGACGACGCCGGCAACGCCCTGCCGGCAGCGCGCGTCCCGCACTCCGCGGCGCTCACCGCTCCTCGCGGTGGGCGCCGTTCGCGTGCGCGCCGTCAGCCGGTGTTCCGCGCGTGGGGCGGAGGCTCGGGGGACGGGGGCTTGAGGGAGGCGCGGAACGCGCCGGGGGACAGGCCCGTGCGGTGCGTGAAGAACTTGGAGAAGTTGGCGGCGTCGTCGAAGCCGAGGCGGTCGGCGATACGGGCGGCGGGCAGTTCGCTGTGGGCGAGGAGCCGCTTGGCCTCCAGGACCACCCGGCAGTCGATGAACTCCTTGGCGCCCACCCCGGCCGCCGCGAGGGAGGCGCGGGAGAGGGTGCGCGGGGAGTAGCCGAGGGCGCGCGCGTAGTCGGCGACGCGGTGGCTGGTCGCGAACTCCCGCTCCACGGCGGCCCGGAACCGCTCGAACGTCTCGCTGGGCGCGGGGACGCTGCTGCCCACCGGGGCCGTCAGATGCGCGAGACGCAGGACGAGCACGGTGAACAGGTGCCGCAGGACGTCCGTGTGCACCTCGGCGGGCAGCCCGCGGCCGCAGCCGAACTCGGCGGCCAGGTGGTCCACGGCGCGGTTCACCGCCGCGAGGTCCGGGCCGACGGGCTGCCACAGGACGGGGCGGAAGGGGTCCTCCGCCTTGGCCGCGGCGGCGGTGCCGGGCGGCAGGAAGCCGGGCTGGGCGAGGACGACGTAGCCGTCGACGGTGTCGGTGCCGCTGTCTGTGCCGTTGTCTGTGCCGTTGTCTGTGCTGCTCGCCTCGTCGAAGCTCTGTACCTGGCCGGGGCGCACCCACAGGACGGAGCCCGGTACGAGCGCGTAGCCGGTGAAGTCCACGGTGTGCGCGGCCGAACCGGAGCGCACGACGAGGAGCTGGTGGAAATCGAGCCGCTGGGGACGGCGCAGCAGCCCTTCGGGGGCGCGGGAGCGCAGCTCGGCGAAGGTCATGACCTCCAGGCCCGCGGGGGTGCCGGGCGGGGCCTGATAGGCCAGCTCGACGATGTCGGCGTCCTGGGCCCCGGAGAGGTCGTGTCGCTTTTTTACCATGGCTGGTCGCAAGCGTACCTGGCTGGCTAGCCGCGCCCCTCGTAGCTTGGTCGTAACGGACAAGGAAAGTCCGGGAAAACGACCGGAAGACGACCGGAAGAGAGGAAGCCATGGAGCGCGCGAAGCTCACCTACGCCTTCGACGCCTACTGCGGCTGGTGTTACGGGTTCGGCCCCGTCATCCGCGAATTCGCCGCGGCCAACGCCGAACGGATCGAGCTGCGCGTACTCAGCGGCGGGCTCTTCACCGGGCCGCGGGCGCAGCCGGTGTCCGCGTATCCGTACATCCCCGAGGCGGACGCGCGGATAGCCGAACTGACCGGCGCGGTGTTCGGCGACGGCTACGCCGAGGCGTTCGCCCGCGGCACCGCCGTGCTGGACTCCGCCGACGCCGCCACCGCGCTCGCCGCGCTGCGGCAGCAGGCGCCCGAGCGGACACTGGAGATCGCGGGGGCTCTGCAGGCCGCCTGGTACCGCGACGGGCGACCGCTGTCCGAGCCGGAGACCGTGGCCGGCGTCGCCACCGCCCTCGGCCTTGACGCCGGGGCGGCGTCCGCCGCCTACGCGGACCCGGCGACGCGGCGGGCGGTCGAGGAGGAGTTCCGGCAGGTCCGCCGGCTCGGCGTCGAGGGCTTCCCGACGCTGCTGCTGCACACCCCCGGCGGGGTGCGGCGGATCGGCGGGCCGATGTCCTCCGCGCAGGACCTCACCCGCGCCCTCGACCAGCACTGACGCCGTTCGCCCGGAGGGCGGGCGCACGACGGCACCATCACCG
>NZ_JBFAIS010000011.1:81066-163004 GCF_040654795.1 Streptomyces sp. NPDC050617 | reverse complement strand
ACCGCTTACGCGGCACCATCACCGCTTACGCGGCACCATCACCGCTTACGCGGCACCATCACCGCTTACGCGGCACCATCACCGCTTACGCGGCACCATCACCGCTTACGCGGCACCACCACCCCTTACTCGACATCACCATCGCTTAGGAGACATCCCTCATGGCCAAGATCGCTCTCTTCGGAGCCAACGGCACCATCGGCAGCCGCGTCCTGCGCGAGGCGCTGGACCGGGGCCACCAGGTCACCGCCGTCGTCCGGGACCCCGCGAAGATCACCGAGACGCACGAGCGGCTCACCGTCACCACCGGCGACGTCCTCGACCCGGCGTCGGTCGCCGCCGTGGCCGCCGGGCAGGACGTGGTGATCAGCGCGGTCGGCGGCGGCGACGGGCCGGGCCACCTCGCGACCATCGAACCCGCCGCGCGGGCACTGGTCGGCGGTCTGCGGACGCTCGGCGACGCCGCCCCGCGGCTGATCACGGTCGGCGGCGCGGGCTCCCTGCGGACCCCCGACGGCAAGCAGGTCTGGGACGCGGAGGGTCTGCCGGAGTTCCTGCTCCAGATCATGCACGCCCACGGTGACGCGCTGGACTTCTACCGGACCGTCGGCGACGTGCGCTGGACCAACGTCAGCCCCGCCGCGACGATCGAGCCGGGCGAGCGCACCGGTACGTACCGCACCGCGCTCGACGACCTCGTCACCGACGCCGACGGCAGGAGCCGGATCTCCGCCGAGGACTACGCGGTGGCGCTCCTCGACGAGGTCGAGAAGCCGCAGCACATCGGCGAGCGCTTCACGGTCGCTGACTGACGCGCGTGCGTCCGGGCTCGCGCCCCCGCCCCGCCGCTCCGTGCCCCGCCGCCCGGTATACGCCGTCGGCGGGGCGTGGCGGGAAAGTTCCGTCGGGCGAGGCACTCGCCGGAGCCATGGTGGGTAGGCTCGGTGGCTATGGAGCATGAGGTGTTCGTTCCGTTTTCCGCCGACGCCGTCCGGCAGGGCCTCTCGGACCCGGCGCGGGTCGCGCGCTGCCTGCCGGGGTTCCAGGAGGACGCCGAACCGGCGTCGGGCGGCCCGGTCGCCGGGCGGCTGCGCCTGCGGATCGGCGGCTCCACCATCACCTACCGCGGCACGCTGAGCATCGCCGAGCGCTCCGGCTCGTACGAGATCACCGGCGAGGGCACGGAGGCGCGCGGCTCCGGCGAGGTCTCGCTCACGTTGACGCTCACCCCGGCGGCGGCGCCCGGCGGCACGCGGCTGAGCTGCGCGGGAACGGTGCGCAGCGGCGGCCGGCTCGCGGACATCGACCCCAAGACGGCCGGGACGGCGGCCCGGCGGCTGCTGGACCGGTGGGGCGACGCGTTCTCCGCCGACCTGGCCGAGGCCGGTGCCACGCCGCGGAAGCCGAGCGTCTTCGAGACGGAGGTCCCGCCGCCCTCGCTCGACGCCGACGACGTCGGCGATGCCGACGACGTCGGCGACACCGATGACGTCCTGGAGCCGAGCGATCCGCTCGGGAACGACGAGGAGGAGAGCATCATCGCCTCCGTCGCCGTGCCCGCGCCCGGCGAGCCGCCGGCCGAGGCCGCGCACGCGCGCCGCACGATGATCGGCCGCAGCGCGGAGGAGGTCGACCACGCCCCGCCGCGCGGCCGCTACGCCCCCGTCCCCGCCCCCGAGGCCCTGGCCTCCACCGCCACCCTCCGCTGGGCCGCCCCCGCCGCCGCCGTAGTACTGGCCTCCGCGGTAGTAGTAGGCCGCGTACTCCGCCGCCGAAAGTAACTACTCCCGCGCGCCCAGCTATAACGCTCCGGGTCTGCGCCCGGAAGGGGCGCGGGGAACTGCGCGCTCAGCCACGACGCTCCCGCAGCCGATGCACCGGGCCTGCGCGCCCGGCCACGATGCTCCCGCAGGCGACGCTCCGTGGCTGCGCCCGGAAGGGGCGCGGGGAACTGCGCGCCCGGCTACGGCGCTCCCGCAGCCGACGTACCGGGCCTGTGCGCCCGGCTACGACGCCCCGCAGATGACGTACCGGGCCTGCGCCCGGAAGGGGCGCGGGGAACTGCGCGCTCGGCCACGACGCTCCCGCAGACGGCGTACCGGGCCTGCGCGCCCAGCTACGACGCCCCGCAGATGACGCTCCGGGGCTGCGCCCGGAAGGGGCGCGGGGAACTGCGCGCTCAGCCACGACGCACCCGCAGCCGACGCACCGGGCCTGCGCGCCCGGCCACGATGCACCCGCAGGCGATGAGCGGAGCGCTCTGGCCCTAGGGTCGACATGTGAGCACCCATGACACGACCGAAACGGCGCCGCAGGCGCACGGGGTACGACTGGTGGCGGGCAGCGCCGAACTGACGGTTCTGCCTGAGAACGGCTGCCGCATCGGCAGCCTCCGCATCGACGGCACGGAAGTGCTGCGGCAGGGCGCGAAGTACGGCTCGTTCCCGATGGTGCCGTGGTGCGGCCGGACGGAGCTGGGCGAGTTCCGCAACGGCGGCGAACTCCATCGGCTGCCGATCAACTCCCCGCCGCACGCGATCCACGGCACCGGCCGGGACACCGCCTGGCGCACGGCCCGCAAGGACGGCTCCTCCGCCGCCTTCACCTACGACCTCGCCGAGCCCTGGCCCTACCCCGGCCGCGTCACCCAGCTGGTCGAACTGGCGGAGAACGCGGTGACGCTCACCATGAGCGTCGAGGCGGCCAGTGACTCGTTCCCGGCGCAAGCCGGCTGGCACCCCTGGTTCCTGCGGAACCTCGGCGGCGAGGACGCCCGGATCGACTTCGCCCCCGACTGGCAGGAGGAGCGCGGGGACAACCACCTGCCGACCGGCCGACGCATCGACCCGCAGCCGGGCCCCTGGGACGACTGCTTCGGGATGGCCGACGGCGTCGATGTCACGCTCACCTGGCCGGGGCAGCTGGAGCTGAAGGTGACCAGCCGCTCCGAGTGGGTCGTCGTCTACGACGAGCAGCAGGAGGCCATCTGCGTCGAGCCGCAGTCCGGGCCGCCGAACGGCCTGAACACCCTGCCGCGCCTGGTCACCCCCATCGACCCGCTGGAGATCTCCACGACGTGGACCTGGCGGACGCTGTCCTGAGCGTCGGATGTCCGGCGGAGGGAGCGGACGGCCGTACGCGCGAGCGCCCGACGCATGACCGTAAGCTCATCGGTATGAGCGACGTGCGTGACGACCTGCTGCGGCAGATCAAGGACAAGGCCGTGGTCCACGGCAAGGTGACCCTCTCCTCCGGGCTGGAGGCCGACTACTACATCGACCTGCGGCGGATCACCCTGGACGCCGAGGCCGCCCCGCTCGTCGGCCGGCTCATGCTGGACCTGACGGCCGACCTCGACTTCGACGCGGTCGGCGGGCTCACCCTCGGCGCCGACCCGGTGGCCGCCTCGATGCTGCACGCGGCGGCCGCGCGCGGCCGCAAGCTGGACGCCTTCGTGGTGCGCAAGGCGCAGAAGACGCACGGCATGCAGCGCCGCATCGAGGGTCCGGACATCACGGGCCGCCGGGTGCTGGTGGTCGAGGACACCTCCACCACCGGCGGTTCCCCGCTGACGGCCGTCGAGGCGGCCCGCGAGGCGGGCGCGGAGGTCGTCGCCGTTGCGACCATCGTCGACCGCGGCGCCGCGTCGGCCATCGAGGACGCCGGGTTGCGGTATCTCACGGGCTACTCCCTGGCCGATCTCGACCTGGGCTGACCGGCACCAGGCTCTGACCTGGGGCTTCTTGGGCGGGCTGAGCGTTTCACGTGAAACGCTCAGCCCGTTTCGTACGTCCGGAGTGTCCGCCGTGTGGAGCAATCGGCCGAGTCTGGAAAGATGGGCCTCGACGAGGACGTCGCCCCTGGATTTCCAGCACGCCTAGGTCTGGGCCACAAACCCACCCGCACATCACAAGGAGCGGACAGATGCCCATCGCAACCCCCGAGGTCTACAACGAGATGCTCGACCGGGCGAAGGCAGGCAAGTTCGCCTACCCGGCCATCAACGTGACCTCGACGCAGACTCTGCACGCCGCGCTGCGCGGCTTCGCCGAGGCGGAGAGCGACGGCATCATCCAGATCTCCACGGGTGGCGCGGAGTTCCTCGGCGGCCAGTACAACAAGGACATGGTCTCGGGCGCGGTCGCGCTCGCCGAGTTCGCGCACGTCGTCGCCAAGAAGTACCCGGTCAACATCGCCCTGCACACGGACCACTGCCCGAAGGACAAGCTCGACGGCTACGTCCGTCCGCTGCTGGCCGTCTCCCAGGAGCGCGTGTCCGCCGGTCAGAACCCGCTGTTCCAGTCGCACATGTGGGATGGCTCCGCCGAGAACCTCGACGACAACCTCGCCATCGGCCAGGAGCTGCTCGCCGCGGCCGTCAAGGCGAAGATCATCCTTGAGGTCGAGATCACCCCGACCGGCGGCGAGGAGGACGGCGTCTCGCACGAGATCAACGACTCGCTCTACACCACGGTCTCCGACGTCGAGCGGACCGCCGAGGCCCTCGGCCTGGGCGAGAAGGGCCGCTACCTGCTGGCCGCGTCCTTCGGCAACGTGCACGGCGTCTACAAGCCCGGCAACGTCGTGCTCCGCCCCGAGCTGCTCCGCGACCTCCAGGACGGCATCGCCGCGAAGTACGGCAAGGCCGACCCGTTCGACTTCGTCTTCCACGGCGGCTCCGGCTCCACGGAGGACGAGATCCGCACCGCGCTGGAGAACGGCGTCGTGAAGATGAACCTCGACACGGACACGCAGTACGCCTTCACCCGTCCGGTCGCGGACCACATGTTCCGCAACTACGACGGCGTCCTGAAGGTCGACGGCGAGGTCGGCAACAAGAAGACCTACGACCCGCGCACCTGGGGCAAGGCGGCCGAGGCCGGCATGGCCGCGCGCGTCACCGAGGCCTGCTCCCACCTGCGCTCGACCGGCACCAAGCTGAAGTAGCGCGCTCGCGTACGTCCGTACGCGCACCCCGCGGCCCAAGGGCCCGGTCCCCGGCTGATCCCGGGAACCGGGCCCTTTCGCTGGCCGGGGCCGGACGGCACGAGGATGATCCGGATATGAGCGATTCCCCGACGGAGCCCCCGAAGGAGACCGGCCCGCGGCCGGAGGCCGTCGTCACCGGGGCGGGAGAACCCGCCGCCGAAGGGCCCGGCGCGGTGCGGGTCGGCACGCCCGCGGGGCGCTGGGTGCTGCTCACCGCGGTGCTCGGCTCCGGGATGGCGATGCTGGACAGCACCGTCGTCAATGTGGCGCTGCCCCGGATCGGGGCCGATCTCGACGCCGGTCTGGCGGTGCTCCAGTGGACCGTCAACGCCTACATGCTCACGCTCGCCGGGCTGATCCTGCTGGGCGGCGCGCTGGGCGACCGGTTCGGGCGGCGCCGGGTGTTCGTCGTCGGCGTGGTGTGGTTCGCGCTCGCCTCGCTGCTGTGCGGCCTCGCGCCCAACGCCGGGGTGCTGATCGCCGCCCGCGCCCTGCAAGGCATCGGCGGCGCCCTGCTCACCCCCGGCTCGCTCGCCCTCATCCAGGCCACCTTCCACCCGGACGACCGGGCCAGGGGCGTGGGCGCCTGGTCCGGGCTGGGCGGCGTGGCCTCGGCGATCGGGCCGTTCGTGGGCGGCTGGCTGGTCGACGGGCCCGGCTGGCGCTGGGTCTTCCTCATCAACCTGCCGCTGGCCGCCGTCTGCGTGCCGGTCGCGCTCCGGCACGTACCGGAGACGCGGGACGCGCGGGCGCGCGGCCGGTTCGACGTACTGGGCGCGGTCCTGGGGGCCCTCGCGCTCGGCGCGGTCACCTACGCCCTGATCGCCGCGCCCGACAAGGGCGCGTCGCCCTGGGTGATCGGCCCGGCGGTCGCCGGGGTGCTGTTCGGCGCCGCCTTCGGGTACGTCGAGCGGCGGCGGGCCGAGCCGATGCTGCCGCTGACCATCTTCTCCTCGCACCAGTTCACGGCGGTCAACGCGGTGACCGTCTGCGTCTACGCGGCCTTCGGCGGCTTCTTCTTCCTCTCCGTGCTCCAACTCCAGGTCGTCGCCGGCTACTCGGCGCTCGCCGCCGGGACCGCGCTGCTGCCGACGACCGTCCTGATGCTCCTGCTGTCCGCCCGCTCCGGCGAGCTGGGCCAGCGCATCGGCCCGCGCCTCCCGCTCACCGTCGGACCGCTGCTGTGCGCGGCCGGGATGCTGCTGATGACGCGGGTGACGACCGGGGCCGGGTACTGGCGGGACGTGCTGCCCGCGCTGATCGTGCTGGGACTGGGCATGGTCGTGCTCGTCGCCCCGCTCACCGCGACCGTGCTGGCCTCCGTGGACGTCGGCCGGGCCGGGCTGGCCAGCGGCGTCAACAACGCGGCGGCACGGGCGGCGGGGCTCGTGGCGGTGGCGGCCCTGCCGCTGCTGGCGGGCATGGGCCCGGACGCGTACCGGGACGCCGGGCAGTTCGGGGAGACCTTCCGGCGGGCGATGCCGATGTGCGCGGGGGCGCTGGTCGTGGCCGCGCTGATCGGCTGGTTCGCGGTGCGCAAGGAGCCCGGAGGCGGCGCGGAGGCGGCGCGGGCCGGGGAGCCGGCGCCCGCGGAGCCCGCGATATGCCACCCGGAGTGCGCCTACCACTGCGGCGTGACCGCCCCGCCGCTCGACCCCGGCTCCACGGACGACTGACGGCGGGGGCCCTCCCGTGCGGCCCCCGCGCGGCTCCGGCCGGGCCGCCCGTACGGCCCCGGCCGCGTACGCGTCCGACGGCGGGCGCGGGCGCCGGGCGGTCGCTCGTACGGACATCACCCGCAACGGCCCCACGGCCGCCCGCACCAGGCAGACTGGAGCCCATGTCCATTCACGAGAACCTGCTCGGGGGACCGCCCCCGACCCATCTGCCCGACGACCCCGAACCGCGCGAACTGCTCGCCTCCGGCGCGGCCTCCTCCGAGGTCGCCGCGAAGTACCCGTCGTCCTCCCTCGCGTGGGCGCAGCTCGCCGACGAGGCGTTCGAGGGCGGCCGGGTCGTCGAGTCATACGCCTACGCCCGCACCGGCTACCACCGCGGCCTCGACGCGCTGCGCCGCGCCGGCTGGAAGGGCCACGGCCCGGTGCCGTTCGAGCACGAGCCCAACCGCGGCTTCCTGCGCGCGCTGCACGCCCTGGCGCGGGCCGCGCAGTCGATCGGCGAGCAGGAGGAGTACGAGCGCTGCTCGGCGTTCCTGCGCGACTCGTCCCCGACCGCCGCCGACACGCTCGGCTGACGCGGGCCGTGGCGCGACGGCGGTGCGCCGGGCGGCCCGTGGGCGGCCCGGCGCACCGCCGCGGCTACCTCTTGCCGGATGCGGCGGGGCGACGCATGATGCGCTGAGGCCCGGTGACCCGGGCCGAGAGGGGACCGGGGCTCCGAAGCCGGCAGGAAAGGGGCGGACCGCTACCCGGCAGCAGTACCGAAGGGACAGCGATGTCACGCGAAACCGAAGCGTCCCCTTACGTGCCGGAGAACCCTGCCGCGCGTTTCGAGCCCGACCTCAGCATCGGCGCCGAGAGCACCACCCCGTACGAGGACTATGTGCACGCGTCCGTCCTCACCCACCTCCAGCAGCCGCTCTCCGACGACCCCGGCGAAATGGTCTTCCTCGTGACCACGCAGGTCATGGAGTTGTGGTTCACCGTCCTCGTCCACGAGTGGCGCACCGCGGCCCAGTCGCTGCGCGAGGACGACCTGGCCGGCGCGCTGGCCGCGCTGAAGCGCTCCACGTATGAGCTCGAATCGCTCAACGCGTCCTGGAAGCCGCTCGCGCACCTGACCCCCGGCGAGTTCAACTCCTACCGGGCGGCGCTCGGCGAGGGCTCCGGGTTCCAGTCGGCGATGTACCGGCGGCTCGAATTCCTGCTCGGCGAGAAGTCCGCCTCCATGCTCGTACCGCACCGGGGCGCGCCGCGCGAACTCGCGGAACTGGAGAAGGCGATAGCCGAACCGAGCCTGTACGACGAGGTCCTGCGCTATCTCGCGCGGCGCGGCCACGCCGTCCCGGCGGCGGTCCTGGACCGGGAGCCGACCGCCCGGTACGAGCCGGACGCGGCGGTCGAGCGGATCTGGCAGGACATCTACGCGGCGGACTCGGCGGAAGGCGGCGTCACCGGGGGCGGCGAGCTGGTCCGGCTCGGGGAGGCCCTGACCGAGGTCGCCGAACTGGTCTGGCGCTGGCGCAACGACCACCTCCTCGCCACGCGCCGCGCGATGGGCGCCAAGACGGGCACCGCCGGCTCCGCCGGGGTGGCCTGGCTGGAGAAGCGCGCCTCGAAGAACGTCTTCCCCGAGCTGTGGACGGCACGCAGCCATGTCTGACACCGGGACGGAAGCCATGGAACCGCGCGCCGAGGCCGCCAAGCTGGACGAGAGCGACGAACTGCGCGGCAAGCGCGCGGAGTTCTCGGGGTACGGCCTGGACGAGGTCGTCTACCTCGACGGAAACTCCCTCGGCGCGCTGCACCGCGCCGTGCCGGGGCGGCTGGCGGAGGTCGTCGAGCACGAGTGGGGGCGGCTGCGCATCCGCTCCTGGGACGAGAGCGGCTGGTGGACCGCGCCGGAGCGGGTCGGCGACCGCGTCGGCCGGCTGGTGGGCGCGGCCCCTGGCCAGGTCGTGGTCGGCGACTCCACGAGCGTCAACGTCTTCAAGGCAGTCGTCGCCGCGGTGCGCATCGCCCGTGGCGGAGGCCTCTCGGACACGGGCGCGGGTCCGGAGTCCGGGGGCGGCGGCCCCGCCCGCGACGAGATCCTCGTCGACGCCGCGACCTTCCCCACCGACGGCTACATCGCCGAGTCCGCCGCCCGGATGACCGGCTGCGCCGTGCGCCCGCTGCCCGCGGCGGGCATCCCGGCCGCCGTCGGGGCGCGGACCGCCGCCGTGCTCGTCAACCACGTCGACTACCGCACCGGCCGACTGCACGACCTGCCCGGCACGACGGCCGCCGCCCGCGCCGCCGGGGCGCCGGTCGTGTGGGACCTGTGCCACAGCGTCGGGGCGCTGCCGGTGGAACTCGACGCGCACGGCGTGGACCTGGCGGTCGGCTGCACGTACAAGTTCCTGGGCGGCGGGCCCGGTTCGCCCGCCTTCCTGTACGTGCGCCGCGGCCTCCAGCCGCGCTTCGACTCGCCGCTGCCCGGCTGGAACTCGCACGCGGACCCGTTCGCGATGGCGAGCGGCTACGCACCCGCCGAGGGCGCCGTCCGGGGCCGGGTCGGCACGCCCGACATCCTCTCGATGCTCGCCCTGGACGCGGCGCTCGACGTGTGGGACGGCGTCTCCGTCGAGTCCGTACGGGCCAAGAGCCTGGCGCTGACCGACTTCTTCCTGCGCTGCGTGGCCGCGTACGTACCGGCCGGCCGGGCCGAATCGATCACCCCGGCCGCGCACGCGGAGCGCGGCAGCCAGGTCGCGCTGCGCTGCCCGGACGCGGGCGACGTCATGGCGGAGCTGATCCGGCGCGGCGTCGTCGGCGACTACCGCCGCCCCGACGTCCTGCGCTTCGGCTTTGCCCCGCTCTACACGCGCTTCGCCGACGCCGAGCGCGCCGCGCGCGTACTGGCGGAGGTGCTGACGGAGGCGCGGGGCGGCGGGGCGGCGGACTGACGATGACCGCCGAGCCCAGGGCCGTCGCCGAGGAGGCCGCGCTGCTCGCGCTCGCGCCCGTACCGCCCGACCGGACGGTCCGCTACGGCACGCACCCCTCGCAGGTCATCGACGTCTACGACGCCCGCGGAGCGCGCGGCGGCGGGCCGGGCACGGTGGTGACGCTGCTGCACGGCGGCTTCTGGCGGCAGGCGTACGACCGTGCGCACCTCTCGCCGGCGGCCGCCGCGCTCGCGCGGCACGGCCTCACCGTGGCGCTGGCCGAGTACCGGCGGGTGGGCGGGGACGGCGGCTGGCCGGGGACGTTCGACGACGTCGTACGGGCCGTGCGGGCGGCGGCGACGGTGGACCGCGGCGCCGACCGCACGGCCGGGACGCGCCACGTCGTGGCCGGGCACTCCGCCGGCGGCCACCTCGCCCTCTGGGCCGCCTCCCGCCACCGCCTCCCGGCCGGCAGCCGCTGGCGGGAGGCGGCCGGGCCGCGCGTCGACCGGGTCGTCGCGCTCGCGCCCGTAGCGGACCTGGCGTACGCGCGCGAGCTGCGGCTGAGCGACGACGCGGTGGCCGGACTGCTGGCGGGCGCGGGGGATGGGGGCCCCGAGGCCGACCCCGCCCGGCTGCTCCCGCCCCGCGCCCCCGTCGTCGTCCTGCACGGCACGGCCGACCCGGACGTGCCCGTGGACGTTTCCCGCCGCTACGCCGCCGAGGCCGCGGCGGCGGGCGGCGACATCACGCTCCACGAGCTGCCTGGCACCGGCCACTACGCGCCCGTCACACCCGGCACGGACGCCTTCGCCCTGCTCCTGGCCGTTCTCGGAGGCGCTTCCGGGCCGCCCTCCGGAACGCAGGACCGGACGCGGGACCGGACGCGGGGCCGTGGCGTGTAGTACTTGAGGCGGACCCGTACAGATCCCCACCAGCGGGGACGACGACGATCCCCTCCGCTGCTTACCGTGGTTGATGTGAACGACACCTATCAGCGGCCGAACGGCGCGAACAGTGAGATCCGGGTGGCGCGGGGCGTGTTCCATACGATCCGCGAAGACCTGGTCACGGACGCGTTCGCGTTCCGCCCGGTACCGCCGCTCGCCGATGACCACCCACTGCTGCGGTTCGTGCCGCAAAAGGCCGTCGGCTACGCGCGCTGGCTGCCGCACGCCGTGTTCCTGGCAGCGGCCTTCCTGTTGACGTTCATGCCCTTCATGGGCTTCGAACCCGGGCTCTCGGGGCTGCTCGGCATGCTCGCGACCGGAGTGCCGCTCGCCGTCGTGCTCCTCCGGCCGCTCGGCGCGTGGTGGCTGGCGCTCGCCGCGGCCGTCCCCATGGCCCTGTTGTCGGGCTTCCAGTCCTTCTGGCCGTGGACCCCGACCGGCGTCGTCTCCTACGGGGCAGTGATGCTGATCGCCGCCTTCCAGCTCCGGCCGCGGGCGTCCGCCGGGATGTGGGGGATCACCGTCGCGTTCATCGTCGTGCTCGGGATACCGTTCCGCGGCCACGTCTGGACCCGGGACACCCTGGCCCTCCTGATCGTCTTCGGCGCCCTGCTCCTGGTCATGCTGGGGCTGCGCGGCGTACGCGAGTCCAAGCAGCAGGTCGCCGTGCAGGCCGCCGTCACCGAGGTGGAGCGGTCGCGCCGCACCGTGCTGGAGGAGCGGACGACCATCGCCCGCGAGCTGCACGACGTGGTCGCGCACCACATGTCGGTGGTCGCCATCCAGGCGGAGGCCGCGCCGTACCGGGTCGAGGAGACCCCGCCCGAGCTGGCCGCCGCGTTCGCCACGATCCGCGAGAACGCCGTCTCGGCGCTCACGGAGCTGCGCCGCGTGCTCGGCGTCGTACGGTCGGAGAACCCGGAGGCGTTCGGCGAGGTCGACCCCGAGGCCCCGCAGCCGACGCTCGCCGCCCTCGGCTCGCTGATCGACAACGTGCGGGCGGCGGGGCTCACGGTCGAGCACGTCACGACGGGCGTGGTGCGGACCATGCCGCAGGGCGTGGAGCTGTCCGCGTACCGCATCGTGCAGGAGGCCCTGAGCAACACCCTGCGGCACGCGCCGGGCGCCGAGGCGCGCGTCGAGGTGTCGTACGTGATGAGCGGGCTCGGGCTGCGCATCGTCAACGGCCCGGCGAACCGGCTGGCCAAGCCGTCGCCGGGCTCGGGGCACGGGATGCTCGGCATGCGGGAGCGGGTGACCATGCTCAGCGGCGAGATGACGGCCGGGGCGACGAAGGACGGCGGCTTCGAGGTCGTGGCGTTCATCCCCGTCGAGGCCGCGGAGGAATCGGAATGACGGGCGTGGGCGGGGAAAGAGACATGGTCGAGGGACGCGGCGGGAACGGCCGCAGCGCGGACGGGATCATCCGGGTGCTCATCGTCGACGACCAGATGATGGTCCGCGAGGGGTTCTCCGTGCTGCTGAACGCCATGCCGGACATCCAGGTCATCGGCGAGGCGGTGGACGGCCGCGAGGCGGTGCGCCAGGTCGAGGCCCTCAAACCGGACATCGTCCTGATGGACATCCGGATGCCCGAGCTCAACGGCCTGGAGGCCACCCGCGAGATCGTCGCCGCCGACGCGGACGCCAAGGTGCTGGTGCTGACCACCTTCGACCTCGACGAGTACGTCTACCAGGCGCTGCGGGCCGGGGCCAGCGGCTTCCTGCTCAAGGACGCCTCGGCGCGGCAGCTCGCCGACGGCGTGCGGGTGGTGGCGGCCGGGGAGGCGCTGCTCGCGCCGACCGTCACGAAGCGCCTCATCCAGGAGTTCTCCCGCCTCGGCACCCCGCGCACCCCCACCCAGGACCGCGTCGCCGACCTCACCGAGCGCGAGACGGAGGTGCTGGTGCTGGTCGCCCAGGGCCGCTCCAACTCCGAGATCGCCGCGCGCCTCGTCGTCGCCGAGTCGACGGTGAAGACGCACGTCAGCCGCATTCTGGTGAAGCTGGGGCTCCGGGACCGGACGCAGGCGGCGGTCTTCGCGTACGAGGCGGGGCTGGTGACGCCGGGCGGCTGAGGAGCCGCGCGCTGAGGGGCGGCTCCGAGCGGCTCTAAGCGGCTCTGAGCGGCCCTGAGCGGTCCTGAGTGGCTCCGGGCGGCTCACTCCAGGAGCTTCGCCACGATGCGGTCGAGCGCCTCGATGTCCTCGGCGGGCAGCCCGAGCAGGGCGTCCGGCGGCACGGTCATGATCTCGACGGCGCGGTCGGCCGCCGCCTGGCCCTCCTCGGTGAGGCGGACCAGCTTGGACCGGCGGTCGGCGGGGTTGGCAATGCGCTCGGCGAGGCCGCGCCGCACGAGGTCGTCGACGATGACGGTGGTGTAGGGCGGGTCGCTGCCCATCCGCTCGGCCAGTTCGCGCAGCGGGATCGGCCCCGCGCCGAGCCGGCGCAGGGCCCGGACGCGGCTGAAGCTCATGCCGAGGGCGTCGGCGACGGCCTTGCGGCGGTTGTGGCGCTCCATCAGGAGCGTGTTCATCCCCAGCCAGGCGCGGGCCGCCGCCCGCGCGGTGGCACCGTCCCCGTCGCGGGGGCCGTCCTCGCAGGGCCTGCCCGCGTGGGGCCCGCCGGCGTCAAAACGCTCCATCAGGTCTTCACTGTCTCCTCTGTCCCCCTGCTCCCCGCGGCCGCCGCTGTATCCGGAGCCTCCGGAGTCCCCGGAGCCTCCGGAGTCCCCGGAGCCTCCGGAGTTTCCTCGGAAGCGAGCCGCTCCGCCGCGCGCCGGGCCGTCGCCCGCGCCCAGCGGCCGGATGCGAGCGTACCTATGACCGCCACGGCGGCGCCGCAGCCCGCGATGATCCACCACGCCGTACGGCCCGCGCCGGTGAGGGCCGCCGGGTCCGCGTACGCCTGTCCGGCCATGAGGGCGCCGATGACGGCCACGCCGAGGGACTGGCCGACCTGCCGGCTGGTGGAGGCCACCGCCGCCGCGACGCCGGCCTGCGCGCGCGGCATCCCCGAGACGGCGGTGTTGGTGATGGGCGCGTTGACCAGGCCGAAGCCGGTGCCGAAGAGCAGGTACGCGACGACCAGCACGGCCGTCGGCAGGTGGGCGGAGTAGGTGAGGGCCTGGAGCACGGCGCTCGCGCACAGCGCCGTTCCGGCGAGCAGCAGGGGCAGGCGCGGGCCGCGCGAGGCCACCATGCGGCCGGACAGCGGCGCCAGCAGCAGCGCCATGACCGCCATGGGGAGCATGAACAGCCCGGCGTGCAGCGGGTCGAGGCGCCGCACGTTCTGCAGGTACAGGGAGCTGACGAACAGGAAGCCGCCCAGCGCGGCGAACGCGGCGACCGCGTTCACGGTGGCGCCCGCGAACGGTACGGAGCGGAAGAACCGCAGGTCGATGAGGGGGTCGGTACGCCTCGGCTCGTACCAGAGCAGCCCGAGCAGCGCGCCCAGGGCGGCGATCGCGCCGCCGATGACGAGGGGCGAGGTCCAGCCGCGGGCCGGCGATTCGATGATCGCGTAGGTGAGGGCGACGAGCAGGACGACGACGAGCGCCTGGCCGACCGGGTCCGCCCGGCGCGCCCGCGGCGCCCGAGACTCCGGTATGAAGCGGCGGGCCAGGAACAGGGCGGCGATGCCGATCGGCACGTTGATCCAGAAGATGGACCGCCAGCCGGCCGACTCGACCAGCGCTCCGCCCACGATCGGCCCGGCGGCCATGGAGAGGCCCACGACGCCGCCCCACACGCCGATGGCGCGGGCGCGCTGCCGGGGTTCGGTGAAGGTGTTGCTGATGATCGACATGGCGACGGGGTTCAGCATCGACCCGCCGACCGCCTGGAGCATCCGCGCGGCGACGAGCCAGCCGAGGCTGGGGGCGAGGCTGCACAGCAGGGACGCGGCGGAGAAGACGACCAGTCCGGCCTGGAAGACGCGGCGGCGGCCCACGCGGTCGGCGGTCGAGCCGGCGAGCATCAGCAGGCTGGCGAGTACGAGCGTGTAGCCGTCGACCGTCCATTGCAGGCCGGAGACGGAGGTGTGCAGGTCGCGCTGGATGGTGGGGAGGGCGACGTTCAGGATGGTGTTGTCGAGGCTGACGATCAGCATGCTCATGCAGCAGATGGCGAGCACGAGCCATGGCCGCCGCGGGGCAGCGTCTTCCGGCATGACGGACTCCATTAGTTGTGTCGTTACTATAATTATAGTGTCACAACTAAATCTGGAGCTGCCATTGGTGCTACCGCTCCAGGCGCAGCCGGTCGCGCCACTGTGTGGGTGCGGGGTCGATGGGCGGCGCTGAGCGAGAGTGGCCCAGGGATGCAGTAGGCCCGGAGTCGTCAAGCGCGTCTACGGCAGTTGGGGGCCGGATACCCTTAGCGCCTCGTCTACGAGCCTGGCGAATCGATATTCCTGCGTGTCAACAGCGATCGAATGTCGGGCCTGGCGCCCTGCTTCCCAGTAGTCGCGGAAGACTGGGCTCTTGACGAGATCGACCAAGTGGCCGAACACCTCATGCTCTGCCAGTAATTCCAGCCGGTGGGCCAGCATGTAGTGACAGTACAAGAGATTGGCGTAGTTGTACTGCCGGTTCTGTACTGTAGATAGCCCGGGTGCGTACTCTGGCCACACCGCAGCCAGTTCCGGATTCTCGATGCTCATTTTGAGCAGATCCATATGCAGCCGGCGCAGATCCGCTTCCGCGCTGCGGTGCAATTCGCCGGCCGAGCGGCGCATCTCCTCGCGTTGCAGTTCCAATTCGGTCCGCTGGAGCTGCATTTCCTGACGCTGCAACGCCAACTCCTCGCGCTGGAGCGTCGTCTCGTCCCGCTGGAGCCGGAGCGTCTTCGCCATGTAAAAGAGCACCAGCACCGCGCTGGACGACGCCGCGGCCCCGTACGCCTGCCCCGCGTTTCCGCTGCCGGTGGTGCGCAGTCCGGGTACGAGCGTCATGGCGATGCTGAGCGCCGCGCACACCGCGCCTGCCGCCAGCACCGACCCCAGAACCCTCAGCGCGCGTCGCACTCCGCGGGAATCCAGTCGATCCACGAGATACCTCCGTGCCGAATTCCGGCCGTCCGAGGCGGAACTCCGCTGGTCGGCAGGTTCGCCGGGCAGCCGGTCCGCTCGTTCGCCGGTAAAGGTGTCTCCCCGCGATGGGGCGGGTGCGTGGGCCGTCCCTGGATCGCAGTGGCCTTCTGCCCGCTGCGCGCGCCGCGCAACCCCGCGCATTCGCGACGAATTCAGCCCGGTGCGGGGGAGATCGGCAGGAGATCAGCGGGAGATCGGCGGGAGATCGGCAGGAGATCAGCGGGAGATCAGCGGGAGATCGGCGGGAGATCGGCAGGAGATCAGCGGGAGATCGGCGGGAGATCGACGGGAAGATCAATGGGAATTCACCACTCCCGAGGCGCGAGTTCGCCGGTTACGCTTTCGGAGCATGAGCGAAGCCCTCGCGTTCGACCCTTGGTCGCCGCGGTTCGCGGCGGATCCGTATCCCGGCTACGCCGAGCTGCGCGAGCGGGGGCGCGTCCACTGGTTCGCGCCCTCCCGGCAGTGGCTGGTGCCTCGCCATGACGACGTACGCGCCCTGCTGCGCGACCGGCGGCTGGGACGTACGTACCTGCACCGCTTCGGCCACGAGGAGTTCGGCCGCAGCGCGCCGCCCGACTGGCACGAGCCCTTCCACACCCTGAACGACAACGGGCTGCTCGACCTGGAGGCGCCCGATCACACGCGGCTGCGCCGCCTCGTCTCCAAGGCGTTCACGCCGCGCATGGTCGAACAACTCGCCCCGTACGTCCGGCGGACGGCCGACGAGCTGGTCGCGGGGCTGCTCGCGGACGGCGGCGGCGACCTGGTCGCGGCGGTCGCCGAACCGCTCCCGGTCGCCGTGATCGCCGAGATGCTGGGGGTGCCCGCCGCCGACCGCGGGCTGCTGCGGCCCTGGTCGGCCGCGATCTGCGGGATGTACGAGCTCAACCCGGGCGAGGACAGCGCCCGCGCGGCGGTACGGGCCTCGGCCGAGTTCTCGGCGTATCTGCGCGACCTCATCGCCGCCCGGCGCGCCGAGCCCGGCGAGGACCTGATCAGCGCGCTGATCGCCGCGTACGAGGAGGGCGACCGGCTCAGCGAACAGGAGATGGTCTCCACCTGCGCCCTGCTCCTGAACGCCGGGCACGAGGCCACGGTCCACACGACGGGCAACGCCTGGCTGGCGCTCTTCCGCCACCCCGAGCAGCTCGCGGCGCTCCGTGCGGACCACGGCCTGCTGCCGGGCGCGGTGGAGGAGCTGATGCGCTTCGACACGCCGCTGCACCTGTTCGAGCGCTGGGTGCTCGACGACATCGAGGTCGGCGGCGTGCACCTGCCGCGCGGCAGCGAGGTGGCGCTGCTCCTCGGCTCCGCCAACCGCGACCCCGCGCGCTTCGACCGCCCGGACGCCCTCGACCTCACCCGCTCCGACATCCCGCACCTCAGCCTCGGCGCGGGCATCCACTACTGTCTCGGCGCGCCGCTGGCCCGCCTCGAACTCGCCGCGGTCTTCGGCGCGTTGCTGCGCCGCGCGCCCGGCCTGCGGCTCGTATCGGAGCCGGAGCGGAAGCCGGGCTTCGTGATCCGGGGGCTGAAGAAGATGCTGGTCGAGGCGGGGTAGCGGCGGAGTACGAGGTACGAGTGCGGCGCCGGACTCCGCTACAGGCCCGGCGCCGCACGTTCAGGGGGACCGCGTCAGCCGACGTCCCGCCGTCGCAGCCCGTACAGCCCCGCCGCCGTGCACACCGCCGCCAGCGCGGTGAGCCAGAGGAACGGGGCCGCGGAGCCCACCGGCCCCGGCAGCTTGGGCAGATGGCCGAAGGGCGAGAGGTCCATGACCCACTGCGGGGCGTCGACCACCGGGCCGAGCCAGCCGACGGCGAGGGCCGCGCCGACCACGCCCCACGCGGCGGCGGCCAGCCGCGGGAGCGCGCCCGCGAGGAGCACCGTGACCCCCGTCAGGGCCCAGACCGCCGGGGTCTGGGCGAGGGCGGCGGCCAGTACGCGCGGGAGCTGACCGCCGAGGTCGTGGGCCGAGGCCCCGTACGAGACGCCCATGGCGAGGCCGCCCGCCGCGAGGATGGCGACCGTGCCCGCGAAGGCGATGACCAGGTGGCCGGCCGCCCACCGCAGCCGGCCGACGGCGCAGGCCAGCAGCGGCTCGGCGCGCCCGCCGGACTCCTCGCCGGTCAGCCGGAGCACGGAGCCGGTCGCGTAGACGGCGGCGGCCAGGCCGAGCATGCCGGTGATGGTGGCGAGGAACGCGTCCGAGATGCCCGCTCTCCCATGGCTGCCGCCCAGCCGCTCGAAGATGTCCAGCGTCCGCTGGTTGTCGCCGACGATGTCCGCCGCGCCGTGCGCGACCGCCCCGAAGACGGCCCCGGCGAAGAGGAGCCCGGCCGCCCAGCCGAGGAGCGAGCCGCGCTGGAGCCGCCAGGCCAGGCCGTACGGGCCCCGGAGCGCGCTCCCCGCGGCGGCGGGGCCGGGCCGGGTGGCGAGCAGCCCGGCGCCGAGGTCGCGGCGGGCGGTCAGCGCGTACGCGCCGAGGACGGCCACGGCGGTCAGGGCGAGCGGCAGGAGCAGCACCCACCAGCGGTCGCCGGCGTACGGGCGGACCTGCTCGGTCCAGCCGAGGGGCGAGAGCCACACCAGCGGCGACCGCCCCTGCGCGGCGGACGCGTCGCCCGCCGCCCGCACCGTGAAGGCCGCGCCGATCACCGCCGCCGTGATCCCCTTCGCGAGCCGGGCGCTCTCCGTGAGCTGCGCGGCGACGGCGGCGACGCCCGCGAAGACCATGCCGGTGGCGCCGACGGCGAGGCCGAGGGCGAGCGCGCCGGACGCGCCCTGGCCGGTGGCAGGGAGGCCGACGGCGATCAGGGCGGCGACGAGCGCGTTGGCGGTGAAGGCGGTGGCCAGGGCGGCGGTCAGCGGCGCGCGGCGGCCGACCCCGGCCGAGGACAGCAGCTCCTGGCGGCCGGTCTCCTCCTCCTCTCGGGTGTGGCGCACCACGATGAGCAGGCTCATGACGCCGATCAGGGCCGCGCCGAAGCTCATCATCCGCCAGGCGGTGAGCGCGCCGAGGGAGTCGCCGAGCACCGGCCCGTACAGCGCGCGCAAGGAGGTGTTCGCGGACATGGAGTGGGCGAAGTCGGCGCGTTCCGCCGCGGTGCCGTACAGCTTCTTGAAGGACAGCCCCGTGGAGATGAAGGCGACGGACAGCGCGTAGACCCAGACGGGCAGCATGATCTTGTCGCTGCGCAGCGCGAGGCGGGTGAGCGGCCCGGCGCCGGAGAGGTGCGAGCCCTTGGGCCCGGCGGCGGCGAGGGTGTTCATCGGGCCGCCGCCCCGGTCCGCGGCGCGACCGGGGAGCCGGCGTCGTCGGCCTGGTAGTGGCGCAGGAACAGCTCTTCGAGGGTGGGCGGGGTGCTGGTCAGCGACCGCACGCCGGACTCGGTGAGCTGCCGCAGCACCGGATCGAGCTTGTCGGTGTCGACCTGGAGCCGGACCCGCGTGCCCTGTACGGACAGGTCGTGGACGCCCGGCAGCCCGGACAGCCCGCGCGGCGGCGCGGCCAGCTCCGCGCTCACGCTCGTACGGGTCAGATGGCGCAGGTCGGCGAGGGAGCCGCTCTCGACGGTGCGGCCGGCGCGGATGATGCTCACGCGGTCGCAGAGCGCCTCCACCTCGCTCAGCACATGGCTGGAGAGGAGCACGGTCCGGCCGTGCCCGCGGGCCTCGGCGACGCACTCCTGGAAGACCTCCTCCATGAGCGGGTCGAGGCCGGAGGTGGGCTCGTCCAGGATCAGCAGATCGACGTCGGAGGCGAAGGCGGCGACGAGGGCGACCTTCTGGCGGTTGCCCTTGGAGTAGGCGCGGCCCTTCTTGGTGGGGTCGAGCTCGAAGCGCTCCAGCAGCTCCGCGCGGCGCGCCGCGTCGAGCCCGCCGCGCAGCCGCCCGTACAGGTCGATGACCTCGCCGCCGGAGAGGTTGCGCCACAGGGTGACGTCGCCGGGTACGTAGGCGAGGCGCCGGTGCAGCTCGACCGCGTCGTGCCAGGGGTCACGGCCGAGCAGCTGGGCGGCGCCCCGGTCGGCGCGGAGCAGGCCGAGGAGGACCCGGATGGTGGTGGATTTCCCGGCTCCGTTGGGGCCGAGGAAGCCGTGTACCTCGCCGTTTTCGACGGAGAGGTCGAGGCCGTCGAGCGCGTGCGTCCGGCCGAATGACTTGTGGAGGCCGGACACGGTGATTGCCGTCGTCATGTTTCTGAAAGTAAGGTAGTTTCACAAATTTGTGAAGTTAAGGAAGCGTATAAACTTGGGGGAACGGCCTGGCCAGGGGAGATGATGCGGACGTGAGCGAACAGCGCGACGTGGGACGGGATCAGCAAGCGGACTCGGGCCGGCGAGGGGGCTCGGGCCAGGAGGCGGACGCGGGGCGGGAAAAGGGCTCGGGTCAGGGAACGGACTCCGGGCAGGAGACGGACCCGGGGCAGGGAACGGGCTCCGGGCAGGGAACGGGCTCCGGCCGGCAGCGGGACCCGGAGGCCGTCTCCCGGTTCGTGGAACGGTTCGCCGGCGAACTGACCGAGGCCGGCATGCAGCGCATGGCCGCCCGCGTCTTCGTCGCCCTCCTCGCCTCCGACACGGCCGCGCTCACCTCCGCCGAACTCGCCGAGCAGCTGAAGATCAGCCCCGCCGCCGTCTCCGGTGCGGTCCGCTACCTCGCCAACGCCGGCATGATCAGCCGCGAGCGCGAACCGGGCTCCCGCCGCGACCGCTACCGCCTGCACGAAGAGCTCTGGTACGAGACCTTCGCCAGCCGCGACCAGCACATCATCCGCTGGGGCAAGCTGCTCGGCGAAGGGGCGCAGTCGCTGGGACCGGACACGCCGGCGGGGGAGCGGGTGACGGAGACGGTGGAGTTCTTCCAGTTCATGCACGACGAGCTGCTGGGCATGCTGGAGCGCTGGCGCGCGCTCCGGGACGCAAAGTTCGGGTCTGGGGCGTAGCCGGGCCCCGGCGCTCGGCCTGCGCTTACGGGCGTACGGACGCGCTCCCGCCCCCGCCCCCGCTCTCGCCCGGCGGGTCCTGCTGTCGGGGCAGCGTCAGCTGAAAGGCGTTCGGGAGGACGGTCCAGGTGCGGGTGCGCACGGGCCCGCCGACCACGGCGTCGGCGCGGTAGCGGAAGTCCGGCCCGGAGACCGTGACGGCGCGGGCGCGGGCCCGTATCCCGTCGTCGGCGAGCTTGCGGTGCACCACGACGTCGGCCAGCCCGTCCGCCGCCGAGGCGGACACCGTCACCCGCTCCACCGGCCGGTCCAGATCCGCCAGCAGCACGCCGTCGGCCTCGACCCGCAGCCGCTGCGCGAGGGGCGGGGCGGGGCGGCGACGGGCGGCGGCGGGGGTGGCGAGCAGGGTCAGGGCCGTACGGGCGGTGCGGGCGGCCGGCGTCCACCAGGGCTGATGCCGGGTGGACTGATGCCGGGCGGCGCGCCGGCTGTCGGGGACGGGAGCGGCCCCGGGCCCGTCGGCGTCCGCCGCCGGCCGGCCGTCCCCCGACCCGTCCGCGCGGGAGTCGCCGGAGGGGGCGGCCTCCGGCACGTACGGCAGGTGGGCCGGGTGGCCGTCGTCGGCGGGGGAGGCGTCCTCCGCCTCGTACGGGCCGAAGGCGCCGCCCCAGCCGCCGCCGGAGGGGATGCGCAGCCCGCCGAGGACGACGCCCCCGCTGTCGTCGACGAGGAGGTCGAGCCGCCGCTCCGAGCCGTCGAGCACCGCGCGGGCCGCCGCGACCGCGCCCGTGGGCACGCCGAGCGCGCGGACCAGCGAGACCGAGGCGGCGGGGCCGACGGGGACCACGGCCAGGGCGGCCCCCGGCAGCTCGCGGAGCCGGTGCAGCAGGCCCACGACGCGCAGCAGGGCGAGATCGTCGCCGATCACGACGGTGCGGCGATGGCCCCGGCGGGACAGCGCCCGCTCGACCTCCTCCGGCCCCTCGGGCAGGCAGATCTTGGCCGTGGCGCCCGCGCACAGCACGTCCTTCGCGATCCGTACGGATTCGCCGTCCACGCGGCGGGCGACGGGGTCGATGACCACGAGCAACGGGTGCGCGCCACTCGTGTGGGGCTCTGGAGCCGACACCTCGGTCCTTCCTCAGGTAGCATCTCGGTGCAAGAGCCCCTTGCGCTATTGCGCCAGGGGCTTCGTCTATTCCGGGGCACCGGTTCGACGGCTCTAGCGATGGCAGAAACCATCGCGCACGTTGGACATGCCCCGCCCGGAAGGGGTGTACGCCTGTGCCCGCACTTGTGCTGCTCGGTGCTCAGTGGGGTGACGAGGGCAAGGGGAAGGCCACCGACCTGCTCGGCGGCTCAGTGGACTACGTGGTGCGTTACCAGGGCGGCAACAACGCCGGCCACACGGTTGTCGTAGGCGACCAGAAGTACGCACTGCACCTTCTCCCCTCCGGCATCCTCTCGCCGGGGTGCACCCCGGTGATCGGTAACGGAGTCGTCGTCGACCCGGCGGTCCTGCTCTCCGAGCTGAGCGGACTGAACGAGCGTGGCGTCGACACGTCCAAGCTCATGATCAGCGGTAACGCCCATCTGATCACGCCCTATCACACGACCGTCGACAAGGTGACGGAACGGTTCCTCGGCAAGCGGAAGATCGGCACCACCGGCCGCGGCATCGGCCCGACCTACGCCGACAAGATCAACCGCGTCGGCATCCGCGTCCAGGACCTCTTCGACGAGTCGATCCTGCTCCAGAAGGTCGAGGCGTCCCTCGACTTCAAGAACCAGCTCCTCGCCAAGCTCTACAACCGGCGCGCGATCGTCGCCGAGCAGGTCGTCGAGGAGCTGCTCGGCTACGCCCCGCAGCTCAAGGACTACGTCGCCGACACGACGCTCGTCCTCAACGACGCCATCGACGCCGGCAAGGTCGTCCTCTTCGAGGGCGGCCAGGGCACGCTGCTCGACGTCGACCACGGCACGTACCCCTTCGTCACCTCCTCGAACCCGACCGCGGGCGGCGCCTGCACGGGCTCGGGCGTCGGCCCGACGAAGATCAACCGGGTCATCGGCATCCTCAAGGCGTACACCACCCGCGTCGGCTCGGGCCCCTTCCCGACCGAGCTGCTCGACGCCGACGGCGAGGCGCTGCGCGACATCGGCGGCGAGCGCGGCGTGACCACCGGCCGCGACCGCCGCTGCGGCTGGTTCGACGCGGTCATCGCCCGCTACGCGACGCGCGTCAACGGCCTCACGGACTTCTTCCTCACGAAGCTGGACGTGCTCACCGGCTGGGAGCAGATCCCGGTCTGCGTCGCCTACGAGATCGACGGCAAGCGCGTCGACGAACTGCCCTACAGCCAGACCGACTTCCACCACGCGAAGCCGGTCTACGAGAACCTGCCGGGCTGGTCCGAGGACATCACCAAGGCCAAGACGTTCTCCGACCTGCCGAAGAACGCGCAGGCGTACGTCAAGGCGCTGGAGGACATGTCCGGCGCCCCGATCTCCGCCATCGGCGTGGGCCCGGGCCGCACGGAGACGATCGAGATCAACTCCTTCCTGTAGGCCACTGCCAGGCCATTCCTGTGCGCCCGCCCGCCCTTGTACGAGGGCGGGCGGGCGTTTCAGTTCTGCCGTCTCTGCCGCTTCTGCCGCCTCTTCCGCCTCTGTCGTCTCCGCCGCCTCTGCGCGCTTCTGCCGCCGGGCGTGCGGGCCGGGAGCGCATGCCCCACGCCTCCGGACTTGCGTTGGAACGCGCTCCAACTCCTAGGTTCCGAAGCATGCGATACCTCAGACTCGGAACGACCGGACTGGAAGTCTCCGCCATCACCCTCGGCTGCATGAGCTTCGGCGAGCCGGACCGGGGCGGCGAGCCCTGGTCGCTGGGCGCGGACGCCGGCCGGGACATCATCAAGCAGGCCCTTGAGGCCGGCGTCAACTTCCTCGACACGGCCAATGGGTACAGCGCCGGAAGCAGCGAGGAGATCGTCGGCCAGGCGGTCAAGGACTTCGCCCGGCGCGAGGAGGTCGTTCTCTCCACCAAGGTCTGGATGCGGATGCGCCCCGGCCCGAACGGCGCCGGGCTGTCCCGCAAGGCGATCTTCGCCGAGCTCGACGCCTCCCTGAAGCGACTGGGGACCGACTACATCGACCTGTACCAGATCCACCGCTGGGACTACGACACCCCGATCGAGGAAACCCTGGAGGCGCTGCACGACGCGGTCAGGTCCGGGAAGGTCCGCTACATCGGAGCCTCTTCCATGTACGCCTGGCAGTTCGCCAAGGCCCTGTACCTGGCTGACCTGAACGGCTGGACCCGGTTCGTGTCGATGCAGGACCACTACAACCTCATCCACCGAGAAGCGGAGCGGGAGATGCTCCCGCTCTGCGCCGACCAGGGCATCGGCGTGATCCCGTGGAGCCCGCTGGCGCGGGGCAGGCTGACGCGGGCCCGGGACACCGCCACGGCGCGTGCCGGGACCGACGAGGGCGGCAAGATCCTCTACCGCGACGAGGACCAGGCGGTGGCCGAGCGCGTCCACGAGATCGCGGGCAAGCGGGGCCTGTCCCCGGCCCAGGTCGCGCTGGCCTGGGTCGTGCGCCACCCGGCGGTGACCTCGCCCATCGTCGGGGTCACCAAGCCGGCCCAACTGGCCGACGCGGTCGCCGCGGTGGACGTCGAACTGGACGAGGACGAGGCCGCCTATCTGGAAGAGCCCTACCAACCGCACGGCGTCGCCTACTTGGAGGAGTCCTTCTACAAGTCACGCCCCGCGGCGGGCTCCCGGTAGACCGGGCTACCGATAGTCCGGGCTCCCGGTAGCCCGGGCTACGGCCGGCGCGGGGCCTTCGACGAGCCCTGTCAGGTTCGGGGGGACCGCCGCCCCTGGAGGCTGTCAGCCGCGATCGGGAGACTGCGCAGTGTCAGGGCGGCCGGCGGAGGCAGCGGTTCGTCGGCCGCGCCGGCGCGGAACGACTGGAGCAGGTAGGCCACCAGGCGCCGGGACGCCGCACCGTCACCCGGTAGAGCGGTCACCAGACCGCAGTGCGCCAACAGGGCCACGGCGAGGTCGGAAGGGTGAAAATCGGCCCGCAGCGCGCCCGACGCCTGGGCCCTGCGCACCAGGGTCATGAACTCCCGCTCGGCTCGTCGCCGGGACTGCGCGTGCTCCGACGTGCTGTCCGGGAAGGCCGCGACGAACGCGGCCGGGAAGCCGCGTTCCTCCCGTTGCAGAGCGCAGACCGTCTCGACCAGATGCTGGAAGCCCTGCCACGGGTCAGGGGCGGCCAGAGCCTCGGTGAGCGCCCGTGCACAGATCTCCATCTGCTGCGCGAACGCGCCCCTCACCAGAGCGTCCCGGGTCGGGAAATGCCGGTACAGCGTCGCCACGCCGACCCCGGCCCGACGGGCCACGGTCGCCATCGGGGCGTCGATCCCGTGCTCCGCGAAGACCGCACGGGCGGCGACGAGGACGCGCTCCCGGTTGCGTCGGGCGTCCGCCCGCACCCCGTCCTGGGCTGTGATCCAAGAGGATTCCGCCATCACTGTCTCTCACTTCCGGCCCAATCGGACGATTGCGTCCACTTACGAGCTTACGGTCGACGCCAGTCCCCTGTACGGCCTCCGGCGGCAAAGGCGGAACGATGAACGACCGCATGATGAAGGCAGTGCTCTACGACCGCTACGGCGGCCCCGATGTGCTCTACACGGGCCACGTGCCACGCCCCGAGCCGGCGCCCGGCGAGGTCCTTGTGAAGGTGCGCGCGTTCAGCGTCAACGGCGGCGAACTGGCAGCCCGTGCCGGCCGCCTCCGCCTCCTGAGCGGCCGCAAATTCCCCAAGCGCGTCGGCCTGGACTTCACCGGCGAGGTCGCCGCTCTGGGCGCCGGCGTCACGCGGCCTGCGACCGGCGACCGCGTATGGGGAGTCTTGGGCCGCACCTCCGGGTTCGGCAGCGCCGCCGAGTACGTGACCGTGCCCGCCGAGCGGGTCGGCCGGCTCCCCGACGGCCTCGACCTGGTGGACGCCGCCGCGCTGCCGGTGGCCACCACGGCCATCACCGTGCTGCGGGACAAAGCCGGGCTGCGCCCCGGCGAACGGCTCCTCGTCCGGGGCGCGGCAGGCGGCGTCGGCAACGCCGCCGTCCAGCTCGGACGGGCGTACGGCGCCGAGGTCACGGCCCTCGCCCGCGCGGCCAACCTCGACTTCGTCCGCGGGCTCGGCGCGCACAAGGCCGTCGACCACCGGACCGCGCGGCCGACAGAACTGGGCCGCTTCGACGTGGTCCTGGACACCGCGGGGACCGACCTGCCGGCCTTCCGCCGCCTGCTGAATCCCGGCGGGCGCATGGTCACCATCGCCCTCGACCTGAAACGGCCCGCCGCGTCGCTCGGCTACCTCGCGGCCAGCACGGTCCACGGACACGGCCGAGTGCGCTTCTTCAGCGGCAACCCCACACAGGCGCACTTCGACGACCTCGCCCGCCATGTGGTCGAGGGCAAACTGAGCCCCGCGGTGGACACGGTCTTCCCCCTGGAGGAGACAGCAGCGGCACACCGAGCACTGGAGACGGGCGGCGTCCAGGGCAAGTACGTGGTCAGGGTCGCGTAGGACCGTAGAACCCCTGTGAAGGCGCTGATCACAGCCACCCGCCGATGGTGGCCGCCGCTACGGTGGCCGCCGCTACGAGGACGGTCGCCTCTTTTAGCGGACCGCGAGCTGCCGGGTGGGGCGGCATTGGGGGAGGGGGTGGGCTGGGGTCGGTTCGCTGGGTGCGGGTGGGTTTGTGGCTGGGGTTAGGGAGGCTCGCTGCGCTTTGCGGCTGGCTGCTGCCGCGAGGTGGTTGTGGTGGGGGCTTCGGGTGCGGGGGCCGGGGGCGAATCGGGCCTGTGATTCAAGGGATCAGCGGTGGTGGGGCGGGGGTTGGTTGGCTACCTGGCGGCCGGTGTGGGGTTGGTGTCGCAGGCGGCTGCCGCGTGGGGCGGCATTGTGCTCGGTTGGGTGCGGTTCTCGTCTCGGACCCTTCGGTCCAGAGCGCTGGCAGCGGCAGGGAGGGGGGCGGCCTGGGGTCGGTTCACTGCCTGCGGGTGGGTTCGTGGCCGGGGTTAGGGCTGGCTCGCTGCGCTTTGCGCTGGCCGCTGCCGCGAAGTGGTCGTGGTGGGGGCTTCGGGTGCGGGTGCGGGGGTGGCTCGGGCCTGTGGTCCAAGGGATCAGCGGTGGTGGGGCGGGGGTTGGTTCGCTATGTGCTGCCCCGTGTGGGGTTGGGGTACCTGCGCGGCTGCCGGGTGGGGCGGCATTGCGCTCGGTTGGGTGCGGCTTTCGTCTCGGACCCTTCGGGTCCAGAGCGTCAGCAGCGGCAGGGGAGGGGGCGGGCCGGGGTCGGTTCGCTGCCTGCGGGTGGGTTCGCAGCTGGGGTTAGAGAGGCTCGCTGCGCATAGCGGCTGGCCGCTGCCGCGAGGTGGCTGTGGTGGGGTCTTCGGGTGCGGGTGCGGGGTGGCGCGGGCCTGTGATCCAAGAGATCAGCGGCGGTGGGACTGGGGGTTGGTTCGCTACATGCTGCTTGTTGTCGCGGGCGGCTGCCGGGTGGGGCGGCATTGCGCCCGGTCAGGTGCGGGCATCGTCTCGGACCCTGCGGGTCCAGAGCGCCAGCAGCGGCAGGGGAGGGGGTGGGCCAGGGCCGGTTCGCTGCCTGCGGGTGGTTTCGTGGCTGGGGTTAGAGAGGCTCGCTGCGCATAGCGCTGGCCGCTGCCGCGAAGTGGCTGTGGTGGGAGCTTCGGGTGCGGGCGGGGTCGGGCTCGGGCCTGTGATCACAAGCAGGGGCAGTGGCGCGCGGCGCTGCACCCGGGAGTACTGGCCGGGGAGGGTTCCCGCCCGTAGAAGAGCGGCCCAGGGCTGGGGAAATCCCACTCCGGCGGCCCGTGTGCCCGGTATGCCCGATAGGCCAGGCCCACCGTTCAACAGAGTGCGCCTACCGCCCGGTTCCGGGTCCGCTATGACGCTTTTGCCGGGTGGCAACTCAACCCTACCTATGAGTAGCCGACGAGCCGCCCCGGGCCGCCGCTCCTCTGCCGCCGCTGGCCGCTGCCGCGAGGTGGTCGTGGTGAGTTGGTGGGGTGCGGGGGTGGCGGGGAAGGTCCGGGGTCCGTTCGCTGGCCGTCGCCCGGCCCGAGGCCGGGCTGCATGAAGCTGCACTGCGCTCCGCAGGGGTACTCGCGGGTAGGGTGGAGTTACCGCCCGACAAAAGTGCCTTACCGGGCACGGAAGTGGGCTGTAACCCCACCCCGTTGCCCCATCAACTTCACAGGCCGGGCATATCGGGCACGCTGACCGCCAGGTGAGGGTTTCCCCACCCCAAGGCCCCGCCCAGCGGGCGGAAACTACCCCCGGGCCCCAAGCCCCGCCCCACGCGCCGCGATCCGCTGCCCTGCTTGTGATCACAGGCCCGCGCCACCCCGCCCCCGCACCCGAAGACCCCACCACAGCCACTTCGCGGCAGCGGCCAGCGCTATGCGCAGCGAGCCTCTCTAACCCCGGCCGCGAACCCACTCGCAGGCAGTGAACCGTCCCCAGGCCGCCCCCTTCCCTGCCGCTGCTGGCGCTTTGGACCCGAAGGGTCCGAGACGAAACCCGCAGTCGACCGAGCGCAATGCCGCCCCACCCGGCAGCCGCCCGCGACACCAAGCAGCACGTAGCGAACCAATCCCCAGTCCCGCCGCCGCTGATTCCTTGGATCACAGGCCCGCGCCACTCTCGCCCCCGAACCCCGCCAACTCACCACGGCCACTTCGCGGCAGCGGCCAGCGCTATGCGTAGCGAGCCTCTCTAACCTCAGCCGCGAACTCACTCGCAGGCAGTGAACTGGCCCTGGCCACCCCCCTTCCCTGCCGCTGCTGGCGCTTTGGACCCGCAGGGTCCGAGACGATGCCCGCAGCCGACCGAGCGCAATGCCGCCCCACGCGGCAGCCGCGCAGGTGCCGCAACCCTTCACCGGGTGCCAGGTAGCCAACCAACTCCAGCTCCACCAGCGCTGATCCCTTGAATCACAGACCCGCGCCACCCCCGCACCCGCGCTCGACGACACCACCGCAACCACTTCGCGGCAGCGGCCAGCGCTATGCGCAGCGAGCCTCCCTAACCCCAGCCCCGAACCCCGCCGCAGGCAGCGAACCGACCCCAGGCCGCCCCCTCCCCTGCCGCTGCTGGCGCTCTGGACCCGCAGGGTCCGAGACGAGAACCGCACCCAACCGGGCGCAATGCCGCCCCACGCGGCAGCCGTGCCCGTGCCCCAACTCCGCTCTGATGGTTCTTGGCCGGTGTCGCGGAGCCAGACGGCGACTGCGTTGCGGCGTCGGTGCTGGGTTTTGCCGAAGGCTGATTACGCTTCCCGCCCCTCTTCGGGGAAGTCGCACGGCAACGGCTCGATCAACCCACCCACCGGACAAGCGCCATCAGGAACGGCCTAGAGCAGAACAAGGGGGTCTCCGGCCCGTACCTGTCCTGGCGACACGACCGTGGCGAGTCCGTCCAGCCGCATGTCGTGCGCCTTTGTGATGGCCCGCAGCACCAGCGAGGAGTGGGGGAGGTCCTGCTGGGCCTCGTTGGTCATCACGCATCGCTCACTCGACCGTACGAACTCGATGCAGGCCGCGTCGCCGATCCGCGCCTTGCTCCCGAACCACTCGTCCTCGACGAAGGGAGGGGTGCCGGGCGGCGTCCGTACCAGGAGGTTCGGTCGGAAGCGTCGTTCATCGACGGGGACGTCGGGCACCGCCGAACGTACCCAGTCCAGGGTGGCCGTGGTCAACACGCTGACCGGCAGCTGGTCGAAGTGGGAGATTTCCCCTTCGCGCGCTACCTCGACGTCCTCGCGGTCCAGGTAGCGACGAAGGTAGGCGCTGGCATCTGGTACCACCGCGCCTCGCGGGTCCAGCAGTTCAGGTTCACCGGCGTCGTCCACGTACCGGGAACGCAGGTGCAGCAGGCCCGACATCCTGCGGAAGCGGCGCGTATTCTTCCCCGAGCCGAATTTTCCCTGAGCGTCGCGCACGGCGAAGAGTCGATCGCCGACGAGCCCTCTCGCCTCCATCTCCGCCCGGTGAAGAAGTTCGCCCCCGGTCGACTTGATCGGATACCGCCAGATCCGTTCGATCACGCCTGCCTTGGTCATCACTTGGATGAGGATACGGAGGGGGCACGAGCGAAGGCGTACGCATTTTCGATGTGCACCCTCGGTGACCAGCCAACCGGTGGCCTCCGGCCGCCCGGCGCAGCGGGGGCCGTTGTCGTGCTCCAGGTCGTTGCGTGTGTGGCGGCCTGGCTACGCTGGGTGCTTCCAGGGGAAGGGGAGCCGATGCCGGTACGTAAGCCTTCGACCGAACGGCAGCGCAGGTTGGGCGCCGAGTTGCGCAAGATGCGTGAGCACGTGGGGCTGAACATCAGCGAGGCCGCCGCGATGCACCGTACGGACCGGACCACTGTCAGCAATACAGAGTCGGCCCGGTCCGGTGTCAGCAGCGACCGGGTGCGGGTGTGGGCCGCCAACTACTCGTGCCCCGACGCCGAGTACATCGACGCGCTCGCGGAGATGGCGCGTGAACGTGGGACGTACTGGTGGGACGAGTATCGAGATTTCGTCAGCGCCAGCGCTCTCGACCTCGCGGAATTGGAGCACCACGCGGTAGCCCTGCGGTCCGTACAGATCACGCACATGCCGGGACTGCTTCAGCACGAGGACTACGTGCGCGCCGTGTTCGCGGAGGCGGTGCCGCCAATGGCGTCCGACGACTTCGAGCGCAAGCTTTCCTTTCGGCTCCGGCGCAGTGGCGTACTCGACCGCTCGCCGTCGCCGCCGGCGTGCACGTTCGTCATCCATGAGATGGCGCTGCGCCTGCTGTTCGGTGGCAGTCGAGTGCTCAAGGCGCAACTGAATCACCTTCTGGAGCAGTCCGAACGGGAGCAAGTAGAGGTCCGTATTCTGCCCCTTGAAGCCGGTGGTTTCCCTGGAGCGGTGAGCTCGACCCTCTTGGCGTGCGGGCCGGTCGCGCAGCTCGATACCGTGCAGATGGATACCCCGGCCGGTTCGCTGTTCCAGCACGCGGAGACCCACCTAGCGAACTACCGTGCTGTGATAGACCGGTTGGAGGAGCGTTCTCTCGACCGGGATCGGTCCCGTGACTTCATCCGCGAGGCAGCGCAGCAACTGTGAAGGTGTACAAGAGTGGACGTCCAGTGGCTTAAGTCATCGTTCTCGGATCAGCCCGAAGGCAACTGCCTCGAACTCGCCGCCTGTGCGGGGGCCATCCTGATGCGCGAGAGCGACGACCCCGGTGTGGTCGTCACGACCACGCCTGCGAAGCTCCGCGCGTTCCTGGCCGGTGCGAAGGCGGGAGAGTTCGACGGCGCGGCGTAGCCGTCGTATCGGCGTACGCCAAATACGCCAAACGGGTGCGGCTTCGCACAACATGTTGTGCGTGGCTTCATGTTGGGACTACCGTCGCAACTGCGCGCTGTAGTCACGCCGTTACAGCGGGCAGTAAGGTGCCCCGGCGGTGTTCGCAGCACCCCGGGGCGCGGCCAACGCCAACAAGGAGCGTCAACATGGCCCACCGTATCCAATCCGCCCTGCGGCGAACACTCGCTCGCGTCACCTCTCTGTTCACCGCCACCACAGAGGGGAGATCTCCCAGTACCCCGGCCACCAGGCCGCACGGCCGCCCGGCCACGGGCCTGGCGGATGACTTGCCGCTGCCGTACGTCGCGCCCGTGTTCGCGTTCAGCGGGATCGACATCGGGCCCAGCGGGATGCGGGTGCGGCTTACGCCGGTCGCGGAGCGGGGCGGCTGCAAGGCTGTCGCGAAGGCCGGGGTGGCCGGCTGATGGGGGCGCGTGCGGCTGCGCCGCTTCGTATCAGCCGGGTGCCGAGCAAGCCGGTGCGGCGGGAGGAGGACGGGCGGATCGCCATTCACCTCTGGTTGCAGTGCGACGGGGAGTTCGGCGGTGATGTCACGCTCCGGCTCGCGCCCGCCGACGCCGAACTCCTGCACGCGCAGCTCTGCTACGCCCTCGACGACTGGCCCGCCGTGGAACCGGCGTCCCTCGGCCAACGGCTGCCGGACTGCCGCAAGAAGGTGCAGGGCGGCAAGAACGGGGGCCCGCGTCCGTAGCGGCTGATCAGCCTCATGGCCCCGCCCGATCCCGCCCTCCTCCTGCGGGCCGGGCGGGGCGCAGCTGGACCCACGCCGCCGAGCGTCGTCGCTTCATGCTTGGTGCCGCCCAGCCACGCCGCCGCCGACCTGTTGCGGTCGTACGGAGCCGACGGGCGGCGTTGAGGGGATCGGGCCTGTTTCCGCTGTTTGCGTTTTTCCTCGCACGAGCCCTCCCGGGGAGGGAATTCGAGGACCGTGCGCGGCATGTCATACCACCCGGCCCGTTCGGCCGAGCCGGTCACGCCGCAGGACGTCGGGGATGTTCGGGGACCTCGGCCCCGGAGCGACCGGGACGGTCAGCGCGTCAGCGCGTCAGCGCCTCAGTGCTTCCCGGCGGGCTGCTCGCGCGCTGCGGGCGGACACTGGGAAAGGCGCGGCAGCGCCAGTGGCCGAAATCCCGCAGCGGCTTCCGATTAAGGGGCCAAGTAAACACCCGAGTAAACACCCGAGTAAGCGCCCGAGGAAGCATCCAGGTAAACGGAGGAAGAAACCATGGCCGGCAAGCTCGAATTCGTCTACGTCACCTATATCGAGAGCACCCCGGAAAGGCTCTGGACCGCCCTCACCGACCCCGGGCAGACCGCCGCCTACTGGGGCCACAGCAACGTCTCGGACTGGCAGGTCGGCTCCGCGTGGGAGCACCAGCGTACGGACGGCTCGCGCACCGCCGACGTCGTCGGCACCGTCGTGGAGAGCAGGTCGCCCACGCGGCTCGTGACGACCTGGGCCGAGCCCGGCACCGGGCAGGAGGCCGACCCCTCGCGCGTCACCTTCGCCATCGAGCCGTACGGCGAGATCGTCCGGCTCACCGTGACCCATCAGGACCTGGCCGGGGAGGCCGAGCGGAACGCCGTCGCCGGGGGGTGGCCCGCGGTGCTCTCCAACCTCAAGACGTTCGTCGAGACCGGGCGCCCGCTGCCGCAGGAGCCGTGGACGATGCCGTAGCCGACCCCCGCCGACCCCCGCCGACCCCCGCCGACCCCCGCCGACCCCCGCCGACCCCCGCCGACCCCCGCCGGCCCCCGTCGGCCCCCGCCGCCCCCGCCGGACCCGTAAGCCCGCCGCCCCCCCCACGAGGAGGACGGCCGCGACCCGCGCCCCGCGATCCGCTCCCACCCCACCCCGCCGGTCGGCAGTGTGTCCATCTCCGTGACCACTGCCATACACACTGCCGGTACCGGCCCTTTCCGCCGGTCCCTACCCTGGCGGTGTCCGTTTTCAGCCCCGGCGGGCCCGAGCGCCCCTGATGGATCCGAGGTACCGACTGTGAGCACGCAGCCTCAGCAGCAGGCCACCGCGCAGCCCGACCCCGCCGCCGGCGCCGCCGTGAAGGCCGCCGACCGCGCGCACGTCTTCCATTCCTGGTCGGCGCAGGGACTCATCGACCCGCTGGCCGTCGCGGGCGCCGAGGGTTCGTACTTCTGGGACTACGACGGCAACCGCTACCTCGACTTCTCCAGCGGCCTCGTCTTCACCAACATCGGGTACCAGCATCCGAAGGTCGTCGCCGCGATCCAGGAGCAGGCCGGGAAGCTCGCCACCTTCGCGCCCGCCTTCGCCGTGGAGTCGCGCTCCGAGGCCGCGCGGCTGATCGCCGAGCGGACCCCCGGCGACCTCGACAAGATCTTCTTCACCAACGGCGGCGCGGAGGCCGTCGAGAACGCCGTGCGGATGGCCCGGCTGCACACGGGCCGCGCGAAGGTGCTCTCCGCCTACCGCTCGTACCACGGCGCGACGTCCGCCGCGATCAACCTCACCGGCGACCCGCGCCGCTGGCCGTCCGACACCGCCTCGGCGGGCGTCGTGCACTTCTGGGCGCCCTTCCTCTACCGCTCGCCCTTCCACGCGCAGACCGAGGCGGAGGAGTGCGACCGCGCGCTCCAGCACCTTGAGGACACCATCGCCTTCGAGGGGCCCGGCTCCATCGCCGCGATCATTCTGGAGACCATCCCCGGCACGGCCGGCATCATGACCCCGCCGCGCGGCTACCTCGCCGGGGTCCGCGAGATCTGCGACCGGTACGGCATCGTCTTCATCCTCGACGAGGTGATGGCGGGGTTCGGCCGTACGGGCGAGTGGTTCGCCGCCGACCTCTTCGACATCGTCCCCGACCTCATGACCTTCGCCAAGGGCGTCAACTCCGGTTATGTGCCGCTGGGCGGCGTCGCCATCTCGGCGGAGATCGCCGCCACCTTCGACACCCGCCCCTACCCCGGCGGCCTCACCTACTCCGGCCACCCCCTGGCCTGCGCCGCCGCTGTCGCGACGATCAACGTGATGGCGGAGGAGGGCATCGTCGGCAAGGCGGCTGACCTCGGCGCCCGGGTCCTGGAGCCGAGGCTGCGGGAGATCGCCGAGCGCCACCCCTCGGTCGGCGAGGTGCGCGGCGTCGGCGCGTTCTGGGCGCTGGAGCTCGTACGGAACCGGGAGACGCGCGAGCCGCTGGTGCCGTACAACGCGTCCGGCGAGGCGAACGCGCCGATGGGCGCCTTCGCCGCCGCCTGCAAGAAGTCCGGGCTGTGGCCCTTCGTGAACATGAACCGCACCCACGTCTGCCCGCCCCTGACCATCTCCGAGTCCGAGGCGAAGGAGGGGATCGCGCTGCTCGACGCCGCTCTCTCGGTGGCGGACGAGTTCACGGTCTGACGCCGGTACGGTCCTGATGTCGGTACGGCCCTGATGCCGGTACGGTCCTGACGCCGATACAGCCCTGACGCCCCCTCTCTCGCAGGCCGCGCCCGTCTCCCCCCCCGACGTGCGCGGCCTGCGTCATGTGCGGCAGCGAAGCAGCCTCCGCAACGCGCCTCGCATATCGTGTGCGCGACGACGAGAGGCGCAGATGTCAGGGAACTCAGCAAAGGGCGGCACAGTACTGCGCACCACGCTGCGCGCGCAGATCGCCGACGCGCTCCGCGACGAAGTGCTCGCGGGACGGCTGCCGCCGGGACGCCATTTCACGGTCAAGGAGATCGCCGAGCAGTACGGAGTCTCCGCCACCCCGGTCCGCGAGGCGCTGCTGGACCTCTCGGCGCAGGGGCTGCTCGACGTGGAGCAGCATCGCGGGTTCCGGGTCCACGAGTTCTCCAGCCAGGACTTCCGCGACATGGTCGAGGCCCGCACGCTGATAGTGGAGGGGATCTTCCGCTGCTCCGCCGAGTGCGCGGTACGGACCTCCACGCCGAACGCGCTGGCCTCCGTGCGCCGCCGGGCCGAGGAGGCGAGCCGCGCGGCGCGCACGGGCGACCTGGACATCCTCATCGGGTACGACCTGCGGTTCTGGCGCGAACTCGCGGGCCTCATCGGAAACCCGTACATCATGGACTTTCTGGACCGGGTGCGGATACAGAGCTGGATCTTCACGGTGCCGCGGCTGAGGCGGCTCCCGGAGCTGCGCGGGCGGCTGTGGCACGGCCACATCGAACTGGTCGAGGCCGTGGTGGGACGGGACTCCGGGGCGGTGGGGCAGATCATCACGGCCTACAACGCGCACTCGCTCGCGCTCGTCGACTCGCCGCCGCGGGTGCCGGGGTGGGACGCGGGGCGGATGGACGCGGGGCGGACGAGCACGGGGCGGATGGACACGGGATTAGGCACGGGGCCGGTGTCCGAGAGCTGAGCCCCGAGCCGTGTCCGTACGGGCCGCGCCGCCGGTCCGATGCCTCCGGACGGCCCGATGCCCCCTGGCGACCCGTCGCATCCAGGCGGACGGAGGCCCGACCCCCGTCCCCCCGCCCCCGCAGCCTCCCATCCCCCGTCCCGGCAGTCCCCCGGTGTAATCGCCGCCGCACGCACTGTGTGATGGACCGCCCGCCCGCACTACGCTTGCCCGACCATCGCATCGACGCGAACGAGAGTGAGTTCACGTGGCCTGTGACCTCTGGCTGGTCCCCCTCGTAGACGTGCTGTGCCACAGCCCCGACAACCCCTTCGCGGAGGAGATCGCCGCCTACGACAAGGCGCTCGGCGAAGCGGGGCTGCCGCCCATACCGGTCTACAACTACATGCCCGGCCTGTCGGGCGACGTCGCCCCGGTGGCGGGCTTCGACTACGACGCGCTGCACTTCCTGCGCCGCGCCTACCTCCTGCACATCTGCGGGCTCGCCGTCACCCCGGTCGACGAACTGGGGGGTGACTACGAGCAGTTGCTGGAGATGTTCGAGTCCACGGCCCAGCAGTCGCACCTGGTGTGGCACTACGACCACGCGGGCGCGTACGTGCCCGTCGACTTCCCGCACCCGCTCTCCAACGACGAACTCCTCGAAGGCGGCGGCCCCTTGGGCTCCGCGTACGGGCTGCTGCGGGAACTGGAGGCGGTGGCACCGGTGTTGGGCATCGACCATGCCAACCCGCCGCCCGCGCCCGCGCCCCCGGCGCGCCCGACCGGCCTGGAGGAACCCGCGGCCCCGGGCCCGTACGAGGACAGCCCCTTCGCGCGCGAACGGCATGTGTGGCTGGGGCTGCACGCGGCCGTGACCCGGAGCCTGGGGCAGGGTTCGATGATCGTCTTCAGTTAGACGACCCGCGGCGGCACGCCGCGCCCGGCGCCCCGACGCGTCAGCGCGGCGGCTCCGGGGGGCGCTGGCGCGGCATGTTCGGGCGGGTGCCCGGCGGCAGCGGGAAGCGGGTGACGGGGCTCCCGCCCTCGGTCCGGGGGCCCCACGCCACCAGCGACTGCAGCAGCAGCGGGCCCGTACCCGACCCGAACTCCACCATCCAGTCCGCCGTCTCCGACCGTACGAGCTCGGTGACGTCCTCCGAGAAGCGCCGCAGCACCGTCAGGCAGCGCTCGGCCGCCTCGCTCGCCGTGCCCTCCGTCGGGCCCAGCACCTCGCGCACGCTCTCCGACGCCCAGTCGAACTGGAGCACCCCGAGGCGGCGTTGCACGGCCTGCGCCGTGGCCACATGGCGCATCCAGCCCGAGGACAGCCCGAAGAACCGGTCGCAGCCCACGCACGCCACCGCCGCGAGCAGCCCCACGAAGCCCCAGGCGGCGCCGCCGTGCAGCACGCCCGCCAGCTCCAGCAGCGGCAGGGCCGCGCCCGCCACCGCGCCGAGGGCGGCGCCCGCCCGCAGCACGCGCGCCCAGCGGCGCTTGTTCACCCGGTCCGCGAGATACCAGGCGATGACGCGCAGCGCGCCGTCCTCCACCCAGCGGTACAACTCGTCCAGCCGGTCCGCGGGCTCGCCCCAGTCGCCGAGCGGGAAGGGCCGGCCGCGCAGATCGTCGCCGTGCCGCGGCTCCTCCTGCTGCTGCTCGCCCTCCTCTCGTGGTGGCCCCTCGGGCTGCATCTCCGGCTGGCTCACCCGTGCGCTCCCTGTATGACTGTGTGGCGGTGTGACGATTGACGGCTTGACGTCTGGCGACTGACGCGCAGCCCCCCATTCCTACCGCCGAACGGCTGGCCTTGAGCCCAAGATCGAGGAATTTCCCATCGGAAGTGGTGCGGCATCGGGTATAGGCCGCGGACCACCCTCACCCGAAAGAGTGGGCGCGGTGACCGAAACGGCGTTCCCGTAGGCTGCACCCCGTGAAGGTCCTCGTCATCGGCGGCGGCGCCCGCGAACACGCCCTGTGCCGCTCTCTGTCCCTCGACCCCGACGTCACCGCCCTGCACTGCGCCCCGGGCAACACCGGGATCGCTGAAGTCGCGACGACGCACCCCGTGGACGTCCTCGACGGCGCGGCCGTCGCGGACCTCGCCCTCGCGCTCGGAGCCGACCTCGTGGTGGTGGGCCCCGAGGCGCCGCTGGTGGCGGGCGTCGCGGACGCGGTGCGCGAGCGCGGCGTCGCGGCCTTCGGCCCCTCGGCCGAGGCCGCGCGGCTGGAGGGCTCCAAGGCGTTCGCGAAGGACGTGATGGCCGCCGCGGAGGTGCCCACCGCCCGCTCGTACGTCTGCGCCGGCCCGGCGGAGATCGACGCGGCCCTCGACGCCTTCGGCGCGCCGTACGTGGTCAAGGACGACGGCCTGGCCGCCGGCAAGGGCGTCGTCGTCACCGACGACGTCGAGGCGGCCCGCGCCCACGCGCTGGCCTGCGAGCGGGTCGTCATCGAGGAATTCCTCGACGGGCCGGAGGTCTCGCTCTTCGCCGTCACGGACGGCGAGACGGTCGTGCCGTTGCAGCCCGCCCAGGACTTCAAGCGCGCGCTCGACGGCGACGAGGGGCCCAACACGGGCGGCATGGGCGCGTACTCGCCGCTGCCGTGGGCCGACCCGAAGCTCGTCGACGAGGTCCTCCAGACGGTCCTCCAGCCCACCGTGGACGAACTGCGCCGCCGCGGCACGCCGTTCTCCGGGCTGCTCTACGCGGGGCTCGCGATCACCTCGCGGGGCGTGCGGGTCATCGAGTTCAACGCCCGCTTCGGCGACCCGGAGACCCAGGTCGTCCTCGCCCGCCTCAAGACCCCGCTGGCCGGGCTGCTGCACGCCGCCGCCACCGGGGAGCTGGCCGCGTTCCCCGCGCTGCGCTGGAGCGAGGGCGCGGCCGTCACGGTGGTCGTCGCCTCGCACAACTATCCGGGGACCCCGCGCACCGGCGACGTGATCGAGGGCCTGGCCGACGTCGCGGAGCAGGACGCCCCGCACGCGTACGTGCTGCACGCCGGCACCCAGCGGGACGGCTCAGGCCGGGTGGTGAGCGCGGGCGGGCGCGTCCTGTCCGTCACCGCCTCCGGCACGGACCTGGGCGAGGCCCGTACCCGCGCCTACGAGGCCGTTTCCCGGCTGCGCCTGGACGGCTCGCACCACCGTACGGACATCGCGGCGCGGGCGGCCGAGGCGGCTGCCGCGGTCGGCTGAGGGAGCTTCCGCGGGCGGTCGAACGCGGCGCGGAGCGTTGTGCTCCATGCCGCTGACCGCTGTGCTCCGCGCCGTCGGCCGCCCTGCTCCGCGCCTCTGAAACGCTTCCTACTCGGAAGTACAGAGTCTTTACCCAAAGCCATTCCATCGAGTGACCGCGCCCCCGTCCTGCTGACGCGCGGCCCACCCCCAACTAGGGTGCGGCGCAAGCCAGCTGCCATCCGGCAACTGGCCCACCGGCATTGCGTTGTCAGTGGCCGGTGCCAGAGTGGGCACGTGGGCGTCGCCGTCGGCGCACGCCCGCGCAACACCCACCGACAGTGCAGGCAGCAGGGGGTGATCGGTCTCGTGGCAGGCCCGGAAGCAGGAGCCCAGGCGGCGCGCGGCAGGGCGCTCGCCGTGCTGCGCATCCGAAGCGCCGCGCTGGCCGTCGCGCTGCTCCCCGCCGCCGTCGCCGTCGTGCTGCTCGCGGGCAGCGCCATGGGCCGGATCGGCGACAGCTGGGACGCGGTGCGCTGGACGGTGGTCGGCGTCGCCGCCGTCGTCCTGGTGCTGGCCGCGGGCGTCGCCGCGGTGGTCGTACGGGCCCGGCCCGCGTGCAGTCCCACCGTGCCCGTGCCGGAGGAGACCGCCCCCGACCTCTACCGCCTCGTCCGCGACCTCGCGGACCGGCTCGACGTCCCCGCCCCCTCGGCGATAGCCCTCACGCCCGACTGCGACAGCTGGCTGGAGGACCGTACGCACCCGGCGCACGGCCCGCGCCGCCGCCGTTCCGGCCGGGACGGGCACGGCGCCGGGGACGAGGCGGCTCCCGTGCTGGTCGTCGGCTCGCCGTTCCTGTGGTGGATGCGCGTCGCCGAGCTGCGGGCGCTGCTCGCGCCCGTCGTCGCGGGCACCGGCCCCGCCGCCAACGCGGACATAGCGGCGGCCCGCCGCTTCGTGCGCGGGCTGGACGCGGCCGTCGCGGTCGGCGCGAGCGGCCGCGCGGGGGAGGGCCGGGGGCCGGCGGGAGGCGCCGCCGCCGTGTTCGCGCCCGTGCTCGCCGTCGTGCGCAGGCCCGCGCTCGCCTTCGTGGGGTGGGTCGCCCGGCTGCTGCTGCGCTCGTGCCGGGTCCACGCGGCCGAGATGGAGCGGTGCGTCGCCGCGGCCGCCTCCGAGCGCGCCCAGGGCGTCGACTACGGCCTGCGGATCGTCGCCCAGGAGCAGGTCGGCCTCGCCTACGCGGGCTGGGACCGGCTGCTGACCCGGGTGGCGCTGCCCGCGTGGCGGATGGGCCGCTGGCCGTCCCGGCTGGACGCGGGCGTCGTCGCCGCGCTCACCGAGCTGTCGCGCCGCGACCGCCTCGCCGACGGGTTCACCACCCGGCTCGGCGAGCGCCCCGCCTGCGATCTGCTGGAGGAGCCCGGCCTCATCGACGAGGCCACGTCGCTGCTCGCCGCCCGCCTCTTCCACGGCGGCCCGCCGGAGCCGGGCCCGGACTGGTCCCCGGTCGCCTGGAGCCAGTATCCGGAGGAGGTCGTCGACCGCAAATGGCGTCAGGAGGCCGCCCGCCTCCACCGCGCCCTGGACGACGTCAGCCTGCCGGCCGGCCTGTCACCCTCGGGCGCGGCGGGTGTCAGGGACGCCGCAGCCGCGGATGCCGCGGCCGATGCCGGGGCAGCGGACGCCGACGCCGGTACGGCAGCGCGCACCCGAAGCCGTACGGAGACGCCCGCCCAGGCCCGTACACCCGCCCGTACCGAGACGTCCGCCCGCGTCGGTACGGCAGCGCGCACACCCGCCCGTACCCCGGCCCGTACGGACGGACTACCGGCGGCTGCCGACGGCGGCCCGGTGAGGGGTACGGACGGGCCGGGCGGTGGTGCGGACCGGGCGGGGGCGCCGGCCGACGCCGGGCCGCCGGCCGCGCCGACGCTGGCCCGCGTCATCGCGCGGCTCACTTCCGCCGATGGCGGTGCGGACGTCGGAGACGGGCTGGCGAGCTGGCTCACCGCCGAGGTCGCGCGGGAGGAGGCGGCCCAGCAGGAGGCCGCCGAGCGGGAGGCCGGGCGCGGCGACCGGGTGGCGGACGACCCGTGGCTGGACGGCCTCGCGCCGCCCTTCCCGCTGCAGCCGCCGCGCACCGGCCGCGAGCTGCTGACCGACCACGTCACCGCGATGGTGTGCTGCGCGGCCATGGACTCCGCGGGCGCGGCGCCGGGCCTGGACTGGCTGGACGGGCCGGCGCTGCTGTTCGGCGGCGCCCGGCGGAGCGATCTGGCCGGGCCCGTCCTCAGCCTCGTCGAGGACGGCGACGACGGGCCGCTGCGCGGCTGGCTGTCGGAGGTCGGAGTGCGCCCGGAGAAGCCCGTCCGGCTGGTGTGAAACCGGGGAGCGCGAGGGTGCCCAGCGCCCGGCGCGGCCCCCGGTCGGCGGGCGACCCGCCGAGAAAATAGCGACAAGCGGTGACGATATGAGTGCGTTATGTGATGTGCTGGGGCCCCGTTGCCTTCGAAGGCCGGGTCCGGCACGGCCTGATCGGTACGGAGCGACAGTCGGCGCGTAGCGGCAACCGCGACAGACAGCACGACAGTGGGCGAGGCAGCGGAGCGGTAGGCGGGGACGCGGCGAGACACAGGGAGGGGACGCACGTGGGAACGGAGCAGATCCGCCGATGGGAGTCGGGGGCGCTGGCACATGCCGTCTCGGACCCCTTCGGCCAAGGCCCGGTGCCCTGGCTGCGCGGGAGCGAGCACTACTTCGACGACACCGGCCAGATCATCCCCTGGTACGTGGACGTCGAGCACGGCCCGGCCGCGGGTCCGGGCGCCGGACCGGCCGCCCGCGCGGCCAAGATCCCCGCGCCGCGGACCCGCGGTCCGCGCATGGCGGACGATGTCCACCGCCAGATCAAGGGCTTCGCGTCGACGGGCTCCGCCGCGCCGGGCGACGCCATCGACTTCCGCATCACCGTGGACCCGCCCCAGCAGTTCAGCGTGGACATCTACCGCATCGGGCACTACGGCGGCGACGGCGCCTCGAAGATCACCACGAGCCCGCGGCTCTCCGGCATCGTCCAGCCGCCCCCGCTCACCGCCGACCGGACCGTCTCCTGCCACCACTGGTGGCTCTCCTGGCGGCTCCAGATCCCCACCTACTGGAACCTCGGCGCGTACGTCGCCGTGCTCACCACCGAGGACGGCCACCGCAGCCACATCCCGTTCACGGTCCGCGACGACCACCCCGCCGACCTGCTGCTCGTCCTCCCGGACATCACCTGGCAGGCGTACAACCTCTACCCCGAGGACGGCCGTACGGGCGCCAGCCTCTACCACGCGTGGGACGACGACGGCCGTCTCCTCGGCGAGGAGGACGCCGCGGTCACGGTCTCCTTCGACCGCCCGTACGCGGGCGCGGGGCTGCCGCTGCACGTGGGGCACGCCTACGACTTCATCCGCTGGGCCGAGCGGTACGGCTACGACCTCGCGTACGCCGACACCCGCGATCTGCACGCCGGCCGCGTCGACGCCTCCCGCTATCGCGGCCTGGTCTTCCCCGGCCACGACGAGTACTGGTCCGCGCCCATGCGCCGCACCGTCGAGAAGGCCCGCGACACCGGCACCTCGCTGGTCTTCCTCTCCGCCAACACCATGTACTGGCAGGTGGAGCTGGCCCCCTCGCCGGCCGGTACCCCCGACCGCCTGCTGACCTGCCGCAAGCGCCGCGGCCCCGGCCGCGCCGCCCTGTGGCGCGAGATCGCCGCCCCCGAGCAGCAGCTGCTGGGCATCCAGTACGCGGGCCGCGTCCCGGAGCCCGCGCCCATGGTCGTACGGAACGCCGGGCACTGGCTGTGGGAGGCGGTGGGCGCGGGGGAGGGCGAGGAGCTGCCGGGCCTGGTGGCGGGCGAGGCCGACCGCTACTACCCGCGGACGGCGCTGCCCGAGCACACCCGCCGCATCCTCCTCGCCCACTCCCCGTACGAGGACAGCGAGGGGAGCACGCGGTATCAGGAGACCTCGCTGTACCGCGCGCCCAGCGGCGCCCTCGTCTTCGCGTCGGGCACGTTCGCCTGGTCGCCGGCGCTGGACCGCCCCGGCCATGTGGACGCGCGCATCCAGCGGGCCACGGCCAATCTGCTCGACCGGATCTGCAAGCGGGACTGAGCTCCCGCCCGCGCCCCTATCCGCCGGCCCGCGCCCCCTATCCGCCGGCCCGCGCCCCCAGCTCGCGCGCCAGCGCCACCGTCAGCGCCCGGAAGATCCGCACTTCCGGGTTGCCGTCCCCGGCGCGGGTCGCCAGCACGCTGTGCGCCCACGGCGCGTCCAGCACCGGCACGTACACCGCTCCGGGCCACGGGTAGTAGCGCGCGAAGGACTCCAGGCCGGAGCCCGCGCCGCGGCCCGACGCCACGCTGGTGAGGATGTCCTGCGGGGTCAGCGCGCAGTCCGGGCTCCGCCGGGGCGCGTCGCCGCCGCGTGTCCCGGCGAAGTACAGATAGTCCGTGAACGGCTGCGGCGTATGGCGCGGCAGCCGCAGGAACGGCAGGTCGAGCACGTCCGCGAGGTACACGCCGGTGCCGGCCGCGTCCGCGAGCGGCGAGGCCGCCGAGACCCCGACGATGCGCCGCTCGGTGGTCAGCACGTCCACGGCGATCCGCTCGTCGTCCGGTACGGGCCGGACGAAGGCGACGTCCACCCGGTCCTCGTGCAGCGCGCTGGAGTGCTCCGTGAAGTTCAGCTGCACGAGCGCCACCGGCGTCTCGGGCCGGGCGCGCCGGAAGGCGTTGACGGCGGCCGGGGTCACCTCGGCGGAGCCGTGACCCATGACGCCGACGCGCAGCGGCCGGCCGTCCTCGCGGCCCCGCGCGACCTCCATGACGTCGTCGACGGCGGCGTTGGCGGCGGCCAGGAGCGTACGGGCGTGCCCGGCGAGGCGCTCGCCGGCGGGGGTGGGGGCGACGGGGGAGCGGTGCAGGAGCGGCGTGCCGAGGTCGCGTTCGAGCTGCTGCACATGGCCGGTGACGGCGGCGGGGGAGAGGAACAGCCGCGCCGCGGCCCGCCCGAAGTGGCCTTCCTCGACCACCGCCAGGAAGGAGGACAGTCGGCGGAGATCCATGCCTTCCACGGTATGCGGGGCGCGGGGCCGCCGGGAAACGCCGTTCACGATCCCTGAACGGCTGGTGCGGGCGGGTGAGGGCGGCCCGTAGAAATGCGGCCATGAGCACGTCCGCAGACCATCTGAACGCAGCGGCCGGGACGGCCCCGGCCCCTGGCCCCGCGCCCTCCGTCCCCCGCCGGGACTGGCTGCGCGCCGGCTGGATCATGACCGCGTCGGGCTGGAGCGCCAACCAGTTCTCGGCGCTGCTCGGCGCGTACCGCGGCGGGGCGGGCCTGTCCACGGCCGCGACCACCGGCCTCTTCGCCGTGTACGTGATCGGCCTGATCCCCGGCCTGCTGCTCGGCAGCCCGGCCGCCGACCGCCTCGGCCGCCGCCGGGTCGCGCTGGGCGCGCTCGCCCTCTCCGCGCTCGCTACCTGCACGCTGATGGCGGGGGCGGGGGCCGTGTGGCTGCTGTGGCCGGGGCGGTTCCTGACCGGTCTCGGGGCGGGGGCGCTGCTCACGGCGGGCAGCGTGTGGATCAAGGAGCTGTCCTCGCCGCCGCACGGCACCACGGCCGCGCCGGGCGTCGCCGCGCGCCGCTCGGGGCTCTTCCTCTCGGCAGGGTTCGCGACGGGCGGCCTCGCGGCGTCGTTGCTCGCGGAGTGGGCGCCGTACCCGATGGTCACGGCGTACGTGCCGCATCTGGTGCTGTCGGCGGCGGCGGGGGCGACGGCGTTCGGCGCGCGCGAGACGAGCGGCGCGGGCCCGGCGGCACAGGCCCCCGCCCTCGCCCCCGCCACGGGACGAACGGGAGGGCGCTTCCTGAAGCTGGTGGCCCCGGTGGCCCCGTGGGTGTTCGCGGCGCCGACGCTCGCGTTCGCGACGCTGCCGGGGCTCGTCGACGGGGGCCTGGACGGCTGGCGGACCGTGTACGCGGGGGTCGCCACGGCCGTCACGCCGGGGAGCGGGCTGCTGGTGCAGCCGCTGGCGCGCCGCCTGGCCGCCCGCCACCGGATGGGGACGGCGGTGGCCGGGATGGCGGCGGTGGCCGTCGGCCTGCTCGTGGCGGCGTTCGCCGTCGCACACGCCGACCCGGCCCTCGGGCTGGTCGCCGCCGCGCTGATCGGGGCGGGGTACGGGCTCTGCGTGACGTACGGGCTCACGGAGGTCGCCCTGCTCGCGCCGCCCGGCGCGCTGGCCCGGCTCACCTCCCGGTTCTGGGTCCTCGCCTACCTGGGCTTCTTCGCCCCGTACGGCTTCACGCTCCTCAGCGGCCCCTTCGACCCCGCCGCGATCTTCCTTTCCGCCGCGGGTCTGGCCGTCGTCACAGGCATCGGAGTGACCCTCGCGGGAAGTCGGGCGGCGGAGTAGGGAAGAATCGGGGGCCTTGGAGCAACCCACCGGGAGGATTCGTGTCCGGATTCGTCGAGAAGCCCGATCCCGTAGAGGTGCCGGGTCTTGTGCATCTGCACACCGGAAAGGTTCGCGACCTCTACCACAACGACACCGGCGAGCTGGTGATGGTCGCCAGCGACCGCACCTCCGCCTACGACTGGGTGCTGCCCACCGAGATCCCCGACAAGGGGCGGGTGCTCACACAGCTCTCCCTGTGGTGGTTCGACAAGCTCGCGGACCTGGTGCCGAACCACGTCCTGTCCACCGACCTCCCGGCGGGCGCGCCCGCCGACTGGGAGGGCCGCACGCTCGTCTGCAAGTCCCTGGACATGGTGCAGGTCGAGTGCGTGGCGCGCGGCTACCTCACGGGCTCCGGCCTGGTGGAGTACGAGAAGACCCGTACGGTCTGCGGGCTCGCGCTGCCGGAGGGGCTGGTGGACGGGTCCGAGCTGCCGTCGCCGATCTTCACCCCGGCGACGAAGGCCGAGGTCGGCGAGCACGACGAGAACGTCAGCTACGAGGAAGTGGCCCGGCAGGTGGGCCCCGAGACCGCCGCCCAGCTCCGCCAGACCACGCTCGCCGTGTATACCCGCGCCCGCGACATCGCGCGCGAGCGGGGCATCATCCTCGCCGACACGAAGTTCGAGTTCGGCTTCGACGGCGACCAGCTCATCCTGGCGGACGAGGCCCTCACCCCCGACTCGTCCCGCTTCTGGCCCGCCGACCAGTGGCAGCCCGGCCGCCGCCAGGCGTCCTTCGACAAGCAGTACATCCGCGACTGGCTCACCTCCCCCGCCTCCGGCTGGGACCGCCACGGCGAACAGCCCCCGCCGCCGCTCCCGAAGGAAACGGTGGAACAGACCCGCGCCAAGTACGTGGAGGCGTACGAGCGGCTCACGGGGACGCCTTGGGGGTAGCGGCGCGGTCCGCGCCGATCCGGCCCGTCCCGCGATCGAGGACGGGCGGCATCCGATCCAGCCCGTCCGGCGTTTGAGGACCGGGGTCCGGGGCGGAGCCCCGGGTGGGAGCGCCGCGTCGGACCCCGGCGGCGGCCTCAGACCTGGTACCGGTCCCCGGCGAACAGCCGAATGTTGGCGCGGACCCACTCCGACGTCCGCTCCAGCCCCTCCGCCAGCCCCACCCGAGGCTCCCACCCCGCCCACTCCGCGGCACGGGAGTTGTCCGAGAGAAGCCGCTCCACCTCGCTCCCGCCCGGCCGCAGCCGCCCGGTGTCCACGACGACCTCCGCGTCCCGCCCGGACGCCTTGATCAGGGACTCGGCGAGGTCGCCGATGGAGATCTCGCGGCCCGTGCCCAGATTGACGACGTGCCCGACCGCGCGGTCGCACTCGGCCATCGCGAGGAACCCCTCGGCGGTGTCGGTGACATACGTGAAGTCGCGGGTCGGCGTCGTCGAGCCGAGCCTGATCTCGCGGGCGCCGGAGTGCAGTTGGGCCAGGATGGCAGGGATGACGGCGCGCGCGGACTGCCTGGGGCCGTACGTGTTGAAGGGCCGTACGACCGTCACCGGCAGCTCGAAGGCGTGCGCGTACGACAGCGCCATCATGTCCGCGCCGATCTTCGAGGCGGAGTACGGCGACTGCGGCTGCAACGGGTGCGCTTCGCTGATCGGCGCCGTCAGCGCGGTCCCGTACACCTCACTGGTCGAGGTGTGCACCATCCGCCGCACCCCATGCCGCCGGCACGCGGCGGCGACATTCTGCGTACCGACCACATTGGTCTGCACATACGCCTCGGGCGCCTCATAGCTGTACGGAATCCCGATCAGCGCCGCCAGATGGAACACCGTGTCGCACCCGGCGACCGCGTCCATCACCCGCCCCGCGTCCCGAACGTCCCCCGCCACCATCTCGACGGGGGAGCCCACCGCGAGATAGCGCGCGAGGTACCCGCGCTCCGCGTACGGCTTGTAGTGCACGAGCGCCCGCACCCGCGCCCCGCGCTCCACCAGCAGGTCCACGAGCGTCGAGCCGATGAAGCCCTCGGCGCCGGTGACCAGGACCGTACGACCGGCCCAACTGCTCTCGTCCGTCAGTGCGTCCATGCGTGCGTCCATGCGCGCGTTCATGCGTGTGTCCTCTCAGTGAAAGTGTCGGAAAGCGGGGCGGACGGGGCCCGCCCCGCCAGCCGCAGCACCCACCCCGCCATCAGCTCGGCCGCCCGCGCGTGCGTGCCCGGGTCCGCCGCCGCGCTCATCGCCGCCAGCCGCGCCGGCTCGGCCAGCAGCGGTTCGACCAGTTCGGCCAGGCGCGCACCACTCGTCTCGCCGTCCGGCAGCAGCAGCCCGGCCCCCGCGTCGGAGAGCACCCGCGCGTTGTGCGTCTGGTGGTCGTGCGGCGCGTGCGGATACGGGACGAGGACGGCCGGCATCCGTACGCTCGACAGCTCGGCGACCGTCGCCGAACCCGCCCGGCACACCACCAAGTCGGCCGCCGCGTACGCGAGATCCATCCGGTCCAGATAGCCGACGGCCCGCGCCGACTCGGCGCAGCCGTCCGCGACGAGCCGCGCCCGTACCGCGTCCAGCGCCTGCGGCCCGGTCTTGATCACCAGCCGTACGTCCGGCCGGAACCGCCACCGCCGCGCCAGCTCCACCGCGGCCTCCGTCAGCCGCGCCGCGCCCAGGCTGCCGCCGTTGAACAGCACCAGCCGCGCGCCCTCCGGCACCCCGAACTCCGCTCGCGCCTCGGCGCGCAGCGCCGCCCGGTCCAGCCCGGCCACCGCCCCCACCAGCGGCATCCCGACCGTCTCGGCGGACAGGGCGGCCTTCGTCGGCAGATGCTCGCGGCTGCGGTCGAAGGCCAGCGCCACATTGCGGGTCAGCGCGGTCGCGAACCGGTTGGCGCGCCCCGGCACCGCGTTGGACTCGTGGACGAGCGAGGGCCGCCCGGCCAGCCGCGCCCCGAGCACGGCGGGCGCGCTCGGATAGCCGCCCATGCCGACGACGACCTCCGCGCCCTGCGCCTCGATCAGCCGCCGGGCCTGCCGCCCGGAGCGCAGCAGATCCGCCGGGAGGAGGAAGCGGCGCGAGCCGAGCGAGGGGTCGAAGGGGATCATGTCGACGGTGTGCAGCCGGTATCCGGCGGCCGGGACCAGCCGGGTCTCCAGCCCCCGTTCCGTGCCGATGAAGCTGATCACGGCATCCGGTTCGGCCCGCCGGATCGCGTCGGCGACGGCCAGTCCGGGATAGATGTGCCCGCCGGTGCCGCCCGCCCCGACGATCACCGAGAGCGGGCCGCGCGGCCCGTGGGTGTCGTGTGCTGTAGCCATGGAGGCAGCGTCGCGAGCTGCTCTAAGAGGGTTTTAAGAACCGTTCTGCCAAGGTATGCGTGGAAACGCACCCACGTGAGAGGCCCCGCCCATGCCCGACGCGCAGCCCCCGGGGCCCCTTGACCGAGTGGATGTCCCGCCCGACATCCTCGCCGTGGACGACGACCCCGAGGTGCTCGCCGCCGTCGTCGACGGGCTCACCGTCGAAGGGTATGCGGTCCGCTCCGCCGCCGACGGCCTCGAAGCGCTCTCCGCCATCGCCGCCGCCCCGCCCGCCGCCATCGTCCTCGACCTCGCGATGCCCGTGCTCGACGGCCTCGCCGTCTGCCGCCGGCTGCGTGAGATGGGCGACCGTACGCCCGTACTCGTGCTCACCGCCCGCGACGCCGTCTCCGACCGCGTCGCGGGCCTCGACGCCGGAGCCGACGACTACCTCGTCAAGCCCTTCGCGCTGAACGAGCTCTTCGCCCGGCTGCGCGCCCTGCTGCGCCGCGCCTCCGCCGCCCTGCCGCCGCCGGACGAGGCGGAGCTGGCCTTCGCCGACCTCACCGTCGACCCCGTCACCCGCACCGGCCGGCGGGGCGGCCACCGCATCGACTTCACCCGCACCGAGTTCACCCTGCTCGAAGTCCTGCTGCGCCACCCCGGCCAGGTGCTGCCCCGCGAGACGATCCAGCAGCTCGTCTGGGGTACGGACTTCGGGCCGGACTCCAACTCCCTTGCCGTGTACGTCGGTTACCTGCGCCGCAAGCTGGAGGCGGACGGCGCGTCCCGACTCGTCCACACCGTGCACGGCATCGGCTACCTGCTGGCCGAACGGTGAGCGGCGGCCACCGGCGCGCCCCGCTGAGCCGCCGCAGCCCCCTGAGCCGCAGCCCCCTCAGCCGCAGCCCCCTCCGCACCCGCCTCGCCCTCGTCACCTCCGCCGCCGTCGCCCTCGTCGCCCTCGGCGTGCTCGCCGCCGCGTACGTCGTCATCCGCTACGAGCTCGTACGGCAGCTGGACCTCCAGCTCACCCAGCAGTCCACGCTGATCAAACAGGAGGACTGGAGCGGTAAGACCGGCGCGCTGCAAAGCGACTGCCGCTGGCTCTCCGCCCCCGCCTGCGCGCAGATCGTCCCCGCCGACCCCGGGAAGACCGGCGCCCCCGGCAAGCTGGCCCTGCCCGTCACCGAAGCCACCCGGCAGGTCGCCGCCGGCGACCGCGGCGCGTACTACAGCGACATCACCCACCAGGGCCACCCGCTGCGCATGCTCACCACCCGCACCAAGAACGACCGCGCGCTCCAGGTCGCGATCCGCTCCGACATCGTCGAGAAGGGCGTCCGGCAGGCGGGCCTGCTGCTCGGCGCGGTCGGCGGCGCGGGCGTGCTGCTCGCCGCGGTCCTCGGCTACTTCGCCTCCCGTACGGCCCTGCGCCCCGTCACCCGCCTCACCGCCACCGCCGAACGCATCGCCGCCACCCGCGACCCCGCCCACCGCATCGAACTCGCCCCCTACGAGGCCCGCCGCCAGGACGAGATCACCCGCCTCGCCGACAGCTTCAACACCATGCTCGGCGAGCTGGAGCAGTCGGTGGCGGCCCAGCGCCGCCTCGTCGCCGACGCCTCCCACGAACTGCGCACCCCGCTCACCGCGCTGCGCACCAACGCCGAACTCCTCGCCCGCGCCGAACGGCTCTCCGCCGCCCAGCGCGACCGGGCCGCGGGCGCGCTCGGCCGCCAGCTCCGCGAGGTCACCGGCCTGGTCAACGACCTGATCGAGCTGGCCCGCGAGGAGGAGCCGCAGCCGCTCGTCGAACAGGTCCGGCTGGACCTCCTCGCGCGACGCTGCGTCGAGCAGGCCCGCGAACACTGGCCGGACACGCCGTTCACGGTGACGCTCGCCGCCGTCGGTACGGGCACGGGCACGGGTACGAGCACGGGGGCAGGGACAGGGACAGAGGCAGGAGCGGCAGAGGTTACGGGCCCGGCGACCGTCCCCGGCGTCCCCGCCCGCCTCGCGCGGTTGATCTCCAACCTCCTCGACAACGCGGCCAAGTTCAGCCCGCCCGGCGGCGCGGTCGAGGTCGCCCTCACCGGCTCGTACGGCGGCGGCCTCGATCTCACCGTGCGCGATCACGGCCGCGGCATCGCCGCCGAGGACCTCCCGTACGTCTTCGACCGCTTCTACCGCTCCCGCCAGGCCCGCGCACTGCCCGGCTCCGGCCTCGGGCTCGCCATGGCCCGCCAGATCGCCCGCGCGCACGGCGCGGAACTCACCGCCGAACAGGCCGAGGGCGGCGGCGCCCGCTTCCGCCTGCGCTTCCCCGGCGGGTCCACCGGCGGATTCCTGCCCGAGAATGCCGAAGGCCCCAGCCGCTGAACGGCTGGGGCCTTCACTCTCTGAGCGGACGACGAGACTCGAACTCGCGACATCCACCTTGGCAAGGTGGTGCTCTACCAACTGAGCTACGTCCGCGTGCGCCGCGCTGTGCGTGCGGTGCGGAACCAACTATAGCCAACCTTGAGCGCGCGCTGTGCGTGCTGCGGCATGACGGTTCTCCGCACCGAGTTTCGCGGCGGCCGCCGAGAGGTAGTTGCGGACGGTTCCCTGGGTCAGTCCGGCCCGCTCGGCGATCTCCGCGATCGGCGCCCCGTTCTCCGCCAGCTCCAGCAGTTCGGCCTCCCGGGCGGTCAGCGGGGAGTCCCCCGAACTGATGGCGTCAGCTGCCAATTCCGGGTCCACATAACGGCTTCCGGCGTGCACGGTACGGATGATCTCGGCGAGCCGCTGCGCCGAAACGGTCTTGGGTACGAACCCCCGCACCCCCGCCTCCAGCGCCCGCTTCAGATGGCCGGGCCGCCCGTGGCTCGTCACGATCATGGTGCGGCAGGCGGGCAGTTCGGCCCGCAGGGATGTGGCGACCTTCACACCGTCCGCCCCCGGCATCTGAAGATCCAATACCGCCACGTCCGGCCGGTGCGCCCGCGCCATGGCCACCGCCTCCGGCCCGGTCGCGGCCTCGGCGACGACCTGGAGATCGTCCTCCAGCCGCAGCAACGCGGCCAACGCCCCTCGGATCAAGTGCTCGTCGTCGGCGAGCAGCACCCGAATAACCGCCCCCGCGCCCCCGACCGCCCCCGCGCCCGGCCCCTGGGCCGCCCCCGCGCTCAATCCGCCCGCCGCTCCCGGCCCATCGGCCGACCTGTTCGCTCCCATGACCCGCTCTCCTCCAACTGCCCGCGCCGTACCCGATGCCCCGTTCCGCCCGTTCCCCGCCGCTACGGAGCGCCCTCCGCCGCGCCGCCCCGTAGGCTGTTCCGCCCCCCGAGCCGAAGCCGGGGCAGCCTGCGGGCCGCGCCCCGGAGGGCGGGACGGCGACCGGCCGACTCCACCGGGGCGTACGGCAGGGCGGCCTCCCCGCCGCCGACCCTGCCGCCGTCCCCGCCGCTTTCCCAGCCATCCCCGTCCCCGGCCGCCCCCGCGCCCAACGGCACCCGCGCCGTCAGCCGGAACGAGCCCCCCGCCCGATGCTCGGCCACGACCGTGCCGTCGAGGTCCGCGAGACGCTCCCGCAGCCCGTTCAGCCCCGAACCGCCCCCGCCGGACGCGGCCCCCGCCACCACCCCGTCGTTGTCCATCACGAGCACGGCCACGCCCCCATCGGCCCCGGCCCCGGACCCGGCTGTCACCGACACCCGCACCGCGCAGTGCAACGCCTCGGCGTGACGCAGCACATTCGTCGTGCCCTCCCGTACGACCCAGCCCAGCGCCGACTGCACCGCCTCCGGCAGCGCGCCCCCGCCGCCGGCCCCGGTCCCGTACTGCGCCGTGGTCCGGGCGCCCGCCGCCGTGCCGACCGCGTCCATGTCGACCCGGCAGTCGATCCCGGCGGCGGCCAGCACGCTCCGCGCGCCCGCCAGCTCCGTGTGCAGATCGGCCTCGCGGTAGCCGCGCACCACGTCCCGCACCTCCCGCTGGGACTCCCGCGCGATCCGCTGCACCTCGGTCATCTCGTCCAGCGCGGCGGGCGACCCGCGCCGCGCGAGCTGCACCGCCAGCTCGCTCTTGAGGGCGATCACCGCGAGGTTGCGGCCCATCACGTCGTGCATGTCCCGCCCGAACCGCAGCCGCTCCTCCGCGACCGCCAGCCGCGCCTGCGTCTCGCGCGCGGCCTCCGTCTCCCACACCACGGACAGGTGCCACCCGGAGCAGCGCACCACGGAGGCCACCCACAGCCCCACGACGAAGGTGACCAGCGCCACGGCCATCAGCCCGGCCCTGCCGACGCCGGCCGGAAGGAACGCCAAGGCCGCCAGTACCGCCGCGACGGCGCAGCCGAGGACGTACGTACGCAGCCGCACCATCAGACACACCGCCCCGGCGACCGGCAGCAGGCTCGCGATCGGCACCCATCCGCCCCCGGAGGGGTGCTTGGGCTCCCCGTGCGCGACGAGCGCCACCAGGATGGCCAGCGAGCCCAGCAGCGGCACCGCGTGGACCGCCAGCCGCCGCCACGGGGCCTCGCCCTGGCCGAGGTAGCAGGCGAGCGCCCGCCGGGTCAGCCCGACCCCGAACACGCAGTGCACGAGGCACAGCGCGATCAACGCGCCCGCCAGGACAGGTTGCTCGCTGTCGGCGAGCAGCGCGGGGGCGCCCAGGGCGAAGAAGAACCACGGGAACCCGTACAGCGTCCACCGCGTGTAGCAGTCGACCTTCGAGACCTTAGACCTCTCCCGCCACCGCACCCGCCGCGCCCCTCGCCCGAACATGCGCCCCCTACTCCCTGCCGGGCCGGCCCCGCCGGCCCCTCACCGCCGCGATTCCCAGCGGAACCACTTCCGTACAGCAAACACGGCCAGTACGACCCAGGCCAGCGCGGTCCCCAGGTACCCCAGCGCCTCGTACAGCCCGAGAGTCCCGAGCCAGCCGCCGCGCATCAGCTCCACGACGGGCGTCATCGGCAGCAGCTTGCAGACGTCCCCGACGACGTCCGGCATGACCGTCAGCGGCACGACCATCCCCGAGCCCGCCACCGAGAGGAGCAGCAGCGGCATCGACAGCAGCTGCGCGCTCTCCGCCGTCTTCGCGCCCGCGGCGGTCACGGCGGCCAGCGCCACGAACAGGACGACGCCCAGCACGAACCCGGCGATCAGCAGGTCGGGCCGGGCCGGTACGCGCAGGTGGAGCCAGGCCGCACCGGCCACCAGCAGCACCACGCACTGCGCGAGCGCCAGCCCCACGGCGGGCAGCGCGGAACCGGCCAGGATCTCCGGGTCGCTCGCCTCGCTCGTACGGAGCCGCTTGAGCACCAGCTCCTCGCGCCGGGCGACGAACGCGCCGGACAGGTTCTGGTAGACGGCGAAGATCAGCACGAAGCCGAACGCCCCGGTCAGCGACGTCTCGTTGACCGACATCCCGGTCTTCGCGATGTCGATCTTCGCCGTCGCGGAGCGCATCGCCCACACCATGAAGACCGGCATCAGCAGCGCCATGTACAGCGCGGTCTTGTTGCGGCTCATCAGCGTCGCCTCGGCGCGCCCCAGCGCCAGCATCCGCGTCGCCGTGACGGCCGCCGCGCTCCGGGGAGCCGCCCCCGCCGCCGTCCGCACCGCTTCCCCGCGTTCCGTCACAGCCATCAGGCGGCCCTCCCCGCGATCGACAGGAACGCCTCTTCCAGCGAGGCGGTCCGCGGGTCCAGCCCGGTCAGCTCCACGTTTTTCTCCCGTGCCCAGAGCAGCAGCCCGGTCAGCGCCCGCTGGAGCTCACGGGTACGCAGCTCGACGCCCCGGTCGGTCTCCGTGTAGTCGTCCACGCCCAGCTCGCCCAGCGGCGGCAGATCGCCGACGAACCAGCCCTCGGGCAGCGAGAAGCGAATCCGGGCCGGGTGCGCGGCGATCACGTCGGCGAGCGTCCCGGAGGCCGCGATTCGTCCCTTGTCCATGATCGCCACCCGGTCGGCCAGCTCCTCGGCCTCCTCCAGGTAGTGCGTGGTCAGCAGGACGGTCGTGCCGTTCTCGCGGAGCTCCCGCACCAGCCGCCAGGTCTCGTGCCGGGCCTCCGGGTCGAGCCCGGTCGTCGGCTCGTCGAGGAAGAGCACCTCGGGCCGGCCCAGCAGCGCCAGCGCCAGGTCCAGCCGGCGGCGCTCGCCGCCGGAGAGCTGCTTGACCCGCACGCTCCGCCGGTCCGCCAGCTTCACCAGGTCCAGCGCCTCGTCCACCGGCCGCGCCCCCGTCGTGCACCCGGCCCACATCCGTACGGTCTCGGCCACCGTCAACTCGGCCGGGAATCCGCCCTCCTGGAGCATCACCCCGATCCGGGGCCGCACCATCCGCCGTTCCCCGTACGGATCGTGGCCCAGCACCCGCACCGAGCCGCCGCTCGGCCGGGCCAGGCCCTCGATCAGCTCCACCGTGGAGGTCTTGCCCGCCCCGTTCGTCCCGAGCAGCGCGAACAGCTCACCGCGCCCCACGCGGAACGAGATGTCCCGCACCGCCTCGAAACTCTTCTTGCCGTCCCCGGGCGGCCCGTAGCGGCGGCGCAGCCCGGTGACGTCGATCACGTTCTCCCCGATGTCCATGGTTCAAGGGTTTCGTGCGGCCGGCGTCATGGTCAGTGCGAGCTGTCATCAGTGCGACTGACGAATGTCATATGCCCGGGGTGGCGGACATACGGGCCAGGTATGCGAGACGGGTATACGGGGCGGGATTACGGGAGGGGCCGTGAACACGACGAAGGCCCGGTCTCCAGGAGACCGGGCCTTCATTCTCTGAGCGGACGACGAGACTCGAACTCGCGACATCCACCTTGGCAAGGTGGTGCTCTACCAACTGAGCTACGTCCGCACGCGACCGGTCAGCTCGCACTGACCGGCACTTCCATCAACCCCGCTGATCCACTCGCGTGGAACAAGGAGATGAGAGCGGGTGACAGGAATCGCACACTGCGCCTCCCCCTTGGAAAGGGGGCGCTCTACTACTGAGCTACACCCGCGTGATCCGTGAGTCCTGGCTTTTCCGGCCCGGCCCCTCGGTGTGCTCCAGACTGTAGCGGATCACCTGGGGTGTCATGCAAATCGGCTCAGGCGGCGGCGTTGAAGGCCTCGTAGACCTTCTTGGGGATGCGGCCGCGGGGCGGCACGTCCATGCCGTTCGAGCGGGCCCAGGCGCGCACGGCGGCCGGGTCGGGGGCGACGGCGGTGCGCCGGTAGACCTTGCCGGAGCGGGACTGCTTGCGGCCGGCCTCCAGGTAGGGGGCGAGGGCCACGCGCAGTTTCTTCGCATTGGCGGTGTTGAGGTCGATCTCGTACGACTTACCGTCGAGGCCGAAGGCGACCGTCTCCGCGGCTTCCCCGCCGTCGATGTCGTCGGAGAGTGTGACCACTACGCGCTGCGCCACGAAAATCGGTCCTTTCGGCCAGCAGCTCCACGAGGACGTGCGGAGATGCGATGGGGTCGGTTGTTCCGGATCAATGCTTTTTCATTTGTACAGCGACAGACATTGCATTGTGAAGCCCAGTTAATTCCGCCCGCGTGTCCCTCCGCAATCCGGACAGTACGTTTTTCCCGGAATTTTCCCCGGCGCTTACGCGCGGCGCTGCCTGAACGCGACCGTGCGGCGGGAGTTGGGCCGGTGAAGACCCCATCGTATCTACGCGAGTAGACTTTTCGGGCGGGTACGCTGGCGGGACCGCCTTACGCACCACACCACCGGGAGTGCCAGTGGCACGCGTCGTAGTCGACGTCATGCTCAAGCCGGAGATCCTCGACCCGCAGGGGCAGGCGGTGCACCGTGCACTGCCACGCCTGGGTTTCGAGGGGATCGCCGACGTCCGTCAGGGCAAGCGCTTCGAACTCGAAGTGGAGGGCCCGCTGGACGACGCCGCCCTCGCCCGCATCCGCGAGATGGCCGAGACGTTCCTCGCGAACACCGTCATCGAGGACTTCACCGTCCGGGTCGACTCATGACCGCGACCCCCAGCGCGAACGCCGGGGGCCCCGCCGGCCTCGGCAACGTCCGTATCGGCGTGGTCACCTTCCCCGGCACGCTCGACGACCGCGACACCCAGCGCGCGATCCGGCTGGCCGGCGCGGAGGCGGTGGAGCTGTGGCACCGCGACAAGGACCTCAAGCAGGTCGACGCCGTGGTTCTGCCCGGCGGCTTCTCCTATGGCGACTACCTGCGCGCGGGCGCCATTTCGCGTTTCTCGCCGGTCATGGAGATGATCATCGAGGGCGCCCGGCAGGGGCTGCCGGTACTCGGCATCTGCAATGGCTTCCAGGTCCTCACCGAGACGCACCTGCTGCCCGGCGCGATGCTGCGCAACAACCATCTGCACTTCATCTGCCGCGACCAGCGGCTCCGGGTGGAGAACGCGGAGACGGCCTGGACGAACATGTACGAGCCCGGGCAGGAAATCAGTGTCCCGCTGAAGAACATCGACGGCCGGTACGTCGCCGACGAGCGCACCCTGGACGAGCTGGAGGCCGAGGGGCGCGTCGCATTCCGGTATCTCGGGATGAACCCCAACGGATCGCTGCGCGACATCGCCGGCATCACCAACGCGGCGGGCAACGTCGTCGGCCTGATGCCGCACCCCGAGCACGCGGTGGAGCCGCTGATCGGCACCGGCCGCACGGACGGCCTCGGATTCTTCACCTCGGTCCTGAAGCAGTTGGTGAGCGCCTGATGACTCTCGACACCGTTAAACACGCCGAGCAGACCCCCGACGCCGAGCAGCCGTGGGCCGAACTCGGGCTGAAGCCGGACGAGTACGCGCGTATCCGCGAGATCCTCGGCCGCCGCCCGACCGGCGCCGAGCTGGCCATGTACTCCGTCATGTGGTCCGAGCACTGCTCGTACAAGAGCAGCAAGGTCCACCTGAAGCAGTTCGGCGAGAAGGCCCCCGCCAACGACGCGATGCTCGTCGGCATCGGCGAGAACGCGGGCGTCGTCGACGTCGGCCAGGGCTACGCGGTCACCTTCAAGGTCGAGTCGCACAACCACCCCTCGTACGTCGAGCCCTACCAGGGCGCGGCCACCGGCGTCGGCGGCATCGTCCGCGACATCCTCGCCATGGGTGCGCGCCCCGTCGCCGTCGTGGACCCGCTGCGCTTCGGCGCCGCCGACCACCCCGACACCAAGCGCGTCCTGCCGGGCGTCGTCGCGGGCATCGGCGGCTACGGCAACTGCCTGGGCCTGCCCAACATCGGCGGAGAGGTCGTCTTCGACCCCTGCTACCAGGGCAACCCGCTGGTCAACGCCGGCTGCATCGGCGTCATGAAGCACGAGGACATCCACCTCGCGAAGGCGTCCGGCACGGGCAACAAGGTCATCCTGTACGGGGCCCGGACCGGCGGCGACGGCATCGGCGGCGTCTCGGTGCTGGCGAGCGAGACCTTCGATGACGCGAAGCCCGCGAAGCGGCCCGCCGTCCAGGTAGGCGACCCGTTCCAGGAGAAGCTCCTCATCGAGTGCACCCTGGAGATCTTCGCCGAGAAGCTCGTCGCGGGCATCCAGGACCTCGGCGGCGCGGGCCTGTCCTGCGCCACCTCGGAGCTGGCCAGCGCCGGCAGCGGCGGCATGCGCGTGGAGCTGGACACCGTGCCGCTGCGCGACTCCTCCCTCTCGCCCGAGGAGATCCTCATGAGCGAGTCGCAGGAACGCATGTGCGCGATCGTCGAGCCCGACAAGGCCGACCGCTTCCTGGAGATCTGCGAGAAGTGGGACGTCATCGCCACCGTCATCGGCGAGGTGACGGAGGGTTCGCAGCTGGAGATCTTCTGGCACGGCGAGCAGATCGTGGACGTGCCGCCGCGCTCCGTCGCGCATGACGGCCCGGTGTACGAGCGTCCGTACGCCCGTCCCGAGTGGCAGGACGCGCTCCAGGCCGACGACGCCGCGAAGCTGCCGCGCCCGGCCACCGGCGACGGGCTGCGGGCGCAGGTCCTCCAGCTCGTCTCGTCCCCGAACCAGGCGTCGAAGTCCTGGGTGACGGACCAGTACGACCGGTTCGTGCAGGGCAACACGGTGCTGGCGCAGCCGGAGGACTCCGGCATGGTCCGCATCGACGCGGACACCAACCTCGGCGTCGCGATCGCCACGGACGGCAACGGCCGCTACGCGAAGCTCGACCCGTACACGGGCGCGCAGCTGGCGCTGGCCGAGTCGTACCGCAACGTCGCCGCCTCGGGCGCCAAGCCGCTCGCCGTCTCCGACTGCCTCAACTTCGGCTCGCCCGAGGACCCGGCCGTCATGTGGCAGTTCGCCGAGGCCACGCGCGGCCTCGCGGACGGCTGCCTGGCGCTCGGCACCCCGGTGACCGGCGGCAACGTCTCCCTCTACAACCAGACCGGGGACACGGCCATCCACCCGACGCCGGTGGTCGCGGTGCTCGGCGTCATCGACGACGTCAGCCGCCGCACGCCGGTCGCGTTCGCGGAGGAGGGCCAGCTGATCTACCTCCTCGGCGACACGAAGGAGGAACTGGGCGGATCGGCCTGGTCCCAGGTCGTCCACAACCACCTCGGCGGGCTGCCGCCCCAGGTGGACCTGGAGCGGGAGAAGCTGCTCGCGGAGATCCTGATCTCCGCCTCCCGCGACGGCATGGCGGACGCGGCGCACGACCTCTCCGACGGCGGCCTGATCCAGGCCCTCGTCGAGTCCTGCCTGCGCGGCGGCAAGGGCGCCCGGATCGTCGTCCCCGACGGCCTGGACCCCTTCGTCTTCCTCTTCTCCGAGTCGGCGGGCCGCGCCATCGTCGCGGTCCCCCGCAGCGAGGAACTCCGCTTCAACGACATGTGCGGCGCCCGCGGCCTCCCCGCCACCCGCATCGGCGTGATCGACGGCACGGACATCACCGTCCAGGACCAGTTCACCCTCCCCCTGTCGGAGCTCCGCGAGGCCCACGAATCCACCATCCCGGGCCTGCTGACCTGACAACCGTCCCCCGCAGCACGCACCGACGGCCCGCCCCCGCGCTGGGGGCGGGCCGTCGGCGTTTCCGTCACTGGACTTGCCAGATCTTACGTAATTACGTAACTTCTAAATCGTGGATCTTGAAGAGCGCGTGGCAGAGCTGGAGAGACGGCTCGCGGCACTGGAGGAGCGGGGCGGCGACGGCCCTCGCGCGGCGCCGGAGGCGGACGGCGGTGACTTCTGGGCCCTGGAAGGGCTGAAGGAGCGGCTGGCCGAGGGCGGGGCCGACACCGGCGGGGTGCTGTTCACCGGCGCCGCGCGGATGCCGACGGGGCTGCGGTACGAGTGGCAGTACGGGCTGACCACGGACACCGTCCTGGACGCGGACTGGGCCGCCGCCGCCGAGTCGTTCGCCGCGCTGGGACAGGCCGTGCGGCTGCGGCTGCTCCGCGAGATCCTCGACGGCCGCGACACCGCCGCGGCCCTGACCGAACTCGACGGGATCGGCACGACCGGCCAGATCTACCACCACCTGCGGCAGTTGACCGCCGCCGGCTGGCTGCACGCGCCGTCGCGGGGCCACTACGAGGTCCCCGGCGCCCGGGTCGTCCCACTGCTCGTGATGCTGGCCGCCGCCCAGCCCTGAACCGGCGGTCGCGCCCGTCGCACGCACTGAAACGGCCGCCCCACCGGCCGTACGACACAAGGGGGAACAATGTCCGTACGCAAACTCAGCATGGTCGCCGGCCGCTGCTGCCTGGTCATCTTCTTCGCGATGGTCGTCGCGGGATTCTTCGCGGACATTCCGCGCTGGGCGACGTGGATTCCCCTCGTGGCCTCGGTCGTCCTCATGCTCGCCCCGCACCGCAAGGCCGCCGACCCGCACAGCACCCCGGCCGAGCCCATCGAGGTCGCCCCGCCCGTCACCGGCCGCTGGTCGGCCCTCAACAGCCCCGCCGACAAGGTGCCGAGCCACGGCACCCGCGCGTACGGACAGGCGTACGCGATCGACATCGTGGCGGAGTCCGAGGAGCACCCCCGCCCCGGCCGCGGCTGGTGGCCCATCGCCCGGCGCAACCGCGACTTCCCCGGCTTCGGCGCACCCCTGACGGCCGTCGCCGACGGCACGGTCGTACGGGCGACCGACCGGGCCCGCGACCACCTCAGCCGCACCTCTGTCCTCTCACTGCTCTACCTCCTCTTCTTCGAGAGCTCCTTCCGCGAGGTCGGCGGCGCCGGAAAACTGGTCGGCAACCACCTCGTCCTCGACCTCGGCGGCGGTACGTACGCCATGTACGCCCACCTCCAGCGCGGCTCCCTGGCCGTGCGCGAGGGGGAGCGGGTCCGGGCGGGGCAGCCCGTCGCGCGGTGCGGGAACTCCGGCAACTCCAGCGAGCCGCATGTGCACTTCCAGCTGATGGACGGCCCGGACCTGGACACCGCCCGCGGCGTCCCGTTCCGCTGGACCGGCGTCGGCGTGCCCGGCAACGGCGAGGTCTTCACGGTCGGGGCGGCGGTCGTCGAGAACGAGGTCTTCACGGTCGGGACGGCGGCCTCCGAGAAGACGTCGCTCCGCGATTAAGGTCGGTTCCATGCCTCCCGCTCAGCGCAAGCCCCGTGCCCGTACGTACGACCCCGCCAAGGTGCGCGGCGCCCTGGACGGCCAACTGCGCGCGGTGCGCGGCGCGGTGGGCACGCTGTGCGCCGCACCCGACGCGGAGCCGCTGCTCGCGGCCCGTTCGCGGCTGGGGGAGTGGACGGTGCGCGATCTGATCGTGCACATCGCCGTCTGCCTGGAGACGCTGCCGCGCGCCCTCGCCGAGCGGCCCGCGCCCGCCGCGGCCGAACTCGACCTCCAGCGCTATCTGGCGGCCCTCCGCGAGCAGGCCGACGACATCGCGGCGGCGACGGTGGCCGAGAGCGCCGAACTGGCCGCCGCGGGGGAGCCGGGCCCGGAGGCCGTCGTCGCCCGGCTGGACGCGGCCGTCGGCCGGCTGACGGCAGCCGTCGCCGAGGCCGGCCCCACCACCCTCGTCCCGACGGACTACGGGGCCATGACCGTCAACGACTTCCTGGTGACCCGGCTGCTGGAGACCGTGGTGCACGCCGACGACCTGACGGCCGCGACCGGCACCGCCGTCTCCCACGACCGGCAGGCGCTCGCCGCCGTCACCCGGCTGCTCGCCGACGCGCTCGCGGCCAAGGCGCCCGGCGGGTCCGTCGAGGTCCGCGTGCCGCCCTTCGCGGTCGTCCAGTGCGTGGCGGGCCCCCGCCACACCCGCGGCACCCCGCCCAACGTGGTCGAGACCGACCCGCTGACCTGGATCCGGCTCGCCACCGGCCGTACGGACTGGGCGACCGTCATCGAGGCCGGCACGGTCTCGGCGAGCGGGGAACGGGCGGACCTGGCGGACCAGCTGCCGCTGCTGGGCTGACGGTCGAACCGCCGGGCGCGCCCCGCGACCAGGGCCGGGGCCTGCGCCGTTTCGGCAAGCGGGTGAAGCCCCGCACCCCTAATAACCCTCTGGGGTCGCGCCATCACTACGAGTGGCATTCCGTGGTGTATGCGAATCGACCGTTCAGAAGGGAACGTCACGCAATGTCCTCATTCACGCCTGCCACCTCCCGCTCCGCCCTGACCCGCGGCGCCGCCGCCGCGGTCACCGGCGCCCTCGCGCTCGGCCTCGCGGCGGTCCCGGCGGCGGCCTCGGCCGCCTCCGGCGCCCCGAGCGGGGCCGCCCGGATCGCGCCCGTCCCCAAGGCCGAGATCGCGGTCAAAAGCGGCGTCACCAAGATCACGGTCTCCGCCGAGACCGTCGCCCAGCTCCGCGCCAAGGGCATCCTCCTCACCCGGCTGGACGCCCGCGGCAACCTCGGGGCCAAGGTCGACGCGGAACAGACCCTCGACTTCGGCGTGAAGTCCGGCGCCGTCTCGAACGTCAAGGGCAAGGTCGGCGGGCGGCTCGCCTTCAAGACCGCCGGCATGGCCATGGTCAACCTCCGCAACCAGCGGATCGCCCGGCTCACGGCCTTCCAGGCCGACCTGACCACCGGCACCATGCGCGCCAACCTCGACCGCAGGACCCCCATCGAACTGGGCACCTTCTCGCGCCCCGCGGTGAACACCGCCGTCAACACCAAGGCCCGCGAGGTCAACGTCCAGGGTGGTCTGGTGCTCGGCGCCAAGGCGGCGGTCCAGCTCAACAAGGCCCTGCACACCAAGGCGTTCGTCCCCGGCGTCCCCCTCTTCGACGCCAACAGCAGAATCACCCTCGACGAGAAGGCCGACCCCCGCGCCGTCCACGAACTCGGCCGCGAAGCCGCCCCGTCCAAGGCCGTACAGGCCCCGCAGCACGCCGTCCGGTAACCACCGGAGCAGTCCCGTACGGACACAGGGGCGCGGACCGGTCGACAGGCCCGCGCCCCTCACACGTGCCTGGGCAGGGGGCGGTTTCTCACCCCTCGCCGCGTTCTCCGGCGCCGGGGACGACGAACCCGCGGACGGGCGGTTCGCCGCCTTCCCGCGCGGCCTGCTCCCGCGCCACGCGCCACGCCTCCGCGAGGTCGGCGTACCGAGGGTCGATCCACTCAGTCATGGAGCCTCCAATCGACGCTCAACCTACGCCCCCGCCGGCCCGGACACCTTTTGGCTGCACGGCGGTTGCGGCGTCGGCATGGGACGGATGGTGCACTCCGTCGAGTGCTGACAGTTCGCGGCCACGGGCACGAGCGGAACGCCCGCAGGCGGTCCCCACAGCGCTTCGTCCACGTCGTACCCGCAGGCCCGGACCTTCTCGCGGGTCCGGTCCAGCACGTCCGGGTCGTAGTGCATCGGGTCCCATCCAGGGAAGTGATGTACGAACCCGACTCCCAGCGACGCGCACAGGTCCGCGTACAGCTTCGTGTGCAGGATGAGTCCGTGCCAGCCTTCGTCGACGACGCGCGAGGGCGCGAGGCCGGCCCCCGGGAAACGGGTACAGGCGACGACGAATTTCAGCCCCTCGTCCACGATCCGGCCGGCGGTCCGGTCCGCCATACCGGGGTTGTTCCCCTTGACCGTGGCGACGACCGCGGCCCACTGCTCTTCGGCCAGGTGGTCCCTTACCGTGTTCATGTGCGACCTCACTTCGGTGTGTCGTGTTCCGTGAGCCGCCAACGGCCGCGATTGCCGTACGGGCGTGCGGCCGGAGGCGGTTGTCCTCTTGGAGCTGCGGGCGGGAGGGCCGGACGAGGAGTGCCGGTCCGTGGGCGCGCTCACCACTGGTTCTCGCGGAGCTCGATGAGCTGATCGAGCTGGATGCGGTACAGCTCGATCTGCGCGGGCGTGAGGATGAGCACCGACTCGGATGTGCCGCCGTCCTCGTGGTGGACCACGACCGGTAGGGCGGCCTGCTGCGCCCGTCTGTCGTAGATCACGTCCCGTGCCATGGGAACGACATGCGTCACGGGTACGGGAACGCGGCGCAGGGTTGTGCCGTCGTACCTGGCCGACCAGACCTGTCCGCCTGCCGGCGGACGCAGGTGGTACGACGCCGAGGTTTCGTCCGGCAGGGCGATGACGATGCCGATACGCCCGCCCTTCGCGAGGTCGGAGGCGACGTCGCCCAGCCGGGGGTGGAACGAGATGTCGTCGCTCGACTCGGCGAACTGGGACGGGCGCCGCTTCGCGGTCTGTTCGGCCATACCTCGAAGCTAGAAGCAGGGCGGCGGGTGAATATGAACCGGAGGAATACAGCTCTCAGCCGTCGAGGTGGAACCGGTCCGACACGCGGCGCAGCTTCTCGCGGGTGACCGCTCGTTCGGCGTAGACGATACTGCGCAGTGTGGACCGTGCGATGGGGTGGTTGCGGATGAGCTGCGGCGCGGTGCGCTCGGCCGTCTCCAGTTCCTGCAGCGCCTTGTCCCGGTTGCCGTCCCAGAGCCACGCGCGGGCGAGGTCCATGTGGTGGTGGCCTTGACGGGAGTTGGGGAGCGCGGCGACGAGTTCCGGGCTGGTGCGCCGGTTTATGGCCAGGGCCTTGCGCTGCTCGCGCAGTTCGAGGGCGACGCTGATCGCGTGGATCTGGACGTTGCCCGGCGAGAAGGTCAGCGAGTGCCGGTCGTACACCGGGGGGCCGGAGTACTGCCCCAGGCGCTCGGCGGCGGTCCTCGCGTGCTCGATGCGGTCCTCGGCCTCGGCGCCGCTCCCCGCGCGCGCGGCGGAGACGGCCGCACGCAGCTGTAGGGAGCCCCAGGCCCGGACGGCCAGCGGCTCGCCCTGTTCGTAGCCCTGCTGCACGCTGTGCAGCGCCTTGTCCGACAGGGCGACGGCGTCCGCCCAGTCGGCGGTGGCCCACATGTCCCATACCCGCATCCAGTCCGCCACGGCCGGCATGACGGAGTCGCTCGACAGCCGGGCCGCCCAGGCGGCTCGTTCGCAGGCCATGGCGACCAACTCGGGGTGCCCGAGGGCATGTGCGGCGGTGTGTGCGAACTTGCAGCACACGGTGTAGACGGCGAACGCCTCTTCCCGCTCGTGGCCGGTGGCCGCCTCCGCGAGGGCGCGGGCCTCGCGGAACAGGTCGGGCAGCACCTGCATGATCGCCACGTTCGCGGCGGCGTCCCGCAGGCGGTGCAGCCGCGTGGTCTCCTGCCAGAGCTGGACGGACGTCCGCGGAGTTCCTTCGAAGACGGGGGCGAGGTCGTACCGGCGCAGCTCGCGCAGGATGGAGGATGCGGCGACCTGCCACTGATTCTCACTGGGCGAGCTGTTGTACGGGCGTCCGATCAGGTCGTTGGGGTGTATGTGCAGTTCGGAGGCCACGAGGTTGAGCAGGCCGACGCGGTCGAGTTCGATCAGGCCGCGTTCCATCTTCGAGACCCAGCCCTGGGTCTTGCCCAGAGCGGCGGCGAGGTCGGCCTGCGGCATTCCGAGTCGGAGCCGGGCGCGCCGGGCGCGGCGGCCGATCTCCTCGGCTTCTTCCAACATCAGCGCTCCGTCCGTCGGGCCGTTCCTCAGAACGGTACCCACGGCCTGCGACGGATGTGGAGGGCCGCGGAGCACGGAGCGCCCCACCGGTCATGCCCGAACCCGGTGGTGATCCCCCGTGTGCGGCAAGTGGCTGTCCGTGGTGTGAGCAATTCCTGGCAATCCCCGGTTCGGATGAACCTGTTCCCTGCCCTAGACTCGAAGACGTGCCACGTGGTGACGGACGACTCAACCACGACCTGCTCCCCGGCGAGAAGGGCCCCCAGGACGCTTGCGGCGTCTTCGGTGTCTGGGCTCCGGGCGAAGAGGTCGCCAAGCTCACCTATTTCGGGCTGTATGCGCTGCAGCACCGGGGACAGGAGTCCGCGGGCATCGCGGTGAGCAACGGCTCCCAGATCCTGGTCTTCAAGGACATGGGCCTGGTCTCCCAGGTCTTCGACGAGACATCGCTCAGCTCCCTGACGGGACATATCGCGGTCGGCCAGGCCCGCTACTCCACCACCGGAGCCTCGGTGTGGGAGAACGCGCAGCCGACCTTCCGGGCGACCGCCCACGGCTCCATCGCGCTGGGCCACAACGGCAACCTGGTCAACACGGCCCAGCTCGCCGAGATGGTCGCCGACCTGCCCCGCGACGGCGGCCGGGCCACGCATGTGGCCGCGACCAACGACACGGACCTGGTCACGGCGCTGCTGGCCGGACAGGTCGACGGCGACGGCAAGCCCCTGACCATCGAGGACGCGGCCGCCAAGGTCCTGCCCGAGGTGCTGGGCGCGTTCTCCCTCGTCTTCATGGACGAGCACACGTTGTACGCGGCCCGCGACCCGCAGGGCATCCGCCCGCTGGTCCTCGGCCGGCTGGAGCGCGGCTGGGTGGTGGCGTCCGAGACCGCCGCCCTGGACATCTGCGGCGCCTCCTTCATCCGGGAGATCGAGCCGGGCGAGCTCGTCGCCATCGACGAGAACGGGCTGCGCTCCACCCGCTTCGCCGCAGCGAAGCCCAAGGGCTGCGTCTTCGAGTACGTGTACCTGGCCCGTCCCGACACGGACATCGCCGGCCGCAACGTGCACCTCTCCCGCGTGGAGATGGGGCGCAAGCTGGCCGCCGAGGCGCCGGCCGAGGCGGATCTGGTGATAGCGACTCCGGAGTCGGGCACCCCCGCCGCCGTGGGGTACGCGGAGGCCAGCGGCATCCCGTTCGGCACCGGCCTGGTCAAGAACAGCTATGTCGGCCGGACGTTCATCCAGCCGAGCCAGACCATCCGGCAGCTCGGCATCCGCCTCAAGCTCAACCCGCTCAAGGACGTCATCCGCGGCAAGCGCCTGGTGGTCGTCGACGACTCGATCGTCCGCGGCAACACCCAGCGCGCCCTGGTCCGGATGCTCCGCGAGGCCGGCGCGGCCGAGGTGCACATCCGGATCTCGTCCCCGCCGATCAAGTGGCCGTGCTTCTTCGGCATCGACTTCGCGACCCGCGCGGAGCTGATCGCCAACGGTCTGTCGGTCGAGGAGATCGGCAAGTCGCTGGGGGCCGACTCCCTCGCGTACATCTCCACGGACGCGATGATCGAGGCGACCACGATCGCCAAGCCGGACCTGTGCCGGGCCTGCTTCGACGGCGAGTACCCGATGGAGCTGCCCGACCCGGAGCTGCTGGGCAAGCACCTCCTGGAGACCGAGCTCGCGGGCGGGCCCGACGCGGCGGACGCCCTCCGCCGCCCGTAGCGCCGCAGCTCTCGCAACGCCGCAGCTCACCGACGAGAAAGTTCCAGCAATGCCTGCAGAGTCTTTTGAGGCCGCGCCGCGTCCGGACGCGGGCGCCAGCTACGCGGGCGCCGGCGTCGACATCGAGGCCGGCGACCTCGCCGTAGAACTGATGAAGGAGTGGGTCCGCAAGGCCACCCGCCCCGAGGTCGTCGGCGGGCTCGGCGGCTTCGCCGGGCTCTTCGACGCGAGCGCCCTGAAGCGGTACGAGCGCCCGCTGCTGGCCTCCGCGACCGACGGCGTCGGCACGAAGGTCGACATCGCCCGCCGGATGGGCGTCTACGACACCATCGGCCACGACCTGGTCGGGATGGTCGTCGACGACCTGGTGGTCTGCGGCGCCGAGCCGCTCTTCATGACCGACTACATCTGCGTCGGCAAGGTCCACCCGGAGCGGGTCGCCGCCATCGTCAAGGGCATCGCCGAGGGGTGCGTCCTCGCGGGCTGCGCCCTCGTCGGCGGCGAGACCGCCGAGCACCCGGGGCTGCTGGCCGTCGACGACTTCGACGTCGCGGGCGCCGGTACGGGCGTGGTCGAGGTCGATCAGGTGCTGGGCGCGGATCGCATCCGTACGGGTGACACGGTGATCGCCATGGCGTCGTCCGGTCTTCACTCGAACGGGTACTCGCTCGTGCGCCACGTGCTCTTCGACCGGGCCGGCTGGGCGCTGGACCGCGAGGTGGCGGAGTTCGGCCGCACCCTCGGCGAGGAGCTGCTGGAGCCCACCAAGATCTACTCGCTGGACTGCCTGGCCCTGGCCCGTACGGCCGAGGTGCACGCCTTCTCGCACATCACCGGCGGCGGGCTCGCGAACAATCTGGCCCGGGTGATCCCGGACGGGCTGCACGCCGTAGTGGACCGCTCGACCTGGACCCCGGGCCCGGTCTTCGACCTGGTCGGACGGCTCGGCGGCGTCGAGCGCCTGGAGCTGGAGAAGACGCTGAACATGGGCGTCGGCATGGTGGCCGTCGTGCCCGAGGCGGCGACGGACGTGGCCCTCACGGCACTGGCCGACCGCGGCGTGGACGCCTGGGTGGCCGGCGAGATCACCGAGCGCGGCACAGACGTCGAGGCAGTGGCACTGACCGGTGACTACGCAGGCTGATCCGGCGCGGGGCAGCACAGAACCCGGTCCGGGGGCGGGCCCTGGACCGGGTCAGTGGTCGTACCGCGGAGGCGGACGCTTGAAGGGCGTCAAGTGCGGCGACGATGTGAGTGCTGATCCGACGACTGGTCGTCGTCCTCGCCCTCGGCATCGTCAGTGTTGTAACGATCCGCGTACTGAGCGTACGGATCGTCGTCCAGCTTGTCCTCGTCCTCAACAAGCGGCTCGCTCTTCGGCGGCTGCTTCGTGGGAGTTGCACCCAGCTCGTTGGCCAGGCGCGAGAGGTCCGTCCCGCCGCTGTTGTACTTCAGCTGGCGGGCGACCTTCGTCTGCTTGGCCTTGGCCCGGCCGCGCCCCATGGCTCGACCCCCTCAATGACGGGGCTCGACGGCCCCAGAGTCTTGACACGCGTTCATGAGTCAGAGCGGACTCTCGACGGAGAGACCGGTCTGTAGGGCTTCAACGGTACCTGCTTCCGCGGTCATACGGTACGTCGCCCGCGTGACGCGCCCCGGAGCAGAACCCGCAAGGAGCCCCGTCCTCGCTGGTCATCTGCGATTTTAACGTGTCCCGCGCGGCGACCCGCCGACGGGTGGTGAGAGATCTCTCCCTTCCCGCCCGCCGTACGGTTGTCGTTAACGACTGTGAACGGGCTACAGAGCCGCCGCGCGGGCGTCGGCGATGCGCTGCTCGGCCAGCCGGTCGGCTGCCTCGGCGGGCGGGATGCCCTCGGACTTCGCGCGGTCGAATATGGCCAGAGTCGTGTCATAGATCCGCGTCGCCTTGGCCTTCGCCCGGTCGAAGTCGAAGCCGTGCAGCTCGTCCGCGACCTGAATCACGCCACCCGCGTTCACGACGTAGTCCGGGGCATAAAGGATGGACCGGTCGGCGAGGTCCTTCTCGACGCCCGGATGGGCGAGCTGGTTGTTGGCCGCGCCGCAGACGATCTTCGCGGTGAGGACGGGCACGGTCTCCTCGTTCAGCGCGCCGCCGAGCGCGCAGGGCGCGTACACGTCCAGCTCGGTGCGGATGAGCGCGTCGGTGTCGGCGACGGCCCTGACCCCCTCCCGGTGGTGGGCCAGGACGCGCTCGACCGACTCCGCCCGCACGTCCGTGACGACGACCGACGCGCCGTCCTCGACGAGGTGCCGCACGAGGTGGTGGCCGACCTTGCCGACGCCGGAGACGCCGACCGTGCGGCCGCGCAGCGTGGGCTCGCCCCAGGCGGCCTCGGCGGAGGCGCGCATGCCCTGGAAGACGCCGAAGGCGGTGAGCACGGAGGAGTCGCCGGCGCCGCCGTTCTCGGGCGAGCGGCCCGTGGTCCAGCGGTTGGCGCGCGCGACGACGTCCATGTCCTGGACGTACGTGCCGACGTCGCACGCGGTCACATAACGGCCGCCGAGGGAAGCCACGAACCGGCCATAGGCGAGCAGCAGTTGCTCCGACTTCGCGCCGCCCTCCGCCACCGGGGCCGGGTCGCCGATGATCACCGCCTTGCCGCCGCCGTGGTCCAGCCCGGCGAGCGCGTTCTTGTACGACATGCCGCGGGACAGGTTGAGGGCGTCCTGGACGGCGTCGTCCTCCGAGGCGTACGGATAGAAGCGGGTGCCGCCGAGGGCCGGGCCCAGGGCCGTGGAATGGAGGGCGATGACGGCCTTCAGCCCGCTCTCCCGGTCCTGGCAGAGCACGACCTGCTCATGGCCGCCCTGGTCCGATCGGAAGAGCGTGTGCAGCACATTGTCGGCGTCGAGGGTGGGACGTACGTCGGTCACGGTGGTGACTCCCATATGTCGCGGAGGAAGCCCTCCGAGGGGTGGGGGAGGGCCGGTCGGCAAGAGCGTAAGACCTGGCGGCCCGGCAGATCAGGTAGGTGCCGAGGATCACTCTCCCAGGCGGCGGTGGCGTGGGACGATTTGGCCAGTACGGGGAGGACAACTCCCAGTGACGGACTCCGGCTTGAGGGAGCGGGCGTGACCTTGGCGTCGTCAGTGATTGTCCCGTATACAGCGTATCTGCGGGTTTACGAGCCACTGGCCGCTTTCCCGGAACCCGAGCGTGGTCACTGGGCGCGCTACGCGAAGCGCGAGACGCTCCCGAGCGCCCAGGACGAACTCCGCCGCTCGCTCGCGGACTTGCTGCCGACGCCGCCCGTCGCGGTTCCGGTGCACGAGAGCGGCGACGCGTTCGTGGCGGTCGTGGACGGCGTGACCTGCGTCTGCCCCTGGCGGACGCGGCTGCGCGGCTGGCAGGCGCTCGAAGGGCTCACGGAGCAGCTTCCGGGGCTCGTCCTGGACGCGGCCCTGCCCCCGGTGGTGCGCCGGCAGGCGGAGGCGGACTACGAGCGGTGGCGGGAGCGCAATCCGGACGCCCGGCCGTGGATCAAGACGGCGACCTGGCACGTCCCGGTGCGCTGGTTCGTCCTCTTCGCGGCCGAGGAGCGCGAGTACGACAAGGGCGACGACGGGCTGGTGCTGCGCTACCGCACGCCGATGGTCGAGGCCCGGCGCCGGGTGGCGCGGGGGCTGCGCACCCTCAAGGACTCCCTCGAAGAGGGCCCGTTGATCGACGGCCTGATGGAGGTGGGGCGCTGGCTGGAGGAGTTCCACCCGCGTTCCCTGGTGGAGCTGGACTACGGCGGGCTGGTGCACGTGGTGCCGGAGGCGGACCTCGCCGACGACCGGTCGGTGGAGGACGTGGCGGAGGGGCTCGCCGCGCTGCGCGAGGGCGACGGCGCGGGGGCCGGCGCGGCGTACGAGCGGCTGACGGACCGGTGGAGCGCGGTCCGGGACCGCCAGTACGCGAGCTGAGGCCGGCGTGGGCCGAGCCCGGCACGAAGCTGGGCCCGGCGCGGGCCGAGCCCGTGGAGCAGGCGGCCGGGACAGCCGAGTCGTCGGAGTCCGAACGCGAATTGGCGACCGTACGGGAACCAAGATGCCCGTGAGGCTGTCGAAGTCTCAAGAGGCAGTCGTGTCCCAAGGGATGAAAGAGTCGGCAGTGGCAGCAGCGCTGGTGAGATGCTGTTGTGGCGGATGAGTTGCCACCCAGGTAAGGACCTAGGTCCCGATCCGGGCCATTGCCGCAACCGTGACCTAAAGCACTGACATCGGGCCTTGCGCGCATCCCCCACTGTCGTGTCAAAATAGGACAAGGAGTCTGGGAATGGCTCCTTCCGCTCAACTTCGGGCGGATTGCTCGGCATTGCACTCCTTGGCGGGTCTGGTGACCCCTGATCCCACTGTGACTGATCGTCACGGTGGCGTGACTGTCCGCTATGGCATGGTCCATCGGGTTCCGTCGAGGTTGAACACCTGAGAGGGCAATTCCATCGGTTTGGCCGACGCGGCTGGACGGATGGTGTAGTTGTAGTGCCGAGGACAAGCCGTTCGTCCTATAACCGACTCGGCCCGCGTCTGCCATTTCGGGCAACGCGGGTCAAGGTGCAGAATTTAGAGGAAAGAACCGTGATGGTTCGGTTCTCCCGAGGAGGCCGCTCATGACCGCTCGCACCCCTGATGCCGAGCCGCTGCTGACCCCGGCTGAGGTTGCCACGATGTTCCGCGTGGACCCGAAGACGGTCACGCGCTGGGCCAAGGCAGGCAAGCTCACGTCCATCCGCACGCTCGGAGGGCACCGGCGTTACCGCGAAGCGGAGGTCCGCGCGCTGTTGGCGGGCATTCCGCAGCAGCGCAGCGAAGCCTGAACAACCGCTACACCCTTGCGTCACCGGGCTGTTCGCCGGGTCCCCCAATCCGGTAGCCGCTCGTTCAGCTCCACTGGCAGTACCCGCTTCACCTGCGTCATCAGCTTCACCTGTTGCACCCGCAGCACCTGCTCCATCAGTTCCACCTAGCTGCACCACGACTAGGCGCCTGCCCCAACAGGCCCCACGCCCGGCTCCTCTAGGGCAGTCGTCGATCGCGCTGGACTCCGCCGGGTCCAGCGCGATCTTTTTATGCCCTGATCGCGTCGGCCGGCGCGCGGCCGGCGGGGGCTCGTATGGGCTCGGGCGAACTCTTACGAGTGGTTGCGGGACGTCCGTACGGGTGGCTCGGGAGGGTTCGTGCGGCTCCGTCCGGAGTCCGTTTAAGGGGAGTGCAATTGCACATATTAAATTGACCCTTTGTAGGTGAGGGGTGAGTTCCTCCCACCTTGAAACTCTTTCGGTGACTCCCGTCACAGTGCGTCGTTCTTGTGGCCTACGGCACAGCTGCGGTAATGAGACGGATGAGAACGCTCCCACGCTCAGCCTTCCACCCGACTGACCCCCAACCGCCCGCCGTTGGTCACCGAGCCGGGGGACTTTCGTCCCTGCTGCGCTCGGCCGGCCGTTCCAGGGCGGCGAGGCGCAGCAGCCGGTGGCAGATCGGGCAGTGCCTCGACAGATGGCGGTAGCTCGAAGCGGCCGACAGATGAGCGCGCAGCAGCGCCCTGGTCTCGTGAGGGGAAGTTCTCGTCATGGAGCGCGGCACCTCCTTCTGCCTGGGTACCGGCGGACCATGCCGCCGTCAAGAGCCACGGAAGAGCCAGCGGCCCGGCGGGCGCCGCCGGGACCTCCGGAGGCGCTCCAGGCGGGCTCCAGGGGCGTCTGAGGGGCGTTGGTGATCTTCTGGGGCGGGAGGGCCGGGCGCGGCCTTCGGCGGCGCGTACGGACGTCCGCCGGGCGCAGGCCGCCGGGGACGGCAGAAGGGCCCGCATCCGATCGGATGCGGGCCCTTCAACTACTGCGGTCCTGACGGGATTTGAACCCGCGGCCTCCACCTTGACAGGGTGGCGAGCACTCCAAACTGCTCCACAGGACCTTGCTTCGCCCCGCACTCTCGTGCGGCTGCGAAGCAAGACTCTACAGCAGCTCAGGGGGTGCGGTCGAACCAGTGGCTCAGGGGGCCGCCTCGTCGATCGCTTTCACGATCCGCTTGTCCGAAACGGGGTAGGCCGTGCCCAGCGCGTGCGCGAAATAGCTCACCCGCAGCTCCTCGATCATCCAGCGGATGTCCAGGACCTGCTGCGGCACCGGCCGCCCCTTCGGCAGCTGCTCCAGCAGCCACGCGTACTCGTCCCGCATCTCCTTCACCTTCTCCAGCCGGGCGCGGTCCCGCTGGGCGTTGGTGGGGAGCTGCTGGAGCCGCCGGTCGACCGCCACCAGGTAGCGCATCAGGTCGGGCAGCCGGCGGGCGCCGTGGGCCGTGACGAAGCCCGGCTTGATCAGCTCGGCCAGCTGCTCCTTGATGTCGGTCAGCGACGGCAGGAGCACCGGCGAGGTGGTCGCCTTCAGCCGGCGCTCGCACGCCTGCCAGGCCGCGAGGACCTCCTGCACCTTGCGGATCGCGTCGAGCGTCGCGTCGACGATGTCCGCCCGTACCGCGTCGAAGAGCTTGCGGAACGATTCCTCGTCCCAGGCCGGCCCGCCGCGCGCCGCGATCAGCCGGTCCGCGGCGGCTGACACGCAGTCCTCGAAGAGGGCCGCGATCGAGCCGTGCGGGTTCCGCGAGAGCGCGAGCTTCTGCTGGTTGGACAGCTTGTCCTGGGCGAACTTCGCCGGGTTCGACGGCAGGTTCAACAGGATCAGTCGGCGCGTGCCGCGCCACATCGCCTGGCGCTGCTCCGGCTCGGTGTCGAAGAGCTTCACCGCCACCGACGCGCCCTCGTCGACCAGCGCCGGGTACGCCTTCACCGGCTGCCCGGCCCGCCGGGTCTCGAAGGTGCGCGGCAGCGTGCCCACCGTCCACGACGTGAGCCCGGAGCGCTGCTCCGGACCGCCGCCGCCGGAGCCCTCGGACGCCTGCTCGAAGGCTTTGGTGATGGCCGCCCGCGTCTTCGGCTTGAGGGCGAGGCGCAGCGCCTCCAGGTCCTTCTCCTCGGCGATCTTGCGGCGCCGCTCGTCGACCACCCGGAACGTGATCTTCAGATGGTCGGGGACCCGGCTCAGATCGAAGTCGTCCGGCTCCATCCGCACGCCCACCATCCGCTGCAGCTCCCGCGTCAGCGTGGTCGTCAGCGGCTCCTGGAGCGGTACCGCGCGCTCCAGGAACGCCTTGGCGAAGTTCGGCGCGGGCACGTAATTGCGCCGGATCGGCTTGGGCAGCGACCGGATCAGCTCGGTGACCAGGTCCTCCCGCAGCCCCGGGATCTGCCAGTCGAAGCCTTCGGCGGAGACCTGGTTGAGGACCTGGAGCGGGATGTGGACGGTCACGCCGTCGGCGTCCGCGCCCGGCTCGAACTGGTAGGTCACCTTGAACTTCAGGCCGCCCTGCCGCCAGGTGTCCGGATAGTCGTCCTTGGTGACCTGCTCGGCGTTCTCGTTGATGAGCATGGAGTGCTCGAAATTGAGCAGCTCCGGCTCCTCCCGGCGCTTGCGCTTCCACCACGAGTCGAAGTGCGCCCCGGACACGACGTCGTCCGGCAGCCGCTCGTCGTAGAAGTCGAAGAGCGTCTCGTCGTCCACCATGATGTCGCGGCGGCGGGCCCGGTGCTCCAGCTCCTCGACCTCGCCGAGCAGCTTCCGGTTGTCGTGGAAGAACTGGTGGTGCGTGCGCCAGTCGCCCTCCACGAGCGCGTTGCGGATGAAGAGGTCGCGGCTGGTCTCCGGGTCGATACGGCCGTAATTGACCTTCCGCTGCGCGACGATCGGCACGCCGTACAGCGTCACCCGCTCGTACGCCATCACCGCCGCCTGCTTCTGCTCCCAGTGCGGCTCGCTGTACGTGCGCTTGACCAGGTGCTGGGCGAGCGGCTCGACCCACTCCGGCTCGATCTTCGCGTTGACCCGCGCCCACAGCCGGGAGGTCTCCACCAGCTCCGCCGACATGATCCAGCGCGGCGGCTTCTTGAAGAGCGCCGACCCCGGGAAGACGGCGAACTTGGCGCTGCGCGCGCCCAGATACTCGTTCTTCTCCGCCTCTTTCAGGCCGAGGTGCGAGAGCAGCCCGGAGAGCAGCGCCGTATGGATGTGGTCCGGTGCCGCGTCCTCCTCGGAGAGGTGGATGCCCATCGTCTTGGCGACCGTACGCAGCTGGCTGTAGATGTCCTGCCACTCGCGTATCCGCAGGTAGTTCAGGAACTCGCCGCGGCACATGCGCCGGAAGGCCGACGACGACAGGGCCTTCTGCTGCTCGCGCACATAGCGCCACAGGTTCAGGAAGGCGAGGAAGTCGCTGCTCTCGTCCTTGAACCGGGCGTGCTGCTGGTCCGCCTGCGCCTGCTTGTCGGACGGCCGCTCGCGGGGGTCCTGGATGGAGAGCGCCGCGGCGATCACCATGACCTCGCGGACGCAGCCGTTCCGGTCGGCCTCCAGGACCATCCGGGCCAGCCGCGGGTCCACCGGCAGCTGCGAGAGCTTGCGGCCCATCGGGGTGAGCCGCTTCTTGACGTCCTTCTGCTTCGGGTCGATCGCGCCCAGCTCGACCAGCAGGTCCACGCCGTCCTTGATGTTGCGGCGGTCCGGCGGGTCGATGAAGGGGAACTTCTCGATGTCCCCGAGCCCGGCGGCGGTCATCTGGAGGATCACGGAGGCCAGGTTCGTACGGAGGATCTCCGCGTCCGTGAACTCCGGGCGCGAGAGGAAGTCGTCCTCGGAGTAGAGGCGGATGCAGATGCCGTCGCTCGTACGGCCGCAGCGGCCCTTGCGCTGGTTGGCGCTGGCCTGCGAGACCGGCTCGATCGGCAGCCGCTGGACCTTGGTGCGGTGGCTGTAGCGGGAGATGCGGGCGGAGCCGGGATCGATCACGTACCGGATGCCGGGCACGGTCAGGGAGGTCTCGGCGACATTGGTCGCCAGAACGATTCGCCGCCCCTGATGGCGCTGGAAGACCCGGTGCTGCTCCGCGTGCGAGAGGCGCGCGTACAGCGGCAGGATCTCGGTGGATCTGAGCTTCTTCTTCTCCAGGGCGTCCGCGGTGTCGCGGATCTCGCGCTCGCCGGAGAGGAAGACCAGGATGTCGCCGAAGCCGTCGCCCTCGCGCTGGAGCTCGTCCACGGCGTCGCAGATCGCGGTGATCTGGTCCCGGTCGCTGTCCTCGGACCCCTCCTCCAGGAGCGGCCGGTAGCGCACCTCCACGGGGTACGTACGGCCGCTGACCTCCACGATCGGCGCGCTGTTCCCGCCCTCGTCGCCGGCCACGGACGCGAAGCTCGCGAAGTGCCGGGCGAAGCGCTCCGGGTCGATGGTCGCCGAGGTGATGACGACCTTCAGGTCCGGTCGGCGCGGCAGCAGCTGGGCCAGATAGCCGAGGATGAAGTCGATGTTGAGGCTGCGCTCGTGCGCCTCGTCGATGATGATCGTGTCGTACTGGCGCAGCTCGCGGTCGGTCTGGATCTCCGCGAGCAGGATGCCGTCCGTCATCAGCTTCACGAGGGTGTCGCCGCCGACCTGGTCGGTGAAGCGGACCTTCCAGCCGACGGCCTCGCCCAGCGGGGTGTTCAGCTCCTCGGCGACGCGCTCGGCGACGGTACGGGCCGCGAGCCGGCGCGGCTGGGTGTGCCCGATCAGCCCTTTGACGCCGCGGCCCAGCTCCAGACAGATCTTGGGGATCTGGGTGGTCTTGCCGGAGCCGGTCTCGCCGGCGACGACCACGACCTGGTGGTCGCGGATGGCCGCCAGGATCTCGTCCTTCTTCTGGCTGACCGGCAGCTGCTCGGGGTAGCTGATCTTCGGCACGGCCTCGCGGCGGGCGGCCACCCGCAGCTCGGCCGCGTCGACGTCGGCCGCGATCTCGGCCAGTACGGCCGAACGGGCCTCGGGTTTGCGGATGCGGCGCGCGCCGTCGAGCCGGCGGCCCAGCCGCTGCTGATCGCGCAGCATCAGGTCGGGGAGCCGCTCCAGGAGGGCGGGCAGGGCGGGGGCAGGCTGACTGGACATACGTCCTCCAGGATCTCACCTCCCGGAAAAGACTGGCGAACCATTTGTGGTCTGCGAACCCAACCGAGAATGTCCCCTATAGGTGCTTTAGCGTGGCCTTATGGATGATCAACAGGACGACCAGGAGACTTCTTCACCCGGTGCCCCACCCGGCGACTCATCCGGCGACTCATCCGGCGGGAGCCACGCCCACGGCGCCCACGGCAGGCCCCCCAGCGCGGCCGACCGGTGGACGGCCTTCAAGAACTCGCCGTTCCTGCCCGCGACGGTGCTGCTGTTCATCCTCGCCGCCGCGGCCGGACTCTTCGCGGGCTCGTACACCTACACGATGGCCAACCCCACCCCGCACCACATCCCCACCGCCGTCGTCGGCGGCAAGCACACCCCGCGCGGCGAGGCGTTCATCGGCGGCATGGAGAAGGCCCTCAACGCCTCGCTGAAGCTGCACGACTACCCGTCGTACGAGCAGGCCCGCCGCGCCGTCGACGAGCAGCAGGTCTTCGCCGTCCTCGACGTCGCCGACGGCCACGTCCGCCTCGACGTGTCGGGCGCCTCCGGGGCCACCGTCGCCCAGGTGCTGACCCAGGCCGCCCCGAAGGTCGGCAAGGCGGTCGGGGTGCCCGTGACCGTCAAGGACGTCAAGCCGCTCCAGGAAGGCGACCCGCGCGGCCTCGCGCTCTTCTACATTTCGCTGGCCGCCGTCATCATCGGCTTCGTCGGGGCCATTCAGCTCAGCGTGCACGCCCGAGGGCTCAATCCGGCCGAGCGGATCGCCTTCACCGCCGCGTACGCGCTGCTCGGCGCCTTCGCCATCGCCGCGGTCGTGGACTGGCTGCTGGGCGCGCTGGACCTGCCGTTCGTCGAGTCCTGGCTGATCCTGGCGTTCACGATGTTCACGTCGGGCATGGTCTTCACGATGTTCAACACCCTCATCGGCCGCTGGGCGATGATCCCCACCTGGGGCGTGATGGTGCTCCTCGGCAACCCGTCCTCCGGCGGCGCCGTGTCCTGGCCGCTGCTGCCGTCCGTACTCGGCGAGATCGGCCGCTGGCTGCCGCCGGGGGCCTCCGTCAACGCGCAGCACACCGCGGTCTACTTCGGCCGCTACCAGCACGCCTTCCCGTTCCTGGTGCTGGCGGCCTGGGCCGTCGTGTCCACCGCGGTCTTCTGGATCTGGCGCCACCGGCACCCCGGCGGCCGGCCCGCCGTACGGTCGCACACGCACGCCGCGTCCCCGTCCGGCTGAGCCGGCACGGGCCCTCCGGGGCCTGCCCGGGCCCGTACAACGCGACAGGCCCCGATCCGGGGGATCGGGGCCTGTGCCACAGGGTGTGGCTGGGGCCGGGGTCGAACCGGCGACCTATCGCTTTTCAGGCGATCGCTCGTACCAACTGAGCTACCCAGCCGCAGCGGTCCTGACGGGATTTGAACCCGCGGCCTCCACCTTGACAGGGTGGCGAGCACTCCAAACTGCTCCACAGGACCTTGCATGGTGCGAAACCGGCCTGAACCAGTCTCGCACACGGTAATGCGTGCCCCCAACGGGATTCGAACCCGTGCTACCGCCTTGAAAGGGCGGCGTCCTGGGCCACTAGACGATGAGGGCTGATGGCCCACCTGGGCGCTTCGCAGCGCGTCGGGGACGTGAGAAGCATATGGGATGCGGGGAGGTATCGCCAAAACGGTTTCCCGAAGAGCTGCAAAAGGGGGCTCCGGGGGCTTCTGGGGGAGAGGGTGCGGCCTCGGGCGGCTGCCGGGGGCCGTGCCCGGTGCGGCGTCCGCCCGGCGGGGCCGGGGCCCGTCGCGGACAATGGCGGGTGTGCTGGAGATGACGCGCGAGGAGTTCGAGGGGCTGGTCGCCGAGGCGCTCGACCGGATCCCGCCGGAGCTGACGAGGCTGATGGACAACGTCGCGGTGTTCGTGGAGGACGAGCCGCCCGCGGAGGAGCCGGAGCTGCTCGGGCTCTACGAGGGGACGCCGCTCACCGAGCGCGGCGAGTGGTACGCGGGCGTGCTGCCCGACCGCATCACGGTCTACCGGGGTCCGACGCTGCGGATGTGCGCGTCCCGCGAAGACGTGGTCGCGGAGACGGAGGTGACGGTCGTTCACGAGATCGCCCACCACTTCGGCATCGACGACGAGCGGCTGCACGCGCTGGGCTACGGGTGACGGTCCCCGGCCGCGCCGCGCCGGCCGGCGGGGTGGCGGGGGCGGGCGAACCGCGCCGGGCGCGCGGGGCGCGTGTCCTGCGCGGGGGGAGGTCAGTTGGGCAGGGGGCCCGTGCTCCGCGACCCGAAGGTGGTCCCCATGCCCATGCGCGCGATGTCCCCGCCCGCGTCCCAGGTACCCGTCGCGCTCGTCCGCGCCGCGGCCGTCGCCGTCGCGGCCATGGCCCTCGGCGGCTGCATGAGCGTGAGCGACCCCGCGAAGCCCGCGCCGTCCAAGTCGTCGGGCCACCGGGGCGGCGGCCCGCAGCCGGACGGCGGCGTGGCGCGAGACGACGGCCGGGCGCGTACGGGCATGGGTACGGGCACGAAGACGGCCAAGGGCGGCAAGAGCCCGCGGCCGGGGGACGAGGACGGCAAACCCTCCTCGAAGGGGTCGGCGACCCCCGCCAACGCCTCGTCCTCCGCCTCCGAGTCCGAGTCCGCGGGGGCCGCCGAACCGGAGCCCGGGAAGCGGCCAGAGCGGCCGGGTACGCGGCCGAAGCCGCCGACGTCCGGGCGGCCGGGCCCGCCGTCCTCGCCGGGCGAGCCGTCGAAGCCGAAGGACCCCCCGAAGCCGACGGACCCGGTCGAGCCGACCCCGCCGCCGACCGTCTCGCAGCCGCCCGCGTCGCCGACGACGTCCTCGGCGGCCTCCGCGCCGCAGCGGGAACCGCTGGTCTCGCCGCAGGCCGGCCCGGTGGCGTAGCGCCCGTACGGCGTATGACGAGGGCGTACGGCGAGGGCGTACGGCGAGGGGCGCGCGGCCGGGCGTGCGGCCGGGCGTGCGGCCTGTGGCGGCGGCTGATCAGGGGGCGACTTGCGTGGCGCGGGGTGGGGTGCGTATGGTGGTAGATCGTTTGATCCCATTTGCCCGGCGCCGAACCGAAGCGCGCCGCGTGGCGCGTTCCTTACCTTGCCGTGGCTGACCGCATTGAGGCGGTCATTTGTGAAGCCGACACGGAGCTTGGGCGCGTGCCGAGACTCCGGAAGGTTTCGCATTTCGCATGTCCATTTCCAGCACAGCCGTCTCCGCCGACAACGCCGTGAACGACGAGAGCGTTGCGAGCGCAGCTGACGAACAGCCCATCGTGAGCACCGAGAACACCGCGGTGTCCGAGGCCGCCGAAGCCGTCGAGGAAGCCGCGGCCGAGGCAGTCGAGGAGGCCGAAGAGGGGGTCGGCGAGCCGACCGTCACCTTCGGCGACCTCGGGCTCAACGAGCACATCGTCCGCAAGCTGGCGCAGAACGGCGTCACCACGCCGTTCCCGATCCAGGCCGCGACGATCCCGGACGCCCTGTCCGGCAAGGACATCCTCGGCCGCGGCCGTACGGGCTCCGGCAAGACCCTCTCCTTCGGCCTCCCGCTGCTCACCCAGCTGGCCGACGGCCACACCGAGAAGAAGCGCCCCCGCGGCCTGATCCTCACCCCGACCCGCGAGCTGGCGATGCAGGTCGCCGACGCGCTCCAGCCCTACGGCGACGTGCTCGGCCTCAAGATGAAGGTCGTCTGCGGCGGCACCTCGATGGGCAACCAGATCTACGCCCTGGAGCGCGGCGTCGACATCCTCGTCGCCACCCCGGGCCGGCTGCGCGACATCATCAACCGCGGCGCCGCCTCCCTCGACAAGATCGAGGTGGCCGTCCTCGACGAGGCCGACCAGATGTCCGACCTGGGCTTCCTGCCCGAGGTCACCGAGCTGCTCGACCTGGTGCCCAGCGGCGGCCAGCGGATGCTGTTCTCCGCCACGATGGAGAACGAGATCGGCACCCTGGTCAAGCGCTACCTGACCGACCCGGTCAGCCACGAGGTCGACGCCGCCCAGGGCGCGGTCACCACCATGAGCCACCACGTGCTCGTCGTGAAGCCGAAGGACAAGGCGCCGGTCACCGCCGCCATCGCCGCCCGCAAGGGCCGCACGATCATCTTCGTACGGACCCAGCTGGGCGCCGACCGCATCGCGGAGCAGCTGATCGACTCCGGTGTGCGCGCGGACGCGCTGCACGGCGGCATGACGCAGGGCGCGCGCACCCGCACGCTGGCGGACTTCAAGGACGGTCACGTCAACGTCCTCGTCGCCACCGACGTCGCCGCCCGCGGCATCCACGTCGACGGCATCGACCTGGTGCTCAACGTCGACCCGGCCGGCGACCACAAGGACTACCTGCACCGTTCCGGCCGTACGGCCCGCGCGGGGCAGTCCGGCACCGTCGTCTCGCTCGCCCTGCCGCACCAGCGCAAGCAGATCTTCCGGCTGATGGAGGACGCGGGCGTGGACGCCTCGCGCCACATCGTCGGCGGCGCCGGCGCGTTCGACGACGAGGTCGCCCAGATCACCGGCGCCCGCTCGCTGACCGAGGTGCAGGCCGACTCCGCGAACAACGCCGCCAAGCAGGCCGAGCGCGAGGTCCAGGACCTCGGCCGGCAGCTGGAGCGGGTGCAGCGCCGCGCGACCGAGCTGCGCGAGGAGGCGGACCGCCTGCTGGCGCGCTCCGCCCGCGAGCGCGGCGAGGACCCGGAGGCCGCCGTGGCCGCCGCCGCCGAGGCCGCCGCCACCGAGAAGGCGCAGGAGACGGCCGCGGCCGCCGCTGCGTCGGTGCCGGCCCAGGCGAACGACCGCCGTGACGAGCGGGGCAACTTCGAGCGCCGTGACGACCGTCGGGATGACCGGCGTGACGACCGGCGTGATGACCGTGGCGGCCGTTCGTACGAGCGTCGTGACGACCGCTCGGGCGGTGGTTTCAACCGTGGCGGCGACCGGGACCGTCCGGCTCGTTCGTTCAAC